>CAZUSV010000154.1:0-15182 GCA_964622645.1 uncultured Anaerolineales bacterium
GGCGGGCTGAGAACGCCCCATCCCCCCAAATCTGGACATTACCAGGGAAATCTCCCGACACCCTTTTTGTTATCCTATATCCTTATTCTGATACTTCATATTGAAAGACTTCTTCGATTCCAACACCAAAAACGGCCGCGATCTTAAAGGCCAACTCAAGAGCAGGACCATACTTACCTGCTTCAATCGCATTGATGGTTTGTCGTGTGCAGCCCACCCGGTATGCAAGCTCCTTTTGAGTCATCTCTCCATTTTCGAAGCGCAATTTGCGAATCTTATTTTTCAATTGTGATTTTGGCATGATGAATTCAGAAAGAATAGCATATTAATAACTGCTGATCCAAGGAACAGATTTACCCGAAAAAAGGGTATGCGTGGGGTGGACCCCCACGCATACCCTTTTTTCGGGGGGTTTCTTGTTGGGCTGAGTAGTTATGTAGCTTTTACATATAGTATAGTATTTTTTACTTCATGTCAAGTTAAATTTCCATCATAAAAATACAGGGTGCAAGCGGCGCTGCGCGCCAGCTTGCACCCTGTATTTTTAGGTATTTACATTTAGAATGGCTGGATTCTATCCGCTCAAGAACTCTTCCAAAGATTTCTTGCTGATGCGGAAGGCATTGCCAAGTTTCTTGGCCTTCAGATCGCCAGCCTCGATAGCCGCGATAACGTCCTCCTCAGAGACCTTCAAGAAACCAGCCGCTTCGGAGGGTGTCATCACGTCGGGCATACCGCCACCGGCCGGTGCCCCAGCCGCAGCCTGTTGACCTTGCGCTCCGGTCATACCCTGTAGGGATTGCTGCAGCACATTGCCGACGCCCAAGCCAGCACCAATGCCAGCCGTCAAGCCTGCGCCACCGCTAGGATTCTCGGCAGCCGCCAACATGGCATCCGCAGCCTGCAGTTGGGTGTAGGTATTCATATCCAGCATACCCATATTGCGCAACTCTTCAGCGGACTTATCGGACGGCTTGAGATTGGAAATGATGAAAGATTTCAACGTCAGGCCTAAAGAAGCGAAGTGATCCTGGGCTTTCGCACGCACGCCGGCACTCATCTCATTGACCAGGCCGATCAGATCGACAACACTGTGTTCGGCAGCCGTCTCTCCCAAAAGGTCGGTCAGGTCAGAGAGCAGCACCCCCCGCAAACGATCTTCGATCTCGCTGGTGCGATAAGCACCCAAAGAACCAACAATCTGAGTTACGAACTGCTGCGGGTCAGAGACCTGAAAGCTGTAGGTGCCGAAGCCCTGCAGCAGAGCGACACCTAATCCCATGCCCGGATTGCGCACAATGATCGGCTGGGGGGTGCCCCATTTCGTGTCTAGGAACTCTCGCATAGATACGAAGTAAACCTCAGCCGTGAAAGGCGTGCGGTCATTGAACGCCTTGCCAATAAAATCGATGATGCCAGGGATATTGGCCGTCGCAATGGTATGCCGTCCAGGGCCAAAGACATCCAAGGCCTGCCCATCCCGGAAGAACACCGCCGCCTGTGACTCACGCACGATCACCTGCGAGCCAATGCGGTAATCACCAGAGCCCTGCTCAGGGAAACGCTGTACGATGCGATCACGCATCTCATCTGCATATTCAATTACATCAAAAATTCTAGCCATCACCAATCCTCCAAGGTTTCATATTCTTCAATATCATAACACCGAATTTCTCATTTCTCATGTTTGGGACGCTGATTTTCGCGGAAAAACGCGGATTCTTTTTGGATTTTCTCTGAAAACAATTTTATCAGCGTCAATCCGCCTCGCTATGTGTGTCTCTGGCAATCCACGTCCTATTTTTATCCTTGCATCATTACCTCGTCGCGGCGGTTGAAAACATTCAGGCACTCTTGAGCTGAGCTGACCAAATTGCGGATCGCCGCAGGTAAGCCATCGGAACCCATGGAGGCTTCCACGTTATCGATGGCGTGGTTGACGCCATCCACCAGATCGAGCATGGCTGCGTCATATTCATAAACCCGAGCCAACTCTTCTTCGTTGATCTTGGCAGCATCGAAGAAACCAGAGTAACCGTAGGATGCCCTACGAACTTTGTCGATGAAGGTGCGCACTTTGATGGCTGCCTTCTCCAGGTCATCGACATATAAGATTTGGCCCTCGCTAATAAAATCCGCCTGGACCGCAGAGATGCGCTGATACAGCTCTTCGAATCTGTCCGCTACAGTCTCACGCAGCAACTTGTCCGCTGCACGTCGGTTCTGCCTCTCGATATAACCATCAAAGCCAGGGATTTTGCTGGCAATCTTCTTGAAGAAATCCTGGTCGCCGGTAACTTTCTCAAACAAATCGGACATTTTTTCCTCCTCAGAATACTACATACTCTCTAAAGGTGTTGCTAAACTTGATTATAGTCGCGGAGCATCCAAAACGCAACAAATGATGCTCGATTCTATTTACGATTCTGTTCGTTCTATGTTGCAGACAAACTAATTGGTTATGTTTCATCTCGGTTGGAGATGGTCCGGCGTATTCTGTATAGCTTTTTCCGTAAAGTGTATTCCATAAACCTGCACGCAACACGCAATACGCAATATGCTATACGCAATACGAACACGTTGTTCAATTCATTTGAAACACACCTAAATTATTTGAAATACATTAGACAATGTCAATTTTCAGACGAGAAGCCCGAAAATTGGGGGTCACGGGGGTGCTCCGCACCCCCGTGACCCCCTATTTTCGGATGCTCTCACGAAGTTGACATTGTCTAACTACTCAGCTGTGTCACTGCGAACGGACGCCACCGGCGGGAGCGTGGCAGTCTCCTATAGAACTGAGAGATTGCTTCGGCGAAACAGCTGCCTCGCAATGGGGTGCACTCAAAAGATGTAGTGTTATGATCATATCCGGCGACTCGCTTTGCGTGCCTTCGGCAAAGTCGCAGCAACGCATGCGAAGCCTGCCTACGCAGGCTAAAATCAGCCGCCGGAGGGCGGCTTCGCAAATGTTGCTGCAGATTCATCTGCTGGTTTCTACAGCATTTGAGTTCACCCCCGCGTAATGACACCACATTTTCAATCCGAGCAATGGTGCTATAATACCGTGGATTAACTGCCAAACATTAAGGAGTCCAACCATGATCGTTACAACCAAAAAGCTATTCGAAGCCGCCTATGGGAAATATGCCATTGGCGCATACAATATCAACAACCTCGAACAAACCATGGGCTTGTTCCGCGGCAACCTGGACAGCCAGGCCCCCTTTATCATCCAGATTAGCAAGGGCGCCCGCTCCTATACCCATAAAACTATGTTAGAGGGTCTGATCCGCAGCGCAGACGAAGTCTTCCCCGAATCGATCTTCGCGGTGCACCTGGATCACGGTGACGAGGAGACCTGCTACGACTGTGTCGACAGCGGTTTCTACAGCTCGGTGATGATCGACGCCAGCCATGAGGAGTTCGACGAAAATATCGCCATCACCAAGCGCGTCGTCGACTATGCGCACGCCAGAGGCGTTGTTGTTGAAGCTGAACTTGGCATGCTGGGCGGCGTCGAGGAGCACATCCGGGTCGACGAGGCGGATGCCAAACTAACCGACCCCGACCAGGCCCTGGAATTCGTCGAGCGCACGGGTGTCGACTCGCTGGCTTGCGCCATCGGCACCAGCCACGGAGCTTTCAAGTTCAGCGGCACCCAGGGTCTGCATTTCAACGTGTTGGAGGAAATCCAGAAGCGCCTGCCTGGGTTCCCACTGGTGATGCACGGCAGCAGCTCCGTCCCTGAGGAGGAAGTCGAGCGCATCAACGCTGCTGGCGGCAAACTGCTCGGAGCAAAGGGCGTTGATGCCAGCGAATTCAAGCGAGCCGCCAAATTGGGTGTCACCAAGGTCAACATCGATACTGATGGCCGCCTTGTGTGGACGCGCGTGCACCGCGAGTTCTTCCTGGAAAAGCCCGAGAACTTCGATCTACGCCCGCCTGGAAAAGTATTCATGGCCGAATATGCCAAGTTCATCGCCGAGAAAAATGAATTTTTGGGTAGCGCCGGGCAATTGGAGAAAGTTCGGGCGTTGTTAGAAGGATAATTGTTGGAATTGGACAAGAGAGCAAGGGAGCTTGGGAGCATGGGAGAATTCTCCCCAGCACCCATGCGCCCCAGCTCCCTTGCACCCTAACATGCCATCTTCTGACCAAGGCATTTCATCCGACCGCTACACGCTCATTCCCCGCACGTTGATCTTCCTGACGCGCGGGGATTCTGTTTTATTGATCAAAGGCGCCCCGGATAAACGCCTGTGGGCAAACCTTTACAACGGGATCGGGGGACACATTGAACGTGGGGAAGATATCCTATCCGCGGCTAGACGGGAGCTGAAAGAGGAGACTAGCCTGGAGGCTGACGATTTGTGGCTGTGCGGGACGATCACGATTGACACAGGCGACATTCCCGGGATCGGCGTCTTTGTATTTCGGGGCGAGAGCAACCATGGCGATCCTAAGGCTTCCAGCGAAGGTGTGATACAATGGATTCCGATCAAAAATGTCCAAAATTACCCCCTGGTCGAGGATCTGTATTCCCTACTGCCGAAGGTCTTACTCCTCACCAAGCATGACCCTCCGCTCTCGATTCTGTATTCTTACGATCAAAGGAACCAGCTCAGTATCACCTTCAACGAATAAACATATCTGCTCGGCCATTGAAAGGATTTTCCCTTATTCGAGAGTATCCCAGTCTGGCTGGGTAGCTTGACAAAGTTAACTTTCAGACGAGAAGCCCGAAAATGGGGGGTTACCGGGGTGCTCCGCACCCCGGTAACCCCCCATTTTCGGAAGATCTCGCGAAGTTGATATTGTCGAAGTAGTTACGAATCGACTAAGCAAAACTAAATATCCATATCCAGGTAACAGAGAAGGAGGTCATCATGAGCGTACAACTTGAATTTGTTGTCTTCAATATTGATTTTAATTCCGCGCAAGATAACGCCTTTAATATCCGCAAGAACAAAACGCACTATATTGCCCGTCCAGAATGGCAGCGCGCCAAAAGTGTCAAGCCAGAAGACTCACCCGCGGCGTATGCGATCAAAGAAACCAAAGGGAACACCATCAAGATCGACGCCGAGTTCTACCGCACTGACCCCAATTTGAAAAAGATCTGGATCCGGGCGGTGGATCCCGCCGACCCTCCGGCCATTGTTCAGATCATCCCCACACTGTGGCTAAAAAACATTGTCAACATGATTTCAGGTTTCTTCTTGCGGGTTTTGGCCCCTTTAGGCGTGGTCAAACTAGCCACGAATATCCTTGGAGAAGTCCAGGCTCAGCAGGTTTCTTTCAACTCGGGCAAAAGCAGCGGTTTGGTTCGCTTCGCGCTCAAGAAAGTCAAGCTCAGCCAGTATGGAGTCGGCAGTTATACCGTGACCTGGCATTGGCAGTACGCCAAAAACAAATCTGGTCCCTGGAAGGATTTCGCCAAGAGCCGTCATAGAGTTTATTCAGTCCTGGAAATCCCCTCCAAACCCTGGGTGCAAACCCCATTCGACATCAAGAATATCCACTTACCCTGGACGGACGCGCTGGATTTCGCAACCAGTTGGGCTCAGAGTGCCAAACACCAGGACACCGCCGCGGAGAAGATCACCAAGAGTATCTATGAACTTGGGGTTGGGCCTTCGAGCATTTTCGAATATGATTGCAAGGGAGGCGGCGGTGACCGCTATGGGTACAGGCCTTTCAATTGCTCGGCATTCATTGAACGCCTGCAAGGGAAGCCCGGTAAAGGAAGATTTGTTAATTGTACCGACTGCGCACACTTTGTTTACACGCTTTCAAACCTATTAGGCTGCGATCTGTCCATGTGTTATATCAGCACAAATACCTCCCCGCGTTTCTTTTATCTAAATCCTATCCGCAGCATCGGGTTCAGTAGTTGGGAGAAACCATGTATGGGATGGGAAAAACTAGGCTTCGAATATCACATGGTGGCCTGGAAAGGATCCAAATCCAATCAAAGCGAAGTTTACGATGCCTGCCTGCAGGTAGACGGCGATGCAGATCCCACCAAATCACCGCATACCCCTCAGTTGGTGGCTAAAATGCGTTTTGGAAATCCGGGGGATAAAACCTACCTCGACCGCCTCGTCGCCCCACTGGATCCCAAAAATAAGCCCAATCGATCTCTGGTTTCCCCGCTTTGGATCGAAAAAATGCCAATAAAATAGAAGCCAGATAAGGAGTAGGAAAATATGGATGATGAACGAATCGCTGAACTGGTAGATTTCTACGCCCTGGACTCCTGGCAGGGAACCAATACGCTGGAAAACAACTTATTTATTTGGAAATATGCTTTGAGTGATAAACAGTTCCCTGGTTGGGAGGCTGATCATATTGACCAAGAAACAAACCTGGATGGGCAGCCATCCAGTGATTCGATCTGGTACCCCATGGATAATGAAGGTGAAAGGCTGCTCAATGTCGTCGTCCACGAAAGAGCCTCTCGAGCCGAGGCGCACCATTTCTTGATTGAGCAGTTATCCAGATTTCACGGCCCGCGGCTGTTAAGACTTGAAAACATCAACACTGGCGACGTGGCTTTCGGGGTTCCCGGAGGATATCTGATCCTCTTCGCTCGCGCCAATCTTACGGTAATGATCCGGAATGCTGACCGTGACCTGATATCGGTGTTTGAGATTGCCCATCAATTCGACCAGGATCTGTGTCGCAGACCTGCGATCCTCGAGAAAGGGGTCAACCCAGAAATTGAGCACTTCACTTCTCCCACATCAAATGTTGCCATGGGGAGTAATGCGCTGTTGGATATTGAGGCTACTGACCCTCTCGGTCGACCGCTCTGGTTCAAGTTCTTTTCAGAGTTGGGAGAGGTAAAGTTCGAGGCAAGGCAGCTTGTGTATCAACCCATTTCACCTGGGGAGGAGAGAATAACCGCATATGCGATCAACCCAAACGGTGGCACAGACACGCATGAGTTGCAATTCACTGTGGGTTAGGTTTTATCTCCCTTGTTATCGAATCAGGTTGATCTCAAAACTTTCTTGGGGGTAACTGCTCAGTCATGAAATAATTTCGACTAGGAACACGGTTCCTGGTAGGAACCGTGTTCCTAGCTTGTGGGGAACCTTATGATTCGACTTGGTATAGTTGCCATTCTACTTAGAACCTATCCGAAAATAGCTCAGGCCGGTCTCCTGACCGAGGCGAACACGGTCGGGAGACCGGTTCTAGCGAATTTTCGGATAGGTTCTTAGTTTTCCAGGGTTCTGACCAATGCATTGTTATCGTTATTCGTCTCTGGGATCAAATTGCCGCCGTCAGCAACGCAGCGGGCTTCCACTGGGAGATCGAGTTCAAGATCTGAAAACCATTTGCTATTCGCAGTCCCGGCAGGGATACCAGGTTCGACCTCTAGCCGATCAACCCTTTCGCCATCGATAAACAGGGCAATCCGCACACCTGCTGGAGCATCTCCTGGGCCCCTATTTCTGACATCACAGCGAATGGTATCGTCAGCTGTCAGATAAATTCCCTCAATAACCAGGTCTGGCAACTCGCCGCCTTCAGGCTCTTCTCCTTCTGCTTCGCCACCGCCATCTTGAGCAGCAGTGACAACATTTAAGGTGGGGGATCGTTGGTTATTGTCCTCTTGAACCTCGACGACCTCTCCTTCCACATCGACGGTTAGGGAGGTCGGTGACTGCCCGGGTTGTGCGTTGGTCAGGCGCGTGCATGCTCCCCATACGGTCTGCCCGGCATCCAGGCTCTCATAATCCCAGGAACAAACGCCCAGGCCAGTGGCAGCATGAAATTTCCACAACAGGGTAAATGCACCTGCAGGTGCATCACCCTGATTGGTGACCATAAAATTTGCCAGGAATTGCTGCCCACTGACCACCGGATCAGGATCGAATGTGGCTTCGAGGACCACCAAGTCTGGTAATCCTGGGGACTGCTGCTGGTCTCCGTCCTGCTGCTCATCCTGCCCTTGATCTTGTCCATCTTGGTGCTGCTCACCGGATTGTTGATCGGCTGGCTGTTCATTTTGGTCTGTGGACGAGTCACCTTGATTTTGGTGAGCATCCGCTTCAAAGACCACCTCGCCGCCATCACCCATATCCAGATCCATGCCCAAGTCCAAGGGCGGCGGGGCCTGCACCACCCCTGCCGGCAGCGGCCCAGTCGTGGTGACTAAAACGTCATCGACTGCCACTTGGGATCCATCCTGGGAAGTCACGGCAATGGTTCCTTTCGATAGAGGCGCACTGTCAATGTAATCGACCCATAGTTGGTTATCAACATAAACCTGGACGTGTCCATTGTAAGCGCGTATATCCATGTGGTGCCAATTTCCCAACGAGACCGGTCCGGTCTGGTTCACCACGGTATAGTTTTTGGACGGTGATTCTTTTACCAGATACAGACCAGCTTCATCCATCCGTACCATGTAGCGGCCGGACTGACTTAAGTTGAGGCTCAGAAGCAGGCTGCCCGCGTCCAGGCGCGCCGAAACCTGGTAGGCGTAGTTGCTCCAGGCATTGCCACTCGGCACCCAGGCTCCGCCATCCCCGCTGGCCTCGAAGGTGTAAAGATCCCCAGCCTGTTGCACATCCCAGGCGGCGGTGACATCCCAACCATCCGGCTGGCCGTCCTGGAAATCATCCTGGAATAGGATGTTTTCATTCCCGGCCCCCTCTTGCGCGGAACCTTCCGGAGAACTATCCGCAGACTCTGCTACCTGAGACTGGTCCGCTTCTAGGGCTTGAGTTGGGGCTGGCTCTGATGCCGTGCCACAAGCCAGGACAGCCAGCAGCATTGCCATCGAGATCAGGAGAATACGTTTGTGCATGATACCTCCTATTCAGCCTGGTGTACGATCTCACCATCGATCATGGTCAATACCGAATCCACTTTGGGGATATCCATCGGGTCGACGGTATAGTAGTCTTCATTCCAGACGACCAGGTCAGCGAACTTGCCGGTGGTCAGCGAGCCCTTGACGTGTTCTTCGTGCCCGCAAAGTGCTGCGGCCATGGTGTGGGCGTAGAGCGCTTCCTCGATGGTCATGGCCTGCTCAGGATGGTAAGGTATGTCATTAGGACCCAACCGGGTAACGGCGCCCAAAATCGTGACCTGGGGTCGATACCAGGGCGTGGAGCCAGCGTCCGAACTGATCGAAACATCCACACCGGCATCCAGCCACTCCCGAGTTACCTTGAGACGGGCAGCCCGCTCCTCGCCCAGATAATCACCGACATATCCCGCAAAACGTAAGAACTGCGGCTGACAGCTGATGTGCACACCGAGATCGACAAAGCGCTGTGTGGTTTCTGGTTTGGTGAGCACGGCATGTTCGATACGGTGACGCGGATCTGGTCGAGGATTGGCGTTCATGGCCTCTTCGATGGCGTCCAGAGCCAGGTCGCAGGCCGCATCGCCACCGCTGTGGATGGAGATCTGCATGCCGGTATCATGCAGCATTGAAACAGCTTTCTTGAAGATCTTGGGGTCCCAGGTAGGCATATCCCAACTAATCCCGTTATGAGGCTCATGGGTGTACCAGGTGGGGAACTGTCCATCGATGAGGAATTTGTAACCCACGAAGCGCATGAAATCATCATCGATGGTGGGCATTTCGTTCAAGGCGCGTTCCAGGTCAGCCGGCCATTCCAGGGTGTAATAGAACTGGCCGCGCGGCTTCAGGACGCGTTGCTGGCCGGCCTGGACATAGGCATCCAGGGCGTTGAAGCGCACATTGTTGTCATAGAAGCTGGTCACGCCTGCGGCGGCAAAGAGATCGCCCGCGGAGCGGATATATTGCAACATATCATCGGTAGTGGGGATGGGTGCATGCATGCGCAGCAGATCCATGGCTTTGTGGTTGTAGAACAGGCCGGTCAGCTCGCCATTCTCATCCCGCTCGATGATCCCACCAACTGGGTTTTCCGTCTCGGGGGTGATCCCGGCGATGTCCATGGCCATACTATTGGCGATGCCAAAGTGACCGCCCTGCTGCATTATCCAGACTGGATTATCAGGAGAGATCGGATCAAGATGGGACTTGGTGGGCATGGTATCGGTATCCCAATAGATTGCCTGGATCCACTCGCCCGGGTTGGCTTCATCGACCGATTTCTTCAGTTTCTCCAACAGGCTGTCCAGGGTGCGGATCTCTGGGGGCAGCAGGTGCACGAATCGGTCCAAGAGGGAGCCGAAGACCTGCAAATGGTTGTGGGCATCGATAAAGCCTGGGGTGACGGATTTGCCCCCAACATCGATAACCTGGGTGGCATCGCCAGCAAGGGTTCGGATGGCTTCATCTGTGCCTACCTCTACAATGATGCCGTCTTTGATTGCTAGCGCCTGGGCAGTCGGAAACGCTGTATCCATGGTATAGAGTCTGCCGTTTAGCAAGACCGTATCCGCAAACTGACCCGCTGCCAATATCGGTGGTGCCGTTGTGGCTGCATCTGGCGCAATGGTTGCAGTTACCTGCACAATCTCATCGCCAACACCACAGGCTAAAAGAGAACTTCCCATGGCCATGGCGCTCCACTTGAGAAAATCACGCCGACTGATATGATGATTAGAATTACACATGATCTACCTCCTTTACTCACGATCACATTTGTCCACAGAATTCGAGTTGTCAGCACCCCCGGTCTCAGCCCTTTTTTCGGGATCTAACTTCCCAGTCCAATGCTCAAGAAAACTGATCAAACTGTCTATATCCTCAACATAAACCGATTGTCGTGTCTGTGTGTGGATCACCTGGCCTCGCCATCTGGGAATCATTTCAGAAGGTCTTATCCACCAGATTCGAACGACAAAGGACCCATCACGATAGTGATATTGAGACATATTTGGTTCAAAGCCCCCCCAACCCCCCAATTCTGGGGGGAGATTTCCATTTTCCCCCCAACGCCACAGGCGGGGGGCTAGGGGGACAACTGCGTAACTCCTGAAGGTTAAAAAAACTACCCTGCCATCTACCATGGCAGGGTAGCAAATGCCTATCTCTGGCTTATCACAATCGGCATCTCGCAGCAAGCGGAAATTTTCTCATTTATTTAGATAACCTGCGGGAGGTTTTGGCGGATGATCCTCTCCTGAAACTTAAATCCAGGAAGCTCCTGCAGGTTTAAGCTATTTTGCAAGAAAAACATCTAGAGCAGTTTGGCTTCTACTTCTGTAAAGCGCGCAGATCGCTGCGGATTGTGCGCACGCTGACGCCTAAGGCTGCTGCAATCTCTTCTTGTGTGGGATCTGCGCCTTGCCGGGCTGCATCAGTAATTAAGCGCAAAATCCGCTGACGGCGCAGTGCCACCTTTCCCTCTCGCACCCGCAGCATTTCATCAGATTTACCGGCATCTAAAGTCCACAAGATCCTGACGCAATCTCCAGGACCCCCATCTGCCTTGCGTACAGTGGCATAGACCTGCCCCTGAGTGGGGATAATTAATTCTACTCCCGCAAGCAAACTGAGCCTGCGCAGTTCATCCAGC
Source organism: uncultured Anaerolineales bacterium (assembly GCA_964622645.1). Classification (GTDB taxonomy): domain Bacteria; phylum Chloroflexota; class Anaerolineae; order Anaerolineales; family UBA11858; genus NIOZ-UU35. Next base: position 11,484 of record CAZUSV010000154.1, read on the forward strand.
AAACTTCCCTGGTACCCAAAACTCCGAATGCTTTCATAGAGTCGATCAACGAAATCTTGAAGCCGTTGGTACAGGTGCAAGGTTCGTTGGTCTGATCTTTGGGAACAGGATAATACCTCGAGGGCAAGCAGCAGCCTGAAGCGAGCAAGCGACAAGCAATCGCCATCCCCCAAAGCCAACCCCCTTTCCAGAGCTTCTTTGCTCTCCTCTGGGTTCCCAAAAGCTAAAAGGATGCTTCCCAAGATCAAATGCCCCCAAATTGCTAGCTCTCCCAATTCCAGCGCACTGGCCAATTTCACGCCAAGGCGCGCATTCGTCAACGCCTGCTCTAAATTCCTGGCTAAAAAATGTGCTTCCGCCAGATTGATAGAGGCCTCGGCAAGCTTCCATTCTGTCAACTCAAGGGCTTTTTTCCGTGCAGCATCGAGGAGCTGCAGACCCTCTGCGGACGCCCCAGAAACAAGCAATCCCAGGCCCAACTCCGACCGCGCCCGCACGATCCCATCCTGAAAATCGATCTCCTTGGCCAATTTCAAGGCCTCTTGGTGATATTCCAGTGAGTGCTCAACGCGACCTACCTGACGCAAACAACGTCCATAATCAACTAAAATACCAACAATCAGGGTGGGAATATTCCCCTCACGAGCCTGTGTCAACGATTTTTCAAGGCTGTCGAAGGTCTCGACGAATTGCCCTAAGCCCCACAACGCCATACCCCGGTGCAGGGCGATCAACGATGTCGTAAATGGGCTGATCTTTTCGGCTTCTTGGGCGTAGGCTAACGATTGGTTTAGGACTCGCAAACTCTCATCCCCCTGCAGTTTGTAGCGATGCAGTGCGCCGATACCCAACAAAACCCAAGATAAATAACCGCGCGCGCCAATTTCTTCGAATATGCTCATGGATTCTTGCAAAGACTCTAGCGCAGGAGTCAACTTCCCCTGGCTGAGCAAGAGGTAGCCGATATCACAAAGCGTATTGGCGCTTTCCACTTTACGCCCATTTTCCCGCCACAAATTCAATGCTTCTTGATAGTGCTGCAATGAGCGCTGATACTGGCTGCTGAAATGGAAACCTACCGCTAGAAATTGTAAACAGGCCGCTTCACCTTTCTGGTCGCCTAATTCCCGGAAGATTTCCAGAGCGGCATGCAAGGCCTCGATAGACAGGTTGTGCTGTCCCAACATGTTGTGAAATGCGCCCATGTCACGGTAGATCAGGGCGATGAGCTGCCTATCATCGGCCTGGATTGCAAGATCCAGGGCGCGTCTTGCTTCTTGTAAACCCCGCTGGCGATCCCCCAAACGGTCCCCTGCACACCAGCCGATCAAGCGCCTGGCCTTAGCCATCTGCCCAATCTCTCCCAGGTTTTCAGCTGCCAGGTACATGGTTTCGAAATCCTCTAATGCCTGCGCGTTATTTCCCAGGATTTCGAGTGCCAGGCCTCTCTTTTGAGCTGCTTGGACAAGGCCTAATTTTCCTGCCTCCCCACCAATTTCACCTGCCCAGGCAAGCGCCCAGGTATAGAAATCAACCGCAGATTGGCTGGCATGCAGCCTCTCCGCTTTGCCCCCGGCCTGGAGTGCATATTTCAATGCCAGTTGGGCTTCTTCAGCATAGTGAAAATGGCGGGCTAATTCCTCGACACGTTCGGGGTGACTTTGACTGAGAACTTCTCCAGCCCGGCGATGATAGTCGCGGCTCCGTACTGGGTCCAGTTGATCATAGGTAACTTGCCTGATCAACTCATGTCCAAAGCGGTAGCCAACAGGCATTTCGACCAGCAACTGTCGCTGTAACAAGTTATTACTGTGGAATAGTATTGCCTCGTCATCCCAACCCGCCGTCTGTATCCAGACATCATAATCAAAAGGTTCATCCAAAACAGAAGCAATGTCTAACAACATTCGTTCTACAGGTGTGACTTTGTCAAGCCGGGCTTTGATCACTTCCTGGACTACCTTTGGCAGGAGCGCATCTTTATCGATATCAAGGAGCCAAATACCATCTTCAGTTTTTGAGATCTGTTCATTTTCGGAGATGATCTTGAGGGTTTCGAGAATGAACAAGGGGTTGCCTTGCGTATGCGCATAGATCTCTGTTGAAATCTCATCTTGAGATTTCTCCTGATCGAGGAACAGCTGTACAAGCTTTTGGGTTTCATGCCATGACAAAGTTGCCAGGTTGAGGCAACTCAGCAGCCCATCTCGATCCAGTTCTAGCACTTGCTGCCAGACCTGACGACGATCTCGCAACTCACCCCCACGTGCGGTACCAAGGATCAGCAAACGCATCTCTGACAATTGTTTGGCCAACTGGGGCAAGTATTCCAATGTGGCCCCATCCATTCGATGCCAGTTTTCGATGATAAGCACGTGGGGAGTTATCTGGCAAAGGGCTGCAAAACTGGCCACCAAAGCCTGATGCAACACCTCTTTCTCATCATGCTCAACGAATTGAGGATCATCGGGCTGGACAATCAGCTCGCCGATCTTGGGAAAAAGTGGAGCCAAGCAGGCAAACAATTGGACATCCATGATCTTGCTCACCTGAGAAATCCGTAAGGGGGTCAAGGCCTGTGAGAGTATATCGATCAGCGGCGCAAAAGGCTCATCCCCACAATAGCCCCAAAAAACTTGCACCCCACGCCACTCCGCGCCGGCTGCAATTTCCTCCACGAGGCGCGTCTTGCCAACGCCTGGTTCCCCCTCGAGCAATACCAGACCGCCCCCCAAATCATCCAACCGATCAACCCGCCCAAGTAAAGCAGATCTCTCATCGCTGCGCCCCACCAATGGGATGCGACCAAAATCATCAAAGGGCCGGCGCGATGTAAAGAGATCATCTTCCGTCCTGGAAACTTCAGCCCAATCAGACTTTTCGGCTTCGAGAGCAGGCATGGCGCGGACTTGATCATAAAGGGCAAGCATCTCTGCCGTTGGGTCGATATCCAATTCTTTTTTCAATATGCGCTTACAGGCCTGGAACTGCTGCAAGGCGGCCTGGCGATGCCCTAACAAAGCGTATATCTTCATTACCGACAGATGAATGTCTTCCCGCAGCGGATCGAACCGAAGAATATTCAAGCCAACGTTTAATGCATTCTGGGAGTCACCCTGGTCTGAATAAATACCCATCAACTCATGCATTGCTTGGAGAAACATCGAGCGCAGCCGCTCGGTTTCGACAAGCGCCCACTCTTCGTAAAGGCCTTCAAGAAAATCGCCGCGATACAGGCGAATGGCTTTATCTAAGGCAGCAATGCGCTCATCGACCTGGGCTTCAGCAGATTCGCACAAGGCCTCAAATGCCTGGGTGTCGAGCCAATAATCGCTTTGCTGATCAAAAGAAACCAGGTCCCCCTGAACATTGACATAATTTTCAGGAATGATCTGACGGATACGCCAGAGGGTAGTACTCAGGTTGCGCGATGCTCGATCTTCAGAAAAATCGCCCCAAAAAATTCCCGCAAGTTGAGCGCGTGTGACCGTACGATTGCGATGCGTTACCAAATAAGCAAATAACGCTCGCGCCTTACGAGTTGGAAATGGGTTTAGGGGGACCTTTTTCCAAACAATGCGAAAGTCGCCTAAAAAATAGATTTCCAATCGAGGCATCGAACGTCAGTATATTGACAATGTCACCTTTCAGACGAGAAGCCCGAAAATAGGGGGGTTGGGGGGGGGGGGGGGGGGGGGG
>CAZUSV010000155.1:0-9335 GCA_964622645.1 uncultured Anaerolineales bacterium
CCCCCCCCCCCCCCCCCCCCCCCCCCCCCCCCCCCCCCCCCCCCCCGACCCCCCCTATTTGGGGATTTCCCGTGATTGTGACATTGCCTTAAACTGTCATTCTGAGCAGAGCGAAGAATCCCTGATTAAACTATGCCCTTCAACACAGGTTAATTAGTCAAGTCACTTCTCAGGGATTCCTCACCCCCGCTTGTTGAATGCATACAAAACATGATACTCCAGGAAACCATTTGTTGAAGGAAGCACTAACGATCTTGGCGGGGGTTCGGAATGACAGACATAAAAATGAATAACTCATCCCAAACAGGGACTCTCGGACTACCATTCAGGTGCTTCTGCGCCCAGGCGGTGATACAGCAGGTCAGTATGGTCTACCAAGGCCTGATACCCGGTGTCGAGATCCCCCTCACAGATGGCATCGACCATTTGTTGGTGATAATTCCATACCTCTTTCAAGTAATCATAATCAGCGTAGACATTCAGACCCACCGCTTCGTAAGCCTCCCAATAGGCTTCCAAGATACCTAATACGAAGGGATTATCAAGACGGCGATAGATGATCAGATGAAATTCGCGATGTTCTTCATGGGGGATGCGGATGGGAGTGCCGCGCAACTTGCTCCAGGCCTCGGCCATTAGATTACGCAAATGCGTATGATCCTCAGGCGTCAGTACCTCAGCAGCCTGGTGCCAGAAACACATCTCGATATGCTTGCGCAGTGTCGAGAAGGCATCGAAATTGGCCCGGTCGGCTTCGATGGCATAGGCCAAAGATTGCCACACCGCCGGCAAAAAGCTGTAGGGCAGGCGACGGATGCCAGTGCGCGGCTTGACGTCTACAAAGCCCAAGGCTTTGGCCACTTCCAACTGCTCGCGCAGGCGCGCCACGCTGATATCCAGCTCCGCGCTGAGGGCGTTCATGGCGGGAAGCTGGTCATCGTCCGGCTGGGAACGCAGGTTATCGGCCAGGTATTGAAAGAACTCTGATGGGTTGCGCCAATAGCTCATAGATCACCTATGGCCCCCCGGCCCCCAATTCTGGGGGTGATTCTGCCACGCCTATGTCACGCCATGCGACTCTTCGGGCAGACGGGCATTTGGTGTGCGGGGCTAGAGGGGCATTATATCTCAGATTAATCGTATGAATGTATTTTAACACGGCAGGGGGAGGGGGTCAAGAAAGTAAAAAACCGTGTGCAATCACATCATCAATGGCAGCGAGGGTGAATTGTTGATGGTTGAGGTGGCGATGTAACAATACTATTTATTCATTCTGGTGCACAGGTTTGCCAATCGCCTGGTTTTATGCATGCGTAATTCAGTTTTGGGGGTGAAATCTTGTCTGCCCCCCTAACCCCCCAACATTGGGGGGAATCTGCTTCTCCATTCTTTCAAGCAATTCGAGAAGAGGGTGTACCAGCGTGAGCCAGGAGACATTAGGTAGGGGACATTTTGCTGAAGCGTAGCAGCAGCTACATGCAGAGTATTCCAAAAAAGGGGTGGCGTGCAAGGCACGCCACCCCTTTTTGGGTTTATTTCCCGAGTACTTCCACGGCTGCGGCGGCCATCAGGGCGGCGGCGCGCGGCAGGGCGTCTTCGTCGAAATCGAACTTGGGGTGGTGGTGTTTGGCGTCCAGGCCTTTCTCAGCGTTGGCTGAGCCAACCAGGAAGTAACAGCCGGGGATATCGTCCATCATGAAGGACATATCCTCTGAGCCCATGGTCTGGAATTGGGTGATCAGGGGTGCCTCGGGGAACATGCGCTGGGCAACAGCGTTGACCTGTTTGGTGATCTCAGGGTCATTGTCCACTGCCAGGGTGACATCTTCGATGGCGATCTCGGTTTCACAACCCAAAGCCCCGGCGGTGCCTTCGACAACCTCGTGGAAACGGCGCAAAACTAACTCGCGGATCTCGGGTTTGAAAGTACGGATGGTACCTTGCAACTCTACATAGGGCGGGATGACATTGAAGGTCGAGCCACCATGCAGGTTGGTGGCGCTGACCACTGCGGTTTCGACTGGGTCGACGTTGCGGGAGACAATACTCTGCAGGGCAGTGATGATCTGCCCGGCGGCGAAGATGGGGTCAACGGCGTGATGGGGCAGCGCGCCGTGTCCGCCCACCCCGGTGATGCGCACCGAGAAGGTCTCTGAGGCGGCCATCATCGGTCCGGGCGAAGTGGCCATCCAGCCCATAGGCTTCTCGTTCCACAAATGCAAGGCCAGGGAAAGGTCAGGGCGCGGGTTCTCCAGAACCCCTTCAGCAACCATACGCTCTGCCCCACCCAGACCCTCCTCAGCGGGTTGGAAGACCAGCTTTACCGTCCCTGGGAGTTCATCTTGATGGGTGTGAAGAAGTTTGGCGACGGTCAGGCCGATGGCAGTATGGCCATCATGCCCGCAGGCGTGCATCACCCCTGGGGTTTGTGAGGCGTATTCGGTGCCGGTCTGCTCCTCGATGGGCAGGGCGTCCATATCGAAGCGCAGCAGGGCCACCGGGCCGGAGCGGGAACCCTCGATCAGCGCGACAACCCCCGTTTCAGCGATCCCGGTGCTGACTTCTAATCCCAACGCTTGCAACTCTTTGGCAACGATGCCAGCGGTGCGCACTTCTTGAAAGCCCAGTTCAGGGTGGCGGTGAAAATCTCGACGCAGATGGCGTGTATATTCAAATAATTCTTTGGCTTCAGCATAAAAATCAGGCATGGCGACTTCTCTTGGATTGTCTGTCATTCTCAGTATACTGGCTGGAATCGGATTGCTGTTGTAAGATCACGTTCTTTCATCAGTTTTGTATATGACTGCTTTCGACGCAACCATGTTTCATAGATACCTTTCCAGCGACTAAAATCAGAGCGCGTTTCATCAAAGGCATCATATTCTTCCAATTTGCCCGACACTAGGGCAGAATAGAAATCTTCACTGAGCACGCCATACTTCTCTTCATGCAGAGTTAGCCTACGCTCAAGTAATTTCATTTCGATAACCAGCTCATGAATTTCCATTTATATACTCCAAAAAACAACACTAACTTTCACGAAACTGTTTCTATTCTACTACGAGATTCAAGTATAATCTTTGTTCACACAATTTTTCAGTCAGCCTGACATGGGCTTCAGGGGCACGGCGGGGTTAGATGACGTTCGTTGCTCCTAACTGGCAATAAATTCATCAAGCGATACTGCAATTCGCGGAAACTCTTTTAGAACTTTCTTATCAGTCGTAACCAATGGAGTCTCCAAATCTTCCGCTAATGCAACAAACTCACAATCATAAGCTGAACAACTGCTTGAAGCTACAAGCTCCAATACGTGAAAAGGTACAATTTCATACTCTCGCCCTTGCATCAGCGATAGCGCTTCCTGCATAATTTGTTGCGCCTGATTTATGGACAAATGACTCGCGCGCATATAAAGTGCCAGAACATTGCTAAGCTCACTTCGCCAGAGTAATGGTGCAGCCCATTGAGAATCTATTTCTAGCAACTTTTCAGCTTGTGCTGATCGATCACTTTCTAAGTACAAGTATGCAATGATATTTGTATCTACAACAATCATGGCCGCCCATATTCTTTTGCCAGCGTTAATTCATCATCGGTAATTGGAACAGCTTGCGTTAGAGATCGAAGCTTACGAGCTTTCGTGAGAACCTTTTCGGAATCTATTGTTTGACTACGAACAGCTTTCTCAATGCAGACAATAATCTCGCTATTGATGCTGCGTCTATTGATTTCAGCAGATTTCTTTAATTTTTCATACAGGTTTGGGGGAATATTTTTTACAGTAAATGTAGCCATGTAGCAATTCCATAATGGTTCCGTTTTGTATCCATTATGGGCTATATCTGCTTGGTTGTCAAGCATTTTCAAGGCAATGTCACCTTTCAGACGAGAAGCCCGAAAATAGGGGGTTACGGGGGTGCTCCGCACCCCCGTAACCCCCTATTTTCGGAAGTTCTCGCGAAGGTGACATTGTCGAACTACTTACTACTGCGCAGGATCGCGCAGTGAAATCTCATCGTTGTGGAACTCTTTCAGGCCGCTTTCCTGTAATTTGACCAGGACTGTCTCTTTCAAGGGGTTCACTTTGATGACGCGTCCTTCACCCATGGGCGTGGAGACGATTTTCTTGGCTCTGGGGAGATTCTTACGCGCTTCAACGTAGGTATCGTATTCGTACTGCAAACAACACCTCAGGCGTCCGCACATCCCGGTGATTTCCGAGGGAGCCAAAGAGACATTCTGGGCCTTGGCCATCTTGATCGAAATGGGACAGAACTCGCCCATGTACATCGAGCAGCAGCGCGTTTCCAATCCACAAGCTCCCATGCCACCGATGATCTTGGCAGCATCGCGCGGGCCAATCTTGCGCATGCTGATCTTGGCGCGATAGAGTTTCTGCATTTCCTTGCGCAAGGGAGTCAGATTGAGTGTTTTCTCTTCTTCATACGTGTACAAGAAGGTCAAGCGGTCGCCATCCAGGGTGAATTCAGCAGAGATGATCTTGAATCCTTCAATCTCCAAATGGGAGACCTTGGCCTGACAATTGACCACGGCCTCGGTCTCTTTTTTCTCCCAAACCTGTCTGGCTACCAGATCTCGGGGAGTGGCTTTGCGCACAACAGGTTTCCAGGGTCCATTCTCAGGCTTGCGCGTTCCGTCAACCAGTTGGGCGACCTCTCCTAATTGACGTCCCCGGCTTGTCTCGACAATCACATGATCGCCAACCTGAAGATCACGATATCGATTGGCACTGAAATGATACACCTTACCGACTTTTTGAAAACGAATACCAACAATGAAATCAGCCATAGCGACATTTTACCGCATAATAATGCAAAAGTGGGTGTTGCGCTGTCGCGCACCACCCACTTTTGTAAGTATTTCGATGAGATGAACTTATTTGACAAACTCGATAGGAATGACGTTATCCTGTCGCATAGCCGCCACACTGACCCTGGCAGCTAAATCCTCAGCGACCGCTTTGAGTGCCTTGGCAACCGCGCTCTCAGGATGCGTGATCACCACCGGCTTGCCCGAGTCACCGCCCTCACGGACAGTCGGATCCAGGGGGATGGCACCGATGAACGGCACGCCAGTCTCTTGGGCCAGTTTCTCTCCACCGCCGCTGCCAAAGACATCCATCTTGGTGCCGTCAGGGAGTTCCAGGTAGCTCATATTCTCGACGATCCCCAGAAGGGGCACATTGAGTTCGCGGAACATCTCCAGTCCGCGCAGGGCATCATCCAGCGAAACTTGCTGCGGCAAAGTGACGATGACGCCACCACTCAGCGGCAAAGATTGAGAGAGGCTGAGCTGGGCATCACCTGTGCCAGGAGGCAAATCGATGACCAGGTAATCCAGCTCATTCCACTGCACGTCGGTGAGGAACTGTCGGATGGCAGAATGCAGCATGGGCCCGCGCCAGATCAAGGGCTGCTCGGGTTTGACCAGGAAGCCAATCGACATCAGCTGCACTCCATATGCCTCAGCAGGAACGAGTTTGTTGTCTTTGGGCGGTGGCAGTCGCTCAACGCCCATCATGGTGGGGATATTGGGCCCGTAGATATCCGCATCCAACAAACCCACGCGTGCACCACTCTGGGCCAGGGATACAGCCAGGTTGACGGCTACGGTACTCTTACCAACGCCGCCTTTACCTGAGGCCACTGCGATGGCATTGCGCACGGGGACTTCTAAAAGTCCGCGCGTACGCCCATCGCTGGGCACATTGGCATCCATGGTGATGTCGATAGCGCCCACACCTGGCACGTCCTTAACAGCCGCTATGGCGTCGTTCTTCATCTTGTCCTTCATTGGACAGGCTGGGGTGGTCAGCATGATCGTGAAGCTGACATCACTACCAGCGATCTTCAAATCCTGGATCATGTTGAGGGTAACCAGATCTTTTCTCAAATCTGGATCTTCAACTTTGCTAAGTGCTGCTAACACAGCCTCTTGAGTTACTTGTTTGTTGGTCATAGTAATAAATTTCCCCCGAAATAAGGGGGGGGTGGGGTGAGTTGCACCCCACCCCCCCTTATTTCGGGTATATACTAAGCTTCTCGCTTTGCTTTGGCGGCGGCTTTCTTGGCTTCTTTCTCAGCCCGGGCATCCGCTTGTAGCTGATAATTTGCTGGGCGGATACTTTGATAATACTCTGCCGATTTGAGCAGCTTCTCTTTATCGTAGATATTATTCTCGAAGCGATCGAATACTGCCAATTCGTAGTCGTGATCCATGACGATGGCATCGAAAGGGCAAAACTCTACGCAGAGACCGCAATTCATGCAGATATCCACGTCGATGAAGAAATCGGCTGGCTCAGGGATGGGTCGTCCCGTCTCAGGGTCTTCGGAACGCTCGATCCAGATACACTGGGGTGGGCATACTTTGGCACAAATGCCACAGGAGGTGCAGCGAATCTCCCGATCACCTCCATCAACTTCATCGTACACCAGGAAGGGTATGAAACGGAACTCTTCGGGGGTAGGCAGCTTTTCTTCAGGGTACTGCACCGTAAAGAGACCGCGCACGTCCTTACTACTGCGATAGGCAACCCCTTCAGCGGTATAACGCTTCTTGCCCATGCGGATGTCATCGATATATGTGTTCAGAAAGTGTTTGAGGGTTACACCTAACCCTTTGAGGATACCTTTACCATACATTTTCTACTCCAAATGTTCGCACTGAAAAACATTTAACCGCAGAGCACGCGGAGATCACAAAGACATTTTATTTTTTTCTCTGCGTTCACTGCGATCTCTGCGGTAATATTCTTTATCGGTCTGTCTCGCCCAGGACGATGTCGATGGAACCAAGGATGATCACGGCATCGGCGACTTTATCGCCTTCGCACATCTTGCTCAAGGCCGTCAGGTTGATGAACGATGGGGCCCGAACATGGTATCGCCAGGGATTAGCACTGCCATCGGATACCACATAGAAACCCAACTCACCTTTAGGGGCTTCCACACGTCCGTAAGCTTCACCTGCTGGAACGCGGATCGAGTATTTGGGTTTGCCGGTGATGATCTCGCCCTCGGGCAGATCATCCAGGGCTTGCTGCAGGATGCGGATGCTCTGGCGGATCTCGTCCAGGCGTACAAGATAGCGGTCGTAAACATCGCCGTGGTAGCGGACGGCAACATCGAAATCAAAGCGGTCGTAAATCCCGTAAGGATCAGCTCGGCGGATGTCGTAGGGCACACCCGAGGCTCGCAAGACGGGTCCAGCCGCGGAATAAGCGATTGCTTCTTCAGGAGTAAGCACCCCAACACTCTCACAACGGGTAACCACGACCTCGTTTTCAGTCAGGTACCGATCCAGGTCGTCAATCTGGCGGGGGAGACGCTCGAAGGCAAGATCACGCATCTTTTGGTACACACCAGCCGGGAGGTCGCGCGCCAGCCCGCCAAAACGGAAGTAATTGCACATCATGCGCGATCCCGCTGTAGCCTCGAAGATATCCAGAATCAGCTCGCGTTCAGTAAGCGCGTACAGCATGGGAGTGAAATATGCGCCCAAATCGTTGAGCAACGCCCCAATGGCCATCAGGTGATTGGCGATACGGGTAAACTCGGCCATGATCACGCGGATATACTCGGCGCGCTCAGGGACTTTGGCTTTTGGACCGAGGAGTTTTTCAACCGCCTGCACATAGCCCCAATTAGCCGTCATCGAGGAGAGATAATCGAGACGGTCGGTGAAGGGAATATTCATCAAATAGGTATTACGTTCACCGATTTTCTCGTGGTTGCGGTGCAGATAGCCCATAACTGGCTTTAGCTTGACGATCGTCTCGCCATCCAGAGTGGCCACCATGCGGAAAACGCCATGTGTCGAAGGATGCTGCGGTCCCAGGTTGACCACGATCTGATCTGTGTGCATGGCTTCGTCGGTGGCGATCTCTTGCATGCCAGAATATAGCGCTGTATCGCCTTCGGGAATCCACTTATCCGGATCAAAGCCTTCAGGGTAGATGACATTCTTGTTGAAGGGGTTCTCATCCTCTGCCCGATAGACATCCCCCCCAGGCCAGCGAGCACCAAATGGCTTGGCATCTTCTTCGTGATAGGCTTCTTGCCAATCTTTGCGCAGCGGGTGTCCTTCGAAACCCTCCCACATCAGGATGCGTCTAAGGTCGGGATGACCTTCGAATTTGATTCCCATCAGATCCCAGGCTTCGCGTTCCTGGAAATCAGCGCCGGGGAAGACATCATAGAGGGAGGGTACGGACGGGGTTAGGCGGGGTACCTGTACCTTGAAGATCAACGCGCCCCCACCGGTTGACCTGTAAATATGGTAGACGACTTCCATCTTGTCTTCAGGCAGGTAATCGACACCTGTGACTGAAGAGAGGAAATCGTAGCCAAACTCGTCACGCAAGGCAGTGGCAAACTCGACCAGTTTATCGACCTCGACAAGATAGCCCTCATAACCCTTGCGCTCATCAGGAACGACACCTTCAGGAAAGCGAGTTTCAATATCTTTGGCAATAGGTAGTGTTAATTCGGTCATCGTTATTCTCCAGCCTATGCACCTTCAGGCTCAGCGACTACAGCATTTGCCTTGGCCAATTTTTCCGCAAACTCAGGGTAGTCCCTGGGGTCAATCAGATCGGGTCCCAAGATCGGCATTGGAATGGCCGGGAGTTCTTCTTTTTGATACCAGCGCACTTCCTTGAGCGATTGGTTATCGATCATCTCCTGCACCTTCATCAAACCAAAGAGCAGCGCCTGGGGTGTGGGAGGACAACCGGGGATGTAGACATCCACAGGCAGGAATTTGTCGATCCCTGAGACCACGTTGTAGCCCTCTTTGAAGGGGCCACCGCCAGAGGCGCAAGCACCCATGGCGACTACGTATTTGGGCTCGGGCATCTGATTGTAGAGACGCACGATCTGGGGCACCATTTTCTTGGTGACCGTGCCGGATACCAGCATCAGATCGGCCTGACGGGGGCTAGGGCGCATGATCTCCATGCCGAAGCGGGAGAAGTCAAAGCGAGAGGCCGCAGTACAGATCATCTCGATGGCGCAGCAGGCCAGACCAAACATCATCGGCCAGACAGAATAGCGCCTACCCCAGTTATAGATCTTGTCCAGAGTGGTGATGGCAACGGCATTCTGCATCTCGGGTGGGATATCGTAACCTTTTGTATTGAGTTCGTCGGGCATTGTGTATACTCCTTGTTTTGGAGGGTGGAATTTGGATGTTAGATAGTAACTACTCAGCCAGACAGGGAATCTCCCGAAAAAAGGGTGTGCGCCCCCCAAAACCCGGGCCCCCCGTTGGGGGGGGCCCCCAGTTTTTGGGGTAAAAAGAGAAAAAGG
>CAZUSV010000155.1:9345-15139 GCA_964622645.1 uncultured Anaerolineales bacterium
CTTTGCGTGCGCACACCCTTTTTTCGGGTAAATCCGTTCCATGGCTGAGCTGTTACGACAACGGCTTCAATTATATGCGATGTCAACGATTATTAACGCGAATAATTATTTGCGAAAATACGCGACACGACAATTTTGGATTTACTGATTTCCGACTACAAATCTCAAGCTCGTCAATTAACGCAAAAAATCATTTGTTTAAATAGGGTATAATGACGAATTGCAAAACAATGTCAAACACACGTACGCAAATTTTGAATTATATTCGCGATCACCAGATGGCTTCGGCCATTGAGATTAGCCGGGCATTGCCAATGACTCCGGCCAATGCCCGGCATCACTTGAGTGCCTTGGAAGAAGAAAACTTGATCGAAGTAGTTGGCAGGCGCACACCCAAAGGACGCGGGCGGCCAACCAATCTATTCGCCTTGACTCACCAAACCATGGATCACAATATCGACATGCTGGTGGATGCCATGCTAAAGGTGCTCAAGTCGGAGGACGATCTGGACGATCAATTTTCTCGCCTTGTGCCACACCTATTCGGAGAGGACGAACTCAGTCCAAATCTGATCGTGCGACTGAACCAAACCATCCGCCGGTTGGACGAAATGAACTACCAGGCCCGTTGGGAAGCGTCATCCGAAGGTCCTCGGGTGATCTTAGGGCACTGTCCGTATGCAGCTATCCTGGCTGAGAACCCGGAGTTGTGTCAAATGGATGCAGTATTCCTGTCCTCCCGGCTGGGGCAACCTGTGGAGCAGGTGGCAAAATTAGAGCGCGGCCCCCAGGGTATCCCCCACTGTATCTTTGCATTGAGGTAATGCAGAGAAGAATATACTATGCTAGTCATAAACATCTTGATCAGTATCCATTGAAGCTTATTTCATGAGGAATCCAGGAACTCAGGAATAAAAAAAGGGAAATCTCCTGGATTCCAGGCTTCCTTATAGAAATTCAATGTTCAAGATGCTATTACCCAAGACATAATGTAGAATTAATGAATAAAAAATTCTTGGCTCTTGGGAAATTACCCCCTGAGCTACTGGCAAAGATCATTGCTGATTCTCCCATTAGCGACCCGCGCGTGGTGCTGGGCCCGGGCATCGGGCTGGATTGTGCAGTCGTGGACTTGGGGGACAGCTTCCTGGTCTTCAAGTCAGATCCGATCACATTCGCCAGCGCTGAGATCGGTTGGTACGCAGTGCAGGTCAACGCCAACGATATCGCCACTACCGGAGCAAAACCGCGCTGGTTCCTGGTGACACTGCTGCTACCCGAGGGAAAAACAACACCTGCAAGCGTCCAAGAAATCAATCGCCAGATCTTCGAGGCTTGCCAGGATTTGGGGATCAGCCTGATCGGCGGTCACACGGAAATCACCTACGGGCTGGATCGCCCGATTGTCGTAGGTACGATGATCGGTGAAGTAGGTAGAGAACAATTGATCACCCCTAAAGGAGCTAGACCGGGAGACCGAATTCTGCTCACCAAGGGAGTGCCCATCGAAGGGGTAGCCATTTTGGCGAGGGAATTCTCTGAGAGACTCGCAGGAATGCTCACCAAGGGAGAAATCCAAGCAGCCAGCAACTACCTCTATGACCCTGGGATCAGCGTGTTGAAAGATGCGACGCTGGCCGTACAATCAGGAAAGGTCACCGCCATGCACGACCCTACAGAAGGGGGGCTGGCGGGTGCGTTATGGGAACTGGCCGAGGCTTGTGGGCATACATTAAAAATCAACCCGCAAGACGTTTCTATCTCCGAGATTGCGGAGAAAATCTGCCAAGTCTTCGAGATCGATCCGCTGGCCACGATTGCATCTGGGGCGCTCTTGCTGACAACACCACCAGACCAGGTAGACGGTATTATGCAAGAACTAGAGAACGAAGGCATTACCTGTGCCGAGATTGGATGTGTGGTGGCAGGCAATGCCCAGGTTCTACAGACCACCCCCAAAGGTCGTCAGATGCTCCCCCGTCCAGAGCGAGATGAAATCGCCAGATTGTTCGAAGCGTAGACTAATCCCCGAAAACCTGCCTGGCCTTCTCCCAACCTGCCTTTATGCTCATTTCAATGGCCTCTTTGGAAAAATCCAAAGTATCCCCCAATTCCTCATCAGGTTGGATGATCTTGCAATCATAATACTTATAGGGTTTGCCCTTCTCATTATGCAGCGTAACTCCAGCCGCCTGAGCCTCTTTGACATTGTAATTGATACGCAAGAACTCGCGCAAATCCGTGATGAAGATCTCGTTGAGCATCACTTCGAGGGTGTGCATACCGATTGCTAAGGCATTGCTTAGGGGGCGCGTGGCAACAGGGGGAGCTTCTGGGCTGCAATTGATGATCACCACTTCATCAGGATCGGTATCCAAGACATCGCCCAGGGGAGAGATATTGCGCACACCGCCATCGACCATATCTGGATAAGCAGCTGAAACCTGGACTGGTTTCCACACAATTGGGATGGCTGTTGAGGCCAAAATGGCTTTCTCGAATCCGGGTTCAGAGGGTACAAAGCGGGTGTATTCACCAGTGCGCAGTGATACCGCCCCAATGCGCAAATCGACCTCAATTTTGTGCGGCTCGAACTCAGTCTGCAGCAACTCCCAAAGGGGATCATTGCTCAGGATCGATTTTGCGCCAAAAGCGATCTTTAGAATCGACCAAAAGTTGAGTTTACCTTTATACACCTGATCGTCTGAGATATTCCACCATAACTCTTCCAGGCGCTGATATTTCTTCATCGCCAGCATCACGGCATTGAGCGCTCCCACTGAGACTCCGGCTATTACATCCCACTGGTAACCTTTTTCTTCGCGAGCATACTTCTCAGCGATGAACTGGAAGGCCCCCTTAGCACCGCCGCCGCTGAGCACAAGGGCAACTTTTTTGGACATGGGTACCTCCTTTTGATACTTAGGTGATTGTCACCGGCATCGAATTTATTAGACTGTAAATAAAGTTTTTACAATTTTTGCTCTGACCGGTCTCCAGACTGAGTCACTCCGGCACGGTCTGGAGACCGGCCTAAGCCACGATAGGATAACTTTCAGTTACTTTGTTTATGCTGTATTTATGCTAGACTGTTAAGACATTATCAGGATACCATAAATGAGGAGAATATCTACCCCACCACCCCCAGGGCTTTCTTAAAGTCGCGTTTCATGTGTCATTGCGAACGCAGCCCAGCGGAGTGTGGCAATCTCCTCGCAGAGTGGGAGATTGCTTCGTCGCCAAAAAGCGGCTCCTCGCAATGACATCTTAAGACTTTAAGAAAGCCCTGCCACCACCCCACCCTAACCCTCCCCGATGTCGAGGAGGGAACAACTGATAATTACTCCCCAAGCAAGAATCAACTCCCTCCCCGCAAGCGAGGAGGGCTGGGGAGGGGTTCGAAAAAAACTATGTCCAAGAACACCCCCTGGCACACATCCCCTGAACTCTGGCGTAAACTAAAGCCTCTTGCGCGCCAGATGCGACGAGAGCCGACAGCCGCTGAAAATGCCCTCTGGCAGAAGCTGCGTCGCAAGCAATTGCTGGGGCACAAATTCCGACGCCAGCATACTATCGATCGTTTCATCGTAGATTTCTATTCCCGGGATGCTAAATTGATCATCGAAGTCGATGGCCCCATTCACATGTACACAAAAGTAGAAGACGCCATTCGGCAGGAATTCCTGGAAAGCCTGGGCTTCCGTGTAATTCGCTTTAAAAATGCAGACGTTCTATCGAACATTGACGCAGTGTTGGATGAGATTGTTCGTCACCTCTCTTTACCCCCCTAAATCCCCCCGCCTACGGGGGGGACTTCTTTCCCCACCTATCTCTGTAGTCATAAGTTCTCCCCCCGTTCACGGGGGGAGTTAGAGAGGGGTCAAAGTTATACCCTCCTCGGCAAAATCACCGGTGGATACCCCTCTAAATCTGAGACGACCTGCACTTTCGTCTGATATGCGGAGTGCAGGTTACCCTCTGTCAGCACTTCAGCCGGGCTACCCAGGGCAATTAATTCCCCACCGACTAAGAGCGCAACCCGGTCGGCGTACATGGACACCTGGTTGAGATCGTGCAGAGCCATCACCACAGCCAGATTCTCTTCAAGGGCCAAATCCTGAATCAAGGCCAGGAAATTGATCTGATGCTGCAAGTCGAGGTGGTTGGTGGGTTCATCCAAGAGCAGGATGGGAGTCTGTTGGGCCAGCGTGCGTGCCAAAAGGACTCGTTGTTGCTCTCCACCTGAGAGTTCGGCATTACGACGCTGGGCAAGATGCTCGATAGCTGTTATGCGCATCGCCCAACGAGCTGCTTGACGGTCTGCCGACCGGGCGCGCCCCAGCCAGTTCATATGTGCAGTGCGCCCCAGGAGTACGGTCTGCTGCACTGTGAAGGCCCCACCCAGAGGTTGCGCTTGAGGCACCACCCCCAAGATGCGCGCCCGCTCCCCATTGGATATGTTCGTCAAATCCTTCCCATTTACTCGCACATTCCCAGAATCAATCTTGGTCACCCCACTTACGGCACGGATGAGGGTTGACTTTCCAGCACCATTGGGTCCAATCAAAGCCAAAATCTCGCCAGGAGAAACCTGGATGCTGACATCCCGCAAAACGATATTCGAGCCATAGCTCACAGTTAGTGAAGAAATCTCAAACATGATTACCAGAAAACCTCGCTCTTTGCGCGGCGCAGAATCCACAAGAAGAACGGCGCTCCTGCCAAGGCAGTGACGATTCCCACTGGCAATGTCTGCGGAGCTACTAAAATACGTGCCAGAATATCCGCCCACAACAACGCGCTGGAGCCTCCAATTATCGATAAGGGAATCAAGCGGCGATAATCAGCACCCCAGATCAAGCGGACAAGATGAGGGACGATCAAGCCAATAAACCCGATCACACCAGAGAATGATACAGCCACGGCGGTAGTCAGCGAAGCGGTCACGACGACAAAGAACTTGGCCCTCTCGACAGACAATCCAAGCTGTTTGGCCTGCTCTTCCCCAAATTGAAGCACATTCAGGAAATGGCCTGAGAAGATCAACAATATTGTACCCAGGGCCATATAAGGTAAAGCCGCCAGAACCGGCTGCCAACCAGACATCGAAGACCCGCCCAGCAAGAAGGACAAAGCCCGGTAAATATGGTCATTCGAATTCAACATCAAGAACGATGTCAGCGCCGAGGTAAATGTCCCCATCGCTACACCCGACAGGATCAGCGTCGTGAGCGGCACCATACGTCCCACCCGGGCAAGACTGTAAACTGCAGCGATGGTTAGCAAAGAACCGACAAATGCCCCTGCAGGGATCCAGTAGAAGCCCAATAGGTCCTGTGGCCAGTTGATCGCCATCACAGTCACAGCTCCCAAGCCCGCCCCCGAAGCCACCCCAATGATATAAGGATCTGCCAGGGGGTTACGAAATAACCCCTGGTAAGCCGCACCACTTCCGGCTAATGCTGCCCCTGTGATGGCGATCAAAATCGTGTGCGGCAGGCGTACTTTCAGTATGATCGCCTCAAAGGAAGCAGGCCAGTCAATAGGCAAAGAGATCATGGGAAATTGATCTACCAAAATGCTGAGCACGGTTCCCGGTTGAATGTAGACTGCCCCCAGAGCAACGCTAAAAATCAGCGCCAGGAACAAGATAACAATATTCCACAGATATGGTCGTGTACGGATTGTAGCCAACTTAAGCAAAATCTCCTGCTCGAAGACAGGAGGTGCATTCCACCGTTTGGGTTGGTCTGTGTACGTTCACACCTACCTTCCTCGAGGCTGTGTCAAACTG
>CAZUSV010000156.1:0-8708 GCA_964622645.1 uncultured Anaerolineales bacterium
GCGGTAGGCACTTTGGAGAATCTATGGAAACCGCGTGAAGTAGCCTATTAAAGATCAAAGGCTCTCAACCAGATAGAGAAACTTCTGTTCAAAATCAGATTTTATGAAATCATCCCAGGTATCGGGAAAAGTTATCAGCAGATGATCTAACTGTTTTTGTTTTGAGTGCAGATATTTCCTTGCTGATTCCTGTTCAGGCTGATCTGTTGGGTTTGTTACCCCAACTTGTGCTTCAAAATTCTCTATGAATTCTTTGATTATGCCAGTGGCTACAACTGCATCATTCAACATCCCCAAATGGTCTTGAATCTGTTTCAAATCAGTGATCAGGTCCTCACATCCAGAGCCTAACACATCGCCAAAGAATTCCACAGCATAGCGAAATTTCTTTACTTCGATGCGCAGTCTATGCAAGGTATCAACTGGCGCGTTGACGACCTCACCGTTAAATGCCCGGACTCTTTTATAATGATTGATAAGAATTGCTGGTGTACGCGTCTGAGCTCGGCCACTTACATCTTTCTTTTTCAAACCCCAAAAAGGTGTGTTGACAAATCTATTGAATTCAGTCAAAAAATTCTTGTACCGATCACTATCTAAATGCTCGAGCATTTGTTTTCGGGCAAACACTCGTTTACCCTGCCAATAAACGATGAGTGCCGATAAATCATCTCCTGAGATCTGTGGAATAGCTTCAATATCAATTGTCAAATTCTCAAAAAAAACATCCACATCCCTGACATTTCCCAATGCATCCCCAATAATACGTAGGTCTGCCATGAAATGCTTGCTGAGTTTTTTCTTCACAATGGACCGGAATGTCCCCAATGCCGACCTCAACCGGCGCGTTGCTACTCTCATATCATGCAATTCTTCAGGGTCAACTCCTCTGCGAGTGCCTGGCTCATGATAAATCATACGGGCAAAATGGAATCTCAGGATTTTTCGACATGCTTCTGAGATTTCATCATTCAATGTAATGCCAATCGACTGATGATCTATCGGTAGACTCCCTACTTGCCCTATTGATAGAGGTCGATCGCAATAAATGAAGATCGGCATCTGTAAAATGCTAGCTAAGTGCCGAGAGGCCGCCTGGGAGGAAATCAAATCTGAAAGAACCCTGGGTCCATCGATCCTAATTTGAAGTCCATCCAAGTAGTTTTCTACCGCTATAATGCTTGTAGAATGAGACAGAGAAGCGTCGAAACTGGTGATCAACCTGAAGATTGCTATCACCAAAGTGGACGATTCTGATAAATCCCCTAATGATGTGAGATCGCCTTCAAGATGCTCTTGTTGGCAGAACCTGACAATGCTTTCAATCTGGCTTTGCACGCTTTCAGCAAAATTATCTAGATACTTCTGAAGTGCTGATTTCGGAGTTATTTTGTCGGTTAGTAGCGTTGAGAGTAAAACCCCAGCCCGCAACGATAGCATTTCTCGCTGAGTGATTTGACGAATTTTCTGAATTTCGTCAATTAACACTTCACAAAGCTCCAGTTTATAGCTGATATGATCGCTCTCAGTTTCATGTTGGTGCAATAGCGAAACAAAATCCTGATTCAGGTAAATTCCTAATCCCTGATATCTCTTGGTGATTGATTCGAGTTCGCTTTTTGACGAAATCATTTTGCGGATCCAACGAATTGCTTTGGGTTATACAACTAACTACATTATTACAGATTATAATTCAATAGTAAAAACCTGGCTTTGTGCTTCTTGACTATACGAAAGCATTGCCCGGATTACAAAGCGAACACAGCTTTCATAAAATCCTAAGATGTCATTGTGAGGAGCCACTTTCGCTCCGCATGTCTGTGGAGGGCGACGAAGCGATCTCCCACTTGACGAGGAGATTGCCGCACTCCGCACGCTACGCTTTGCGCGCCTATGGCGGCTGCGTTCGCAACGCTTTCGGCGCGCAGAGCGAAGACACTAAAAACGCGACTGTTAGAAAGCCCTGACACAGCGAAAACTGCGTATTGACTCTGCTAATAGGAACTTATATATTATATAGAAGAAATCAGCGAACCGCACCAAAACAGGAGACCGCCATGGATGAAAAAGCTAATAACCAAGATATTCGCAGCACAATCGCAGAGTCTGCATTTCAATCAGCTGTGACCGAATTGGACCTACCCAAATCCGTGCACAATTTACTGATCACAAATGGATATTCAAATACCGGGGATCTTGTCCTTCAGCTGAAAACAGATGAAAAAGTAATTCTTGCGATTCGCGGGATTGGACCTAAAATCCTAGAGCAAATAGGAGTTGCAATAAAATATTTCGAGACCCCAGAAGAAGTTGTACCTAAGGTAAAAACTCCATCCTACAATTCGCCAGTTCCATCTCTAGCAGACTATTTCAAACCTGTTCCTGGAAATGATGTGAAGTTCGAAGAAGATGGTGACCGTGAAGAGGTCGGAGATGTTTCCCCATCCTACAATCCGCCAGTTCCATCGCTGGCAGATTACTTCGATCCAGATAGCGTTATTACTTCTGTAAATCCTTTGAGGGCCAGCGAGATCACCGTGATCAGCAAGTCAAAAACACCCAAGAAGAAAACAAAAAAGAAAAAGAAATCCAAGAAAGTAATAAAGGCTAAGAAAGTAAAAAAGAAGCAAGAGAAGAAGAAAAAAGCAAAAAAGAAGCAAGAAAAAAAGGTAAAATCCAAGAAAAAAACAACAAAACCCAAATCGAAGAAAAAGAAGGCCCAAAAAAGCTCGAAAGGGAAAAAGAAGAAGTAAGCAAAAATTTTATTGAGTGAATATTTAGAGTCGAATACTATGGATAATACTTCAGTCCCGGAGAAAAAACAGTACAACCTTGGTCACCCAACCTATTATATTAATAGAGAACTCGGAATGCTTGCATTTCAAGAACGGGTGTTTAGAGAATCTCTCGACCCTAGTAATCCACTCATTGAAAGATTGAAATTTCTAGCATTCGTAGGCCTCAACCTGGACGAGTTTTACATGGTACGCGTTGGGGGATTAAAAATGCAGAATGATGCCGGGGTACTGAAGCTGTCCATCGATGGCAAAACGCCAGCGGAACAATTAGCAGCAATACGGAAAACAGCCTATCAATTGATGAGAAATGCTATTGACCACCTCCACAATGAGCTCCTTCCCAAGCTTGCCGAAACCGGAGTCCATCTCCTCGATTACGATGAACTCAATCCCAAGCAGAAATCAAAAGCTGATGACTATTTCAATGAGATTGTCTTCCCCGTCCTTACCCCGCTGGCATTTGATCCTGGTCATCCGTTTCCTCACATTTCTAACCTGAGTTTGAATTTGGCCGTCCTTTTAGAGGATAATCAAGGACAACAGCACTTCGCTAGAATCAAAGTCCCCTCCTCTCTACCACGGTTTGTTCCCATAAAGCGATCCTCTGGAGCAACCAGAAAAGATGGCACAGTACCCTACAACCATTACTTTGTCTTACTGGACCAATTGATTTCCCATCATTTGCACAATCTATTTCCTGGGATGGATATCCTCGAAGTGCATCCTTTCCGGGTGACCCGAAATGCTGATATGGCCATCCAGGAATTGGAAGCAGCAGATCTGTTAGAGGCCATGGAAGAAAGCGTCCGCAAACGTCGCTTTGGTGCGGTAGTAAATTTATCCGTGAATCCAGATATGCCTGATTTTGTTTTAGACATTCTTGTGGACAACCTACGCGTGGATCCCAATGATGTCTATAAACTCGATGGGCCACTCGGTCTGAGTAGCTTGATGGAACTTCAAAATGTCGACCGTTTCGATCTAAGATATAAACCCTTCATCTATAACATCCCCGCCCCACTTAGACTAGAGGGCACGGATGGCACTATATTTGCGGCAATACGCCAGGGAGACATCCTGCTCCACCATCCTTATGACTCATTTGATCCAGTGGTGAATTTCTTGCGTAGTGCAGCGCGTGACCCAGATGTTTTAGCGATCAAATTGACCTTATATCGTGTAGGCCGCAATTCACCCGTGGTAAATGCTCTCCTGAGAGCCCGCAGGGATTATGGCAAACAAGTGGCGGTTTTAGTTGAGCTGAAAGCTCGCTTTGACGAAGAAAGCAACATCGAATGGGCAAAGATGCTGGAACGCGAAGGGGTTCATGTCACATATGGTCTCCTCGGCCTGAAAACGCATTCCAAGATCATCCTGGTCGTCCGCAAAGAGAATGACCATATCCGTCGCTATGTCCATCTTGGCACGGGGAATTACCATCATGTTACTGCAAAGCTATATGAAGACATGGGTATGTTCACCTGCGATGAAGAGATCGGAGCCGATGCAACTGATCTCTTCAACTACCTTACAGGTTACTCCTCACAGAGAGCATTCCGGAAACTCCTGGTTGCCCCCATCAATTTACGCAAACGCCTGGAAGAACTCATCGATCGCGAAATCCAACACCAGATGGAAGGAAAGCAAGGGCGAATCATCTTTAAGATGAACGCTCTCGTCGATAAACCGCTGATCAAGTTGCTCTACAAGGCCTCACAAGCGGGGGTCAAAATTGACCTTATATGCCGAAGCATGTGTAGTCTCCGACCCGGAATAGAAGGATTGAGCGAAAACATTCGTGTGATCAGCCTGCTGGGGAGATTCCTTGAGCACAGTCGCATCTACTATTTCCATAATGCCGGTGAGGAAGAGATCTATATGGGCAGCGCAGACTTGATGCCGCGAAATCTCAACAATCGAGTAGAGGTCATCTTCCCGGTAAGTGATCCTACCCTCGTCCAACGCATCCACGACACCATTCTAAAAACCTATCTATCTGACAGCGTAAAAGCTCATCTGATGGATGCAGACGGTGTCTTCACCAGGCTTGAGTCCGATGGGGATAAAAAAGCACTCGCTCCTCAAGAGTGGTTTATTCGCCGAGCCCAACGCGAAATGGAAAGTAATTAGCTTGACAATATCACCTATACCACATCACAGATGAGAAGCCAAAAAATAGGGGGTGGTACGCAAAGCGGCTCCGCACCCCTGCAACCCCCTATTTTCGGAAAATCTCGCCATTTTGGTTCAGCATAAAAACGGAATTGAGTGCACTCACCTCGTGCACTCAATTCCGTTTTTATTTTGATCCGACGACGATATGATCTATGCGTAATATTCAGGCACAAATGTCTGGTCTGTAAGCGGAGGTCGAACGTATCCGGCTTCTTCATGCAGAGGAGGTAGTTCAATTGGGGCTAACGTTAAATCCTCATATGGCAATAAGCTGAGCAAGTGACGAATACAATTCAACCTGGCATGGCGTTTGATATCTGCATTGACCACATACCAGGGTGCCTGCTTGATATCAGTAGCCGCAAACATGCGATCTTTCGCAATTGAATACTCAATCCACCTGCGGCGAGACTCAAGATCCATGGGGCTCAACTTCCAGCGCTTCACCGGGTCAGTATTGCGAGCTTTGAAACGCCGTTCTTGCTCTTCGTCGCTTACCGAGAACCAGTACTTGATCAAGATGATCCCTGAACGAACTAGCATGCGCTCGAATTCAGGACAAGAGCGTAAAAACTCCCGGTATTCCTTTTCGGTGCAGAATCCCATCACCGGTTCCACCAGAGCTTTGTTATACCAACTGCGGTCAAACATCACCATCTCGCCCGCAGCAGGGAGTTCAGCCACATAACGTTGGAACCACCACTGGGTCTTCTCTCGCTCGGTAGCTGTTCCTAAGGCAACGACTTTGACTATACGAGGGTTCAGCCGTTGAGTGATTCTTTTGATGACACCCCCCTTGCCCGCAGCATCCCGTCCTTCGAAGAGCACAACTACCCGCACTCCCTTCTGTTTTATGAACTCTTGGAGTTTTACAAGCTCAACTTGTAGGCGCGCCAGCTCTTCGTAGTATTTCTTTTTTGAAATCTTCTCCCGGTTTTTGCCTGGAGCGATATCTTGAGCTGCTACATTCCCGTTTCCTTTATCCTCCAACGTCATCTCAGCCTCCTTATTTGTTCATCGACAAAAAAGCCACCCTTATATAATAATGATATTTGGCAAAAGATTCAAGCTCAATTTGGAATTCATTGGAACAATAAAACTCCTTTTTGAGAAAGGAGCCTCAACCTTGAGCAAAGCTGATTCTGAATTTTGACATTTCCTATGGCCCAATGGGGCGCCAATCGGGGTCAAAATCGATTGCGCTATCAAATGTCAATTGGGTAAGATCGTTTCCATTCGAGCGCATGAAATAAATATCATGCAGTTCTCCGTCCGGCCAACTTTCAAAGACCAACCAGTTGCCATCAGGTGAATAATTCGCTTCCCGCATAGGGATTGCACCTGGATAGGGGTAAACCCTGTATTCAGCAAGAGCACCATCAGGGTAGGTTGCTGCAATCAACATAGGGACGCCTGCCTGCTCTCTTTGAGTGTAGAGAATAACTTGCCCATCAGGAGACCAAATCGGATAAGTATTCCACAAATCACGACTCGCTGTAAATCTCACCTGCTCAGTCCCATCTGCATTCATCGTCCAAATCTGGTAAGGCCCGTTACGAGTGGTCACAAACAATATCTTTGAACCATCTGGGTACCACTCTGGTTGAAGATCCTTATTGCTCGCCTGGGATAGACTCTGAACTTCTTTACTCTCTACATCCATGATATGCACCTGCGCCCGGAAAGCATTTCGCATAGAAGTAAAAGCTATCTTAGTGCCATCAGGAGACCAGGCGGGATCAAAATCTCCCCTGCCGGTAGTTGGCAAAGGTTCCAAACCACTCCCGTCTGCATTGATAAGGAAAAGGCTGGCAGTACCATAAAGCTCTTGGTTCTCTTCACAAGGAGAGATGAAAACCAGGCGAGATCCATCGGGTGACCAATCAGGTTGGCAGGCCCCTAATTCAGTTTCTGTTAATTGGCGCAAACTAGAGCCGTCGATATTTATAACAAAAATCTGAGGTACATCCGTTCGATGTGAGGCAAATGCAATCTGGCCATAACCACCGCCCATGGGAGTTGCTGTAGGTGGCAAAATGGCCGTTGGCACAGGTGTGGGAGTTGCGCTGGCAGTGACTGTGGAAGTGTTTGTTAGCGTAGGTTCGGGTGTATTCGTATAGGTAGGTGTATTCGTGTAGGTTGGTGTTTGCGTCAGAGTAGAGGATGGAGTATGAGTTTGAGTGGGGGTTGGAGTACTTTCAAGGGTTGATGTGCTTGTAGGCGCAGTTGTGATCGTCGCGCTGGCAGTCGCCGTGGGCGAAAGCGGCACCTGGGTAACGGTCTCTGTAGCGGTTGCCGTGGGCTCCTTGGTTGGTTCTGGCGTTACCGTGGGCTCTGGTGTTGCCGTGGGCGTTTCAGATGCTTTGAGAGCAACTTCCACCGGAATAGCTGCCCATATTTGTTCAGGCAAGGCAGGGTAAAAGTAATATGCTAAACCACCACCAGCCACGATCGCAAACAGGAGCAGCAACAAAACCACCCAACGGCTCCGCCGCCTCTTCGCACGGGGTTTTGGCATCGGTGGAAATTCACCACTATCTAGCTTTGAGCTTATTGGCAGAGGACCAGGAGAGGGTGGGTCAGATGATAGCTCCTCGCCATGAACTGCACTTTCTGGTTGACCATCCCAAACTTTTACATCCGAAGTCAGCGGATCGAGAGTGCCGCCCTCAACCAAACGGCGCTTGGAAGTCGAGCTGGAACCTAATAGGGCATTTTTGAATTCTTCTGCGGATTGGTAGCGATCATCGGGATGAACGGACAGGGCTTTTTCGATGACTTTCGCTAAACGACGCGTAATATCTGGGTTGCGGCTGCGTATGGAAGACAGCTTTGCCTGTTCCATGGTGCGAGCCAGGCTATCTTCCGGGACGACTCCCGCCATACCTGCATACAAAGTCGCTGCTAACGAATAAATATCCGAACGGTGGTCGGTGCGCGCACCCCCATATTGTTCAGGTGGAGAATATCCTGGGGTCATGGCGCGAGCCCCCGTAACTGTGCGCTGACCTTTAAAGGCAACTTTTGCCAATCCAAAATCGACCAAAAAGACTTTGCCCTCGGGCGTAATTTTGACGTTCCCAGGCTTGATATCGCGATGCAAAATTGGCGGATTCTGTGAGTGCATGTAAGAGAGCGCATCACAAATCGCCACACCAATGATTAAAGCCTCGGCTTCGGTGATCACGCCAATTCGATCCATACGCTCGCGCAGATCTTCCCCCTCAATATAGTCCATTACCAGATATTGACCTTGATTTTCAAAAACGAAGTGATCAGATACCCGCGGCAAATTGGGATGTCGTAACGCTGCCAGAATGGTCGCCTCACGCCTGAACTGGCGCGCATACTCATCGGTTGTAAATAGATTCTCTTTAACAGCAACTTCAACCCCCAGGTTGTCATCTACAGCGCGGTAAATGGATCCCATGCCTCCCTGACCAAGTATTTCTAAAATCCGATATCGGTTATGTAATAACGTACCGCGCTCAAGAGTCATAAGGAATGTCTGTTCCCACAGCAATATAATGCAATTTATATTTTACTATCGGAAATCGAATCAGCAACCTACATCTTTGTCAGATCACTACACTTTCTCTTCCACTACAGCAGTTAGTCTCTCCAGGAATCGCTGGGGTAGCTCTCAGATTTGGGGGTGGGGGGGGGGGGGGGGGGGGGGGGGGGGGGGGGGGCGCGGGCCCCCCCGCCCCCCCCGCCCCCGCGCGCCGCCCCAGG
>CAZUSV010000156.1:8718-14821 GCA_964622645.1 uncultured Anaerolineales bacterium
TTTGGGGGGGGGGGGGGCCGCCCCCCCCCCCCCCCACACCCCCAAATCTGGAAATTACCACGGGAATTCCTAGAGACCCAACTGTTATCAACAACTGTATACCCATTGGAATGATACAACAAACCTCCTGCAAGTGCAACAAATTCACTCAGCAGGAGGTTTGTTCTCATATTGGAGTCGAACTAAATATCTAGATTACGTACCTCACGGGCATGCGTCTGGATAAAGCGTCGCCGAGGAGGCACTGCCGAGCCCATCAGCATATCAAATGTGCGGTCAGCCTCGGTAGCATCCTCAATTGAAACCTGTAAGAGCGTGCGCTGCTCTGGGTCCATAGTGGTATCCCACAATTGCTGAGGGTTCATCTCCCCCAAACCTTTGTAGCGGGAAAGCATCGCTTTATCATCGGACACCCCCATTTCTTTCAAGATCGCGACCTTCTCATCTTCAGTATAAGCATACTGAAACTTCTTTCGATAACTGATCCGATAGAGTGGGGGCTGAGCAATATACAGGTGTCCAGCTTCGATCAGAGGCTGCATGTAGCGGAAGAAGAAGGTCAATAGCAGTGTGCGGATGTGAGAACCATCTACATCAGCATCTGTCATGATGATGATGCGGCCATAGCGCAAACCATCGAGAGCAAAGCCTTCTCCAATGCCGGTACCCAGCGCCGAAATCAAAGCTTTGACTTCATTATTGTTGAGGATCTTGTTCAGGCGGGCACGTTCTGTATTGAGGATCTTGCCGCGGAGTGGCAATATGGCCTGAAAGTGTCGATCGCGACCTTGCTTCGCAGAACCGCCAGCCGAGTCACCCTCGACGATATAAAGCTCGGTCTTCTCAGGATCTCGCTCCGAGCAATCTGCCAGTTTGCCAGGCAGCGTAAGACTCTCCAAGGCAGACTTGCGGATGACCAGATCGCGAGCTTTCCTGGCTGCCCGGCGGGCACGTGCCGAGGTAAGGCATTTTTCGACAATGGTTTTACCCGCGCGCGAATCTTGCTCCAGGAACATCCCAAAGGCATCATTGACCACCTGTTGGGTGATGGTCTGCACCTCGGGATTCATCAACTTGACCTTGGTCTGACTCTCGAACTGGGGGTCAGGATGCTTTATGCTCACGATGGCTGTCAGGCCCTCGCGCGTATCGTCGCCTCTAAAATTAGGGTCTTCGTCCTTGAGCAATTTCTGTTTCTTGGCGTAATCATTAATCGTGCGGGTGATAGCTGAGCGCAACCCAGTCAGGTGAGTACCTCCATCGATGGTGTTGATGGTATTCGCAAAAGCGTAGATCGACTCTGCATAAGCATCGGTATATTGAAAAGCGACATCAACGGTGATATCGTCAACTTCCTTCTCTACGTGCACCACTGGATGCAAATTCTTACGATTTCGATTCAGATACCTCACAAATGAAGAAATACCTCCCTCAAAATAGAAGGTCATCTCCCGGTCTTCGCGCTCATCCTTCAAATGGATGTTGACACCCTTGGTAACAAAAGCCATTTCCCTAAAGCGCTGCATAAGTGTTGAGAACCGATAATCCAAATCGCCCACAAAGATCGTATCGTCGAATTTGAAAGTTTGCCGGGTACCAGTTTCACTTTTTGGTGCCTTCCCAACCACTTCGAGATCCTTCACAGGTCGGCCGCGCTCGTAACGTTGATGATATACCTTGCCGTCGCGCTTAACTTCTACCTCGAACCATTCCGAGAGCGCATTGACTGCCGAGAGACCCACACCATGCAGGCCTCCGGATACTTTGTAACTGCCCTCACCAAATTTACCTCCAGCATGCAGCATGGTCATCACCAATTCCAGGGCAGACTTACCTCTTTCTGGGTGAATGTCCACGGGGATGCCACGGCCATTGTCTATGACGGTGACGCTGCTATTGGGATGAATGATGACATCGATGGCATCACAATACCCAGCCAGAGCTTCATCGATAGAGTTATCGACTACCTCATAGACCAGGTGATGCAAAGCCCGGATATCTGTACCACCCACATACATGCCCGGCCGGCGGCGCACAGCCTCCAGACCCTCTAATACTTGAATATCCTTTGCCTCGTAGGACAGGTTGTTTTTTTCTGCCACGAAAGCCTCCAATTCTATCTACGATTTTAACTATCTTGAAAATGTCAACTTTCAGACGAGAAGCCCGTAACCCCTATTTTCGGAAGTTCTCGCGAAGTTGAATTTTTCGAAGTTCGTACCTATGATTTTCTTTCCTCAAAAATGTCGTCGAGCCATTGATCCGCTTGATGATAATAGATGAAGCTGGCGGATAATAATCCTGTAGCCACAAAAGCGTGCCCAAAAACACCGATCAAGGTCAGCCAGGAATCCTCTGGGGGAATTCGCCATAATATATCAAGTCCTTGACTCAGCAGCATCACTGCAATGAAAAATGTCGCCGTGTTCGGCAAGGTCATGCGGGTGATTCGGAAACTCTTTTTGATCGATGTCCAGGTTGCGTCCTGGTTTACAAAAATGCCATGGGGAGAGAACAACAACGGAAAAGTAACCCAGAGCAACAAACTTCCAAACACCAGCACAGCAATTGGTCCTACAGCCAATCCGATAAGAGCAAACAGCGAAATCCCACAACTCAACGGGACACTGATCCCCACCAGCAGACCCAGCCATACAAATGCCAGCAAGATCACCTGTGTACTCGTGCGCCGCCATTCCAACAGGGCTTTCAAAGGCCGTACTTCGTCATGGATGGCTGCCCTACCCACCATCGCAAAGTAGAGCGTTCCCATCAGAAGACCCAGGAAGGTGAATAAACCAGCCAGAAGAAGCGCGATTCCCAAAGAAGATACATCAAGGAGTGCTGGCTCCCCACCGGGAATTTTTATTGGCAGGTTCGAAACGATCAAGCTCGGGATACCGACTGGATATGAACGCAATGTAATCAATAAATTGAAGCGTTCAGCCATAAGAGTCCACAAGGTTTGGGCTGCTTCCATCATCTCGGCAACATCTGGCACATCTTCAATGGGTTGAAAAACAGCTACCATCCAGGCTTCAATCAGCGTTTTAACCTGTAAATGGGGCGCCAACCATATCAGTAAGTCCAACCCGACAGGGAACAGGATCAGTGTAATATGCTTTGTAACAGCATCAAAACCCGCAATCAAGGTGGGCAAAACACCTGGTGGAGTAGGTTTCGTTGACAATTCGTTTGTCTCCATCAAAAGAACAATTGTACCATGAATAGCCCTTAATTTATTTGTAACTTGAAGGGGCAAGCGGCTCTCCAGGAGTCACCGGAGCAGCTCCCAGATTTTGGGGTGTGGATCATGCTCCACACCCCAAAATCTGAACATTACCACGGGAATTCCTGGAGACCTCTTTAAGGGGAGTCTTTGGGATTTCCCAAGGAATCTGCACGTGCTATAATCTCCCTCATGCGTACACCAGCCGAAAAAGAATGCAGCTATTTCTATGGCGATTACTATCGCGGCAGAGAGCGCGAAGAATGTCGCCTACTCGAGAATTCCAACCCACCCCAAAACTGGCAGCCAAAACTATGTTTCAAGTGCCCAGTACCGGGCATCGAACAGGCCAATGCCTGTGAGCATATGCAGCTCAACGCGCATGTCCAACGCCTCTTCTTTGTCATGCCCCCTGAGGTGAAAATCTCTGCTTACTGCACTAAATCTAAACAAGCTGTCGCAGAACCTCATGTGGGCTGCGGGCAATGCCATACTCTACCCCCCATTTTCACTGGAGAGATCTTTGACCCTGACACTACTGATTGACCTCGACGATACCCTGCTGGGCAACAGCATGGATACCTTCATCCCAGCATACCTTAACGCCCTGGGTGCAAAGCTCTCCAACCACACACCACCGGAGAAGACCGCGACCACATTGATGGTCGCCACCCGGCAGATGTTCTCAAACATTTCTCCCTCTCTAACCCTGGAACAGGCCTTCGATCCCCATTTCTATCCAGAGCTGGGAGTGGAAAAAGAACAGATTCGAGAGGACATCGATTCTTTCTATGCGCAAGATTTCCCCAACCTGAGAAATCTGACCCAACCTCTCCCCCAGGCGGTGGAATTCATCGAAGCAGCTTTCGGGCGAAGGTATCACATCGGGATTGCCACCAACCCACTTTTCCCGCGCACGGCCATCTTGCAGCGACTTACATGGGCAGGTCTCTCGCCTGATAAATACCCCTTTGATCTGATTCCCGCATATGAGGATTTCCATTTTGCCAAACCCAATCCAGCCTATTTTGCTGAGTTTTTGGGACGAATGGGCTGGCCCAAGGGACCTGTTTTGATGATCGGCAATGACCCCGATCATGACGTGCGCGGTGCCCAAGAGATGGGGTTGTCCGTTTTCTGGATTTCGGAGGGGTCGGAGACACTCCCTAAGGGTATCCTGCCCCCAAACAAATCCGGTAGCATCGCTGCAGTACTCCCTTGGATTGATAGTCTCCCAAGAGAGGCACTAGAACCAGATTTCACATCCACCAGCGCTATGACCGCCACGCTGCGCGGCTGCGCGGCGGCATTGAGCAGCATGGCCAATGCCTTCCCCATCCATCTTTGGAACGAATGCCCCGAACCAGAAGAATGGTGCCTTACAGCGGTCTTTTGCCATCTACGCGATGTCGAGCGCGAAGTCAACCTGCCCCGTCTGGGTGCCATTACTACCGAGAAGAACCCTTTTATCGTTGGCATCGACACCGACGCCTGGGCAGACGAGCGTGAGTACAAAGATCAAAACGGCCCTGCTGCTTTGGAAGACTTCATCAATGCCCGTATCAAATCCCTGGACCTGTTAGATCGGCTTGAAGAAGACGATTGGCAACGCCCAGCCCAGCACGCCATCTTTGGCCCCACAGATTTGAAGGAGATTGTCGGCATCATTGCCGGGCACGACCGTCTGCACACGCGCCAGGTTTATGAGACCATCAATACGATCCGTGAAAGTGTGGAGCGGGGAGCGTGAAGCGGAGAGTGCCTCTTGTTCCACCCGCTCTAAGTCTCTCGTTCCACCCGCTCTGCGGTGGAACTTTGCCCTGATTCTATCCGCTCCAAGTCCCTTGTTCCACCCGCTTCGCGGAGCATGCCCTTGGGGTACTGCGGTGGAACACTGAGTGACTAACGAGGCAAAAACCCAGCATTTCACCAACATGACAAATGAAAAGCCCCCCTTCCAGGATAAAATCGCCTTAGTCACCGGCTCGGGGCGCGGGATTGGACGGGCCATCGCCCTGCATTTCGCTCAACGTGGTGCAGATGTGGTGATCAACTTCTTCCGCAACCGGGCACCTGCTGAGCAGACCGCCGCCCAGATCAATGCTCTGGGTCGCCGGGCTCTGGTGGTCAAAGCCAACCTCGCTGACCTCGATGCCCTCAAGCGCCTCTTTGATGAAACCGAGCAGACCTTTGGCGATCTAGATATTTTCGTGCACAACGCGGCCTCGGGCTTCAATCGCCCAGCCATGAAGCAACGTCCCAAGGGCTGGGACTGGTCTATGAACATCAATGCCCGCCCGCTGCTCTTCGGTGCCCAGCGCGCTGCCCTGCTGATGGAAGGGCGCGGCGGCGGACACATCATCGCCATCACCAGCCCCGGCTCACAGCGCGTGCTGCCCGACTATGTCAGCGTGGGGGCCAGTAAAGCTGCCTTAGAAGCAGTCACCCGCTACCTGGCCATCGAGTTAGCCGAGCAGAACATCGTCGTCAACGCCGTCTCGCCAGGGATCGTCCTGACCGAGGCCCTGGAACACTTCGACATCGTCAAAGAAGATGCCGACCTGATCGCACGCGCCAAATCCCTGACCCCCGCTGGACGCCTGGTCACACCCGAGGATGTTGCTGAAGTCGTAGCCTTCTTGTGCTCCCCCGCCGCCGAGATGATCCGCGGCCAGGTGATCGTGGTGGATGGGGGCTATACGTTGCCAGTGCCGGGGGTGGTCAATCTGGAACGCTGATTACTGCTGAATCGCTGATTACGTTGAGTCTTCTCAGCGCAATCAGCGATTCAGTTTTTCTGCGATCTGAATTGGTTACCATGCTCTGAGACTGTGAAAGAATTACAGAATTGAGTAGAATGCCTTCAAGACAATT
>CAZUSV010000157.1:0-5655 GCA_964622645.1 uncultured Anaerolineales bacterium
CCCTGTAGGGCTATTCATGTTCTAAAAGTACTTGTCTCTCCGACAAACTGCTAGCTATTCTTTCACAGTCTCTCTGCGGTGGAACACCCGCGCAGAAGACGCTTGTCCTGAGCTATGGCGAAGGGCAGAGCATCGTCACCAGATGAGATGATGTTCGCAAGGACAATAATGTTATATCCCCTCAAAGAGGTCGGTTTGGATCTTCGATCCTGCGGGAGCAGGGTACGCTTGCATGAAGATATCCGTGCTCCCAAACCCGAACAACCGAAACAGCCAGCGGAAGGCGCCTCCTGTGATGGTTGGCCCGATCTGGCTGGCGTGACAATAAGAAGCGGCTTCCTTGCGCTTCGCCACCGGCGTGTAGTTGATCTTGGCATGGGTGGGGAAATCGACCATCAACTGGGTCAGGTCAATATCTTCGTTACGGCCCCATTTGCTGGGATCTTTGCGCAGTAACTTGAGGAGACCAACTGCGAAGCGTATGAAGCGTTTCGGGATCGTGTGGTAGTAGAGTTTCTGGGGTTGGTATGGGGGCAGATCACTCTCGAAAACGGCATCCCCAGCCAAATCAAAGGCCAGCTTAGCCGCCTCATGGATGTGGATATGATCGGGATGACGGTATCCGCCAATCGGATCGAAGGTCAACACAATCTGGGGTTTCAATTTTCGGATATGGGCAGCCACTTTTTCAGCTACTTCTTCCACCGGCGCAGCATATAGAGCCTCGGGATGATCATTATCGGCAGAGCCAACCATCCCAGAGTCGCGGTAATCCAGGAAGTGCACCTCTTTGAGGCCCAGGTGCCCCGCGGCGCAGCGCAACTCAGACTCGCGCAGATCTGCGATGGAGGTGTACTCTTTCAAATATTCCGGTCCGACCTCGCCGACTTCACCACGCGTAGCGCAAATTAGATGCACATCCACGCCGCGCTCAGCGTAGAGAGCCAGGGTGCCCCCCATGCCAAATGATTCGTCATCGGGGTGGGCCAGCACAGCCAATAAGGTAAGTTTATTCTCTGAATTGGACATAGTTAGGCGGAATTATAACATGCTGTATTGGTGTACAATAATTTCGATACCATTGATAAGCTTATGGACGTTCCCAACCTAATGAAGATTACGTGCTTGAACCACAAAGCACACGAAGTACACTAAGAAAGATATTGTGTTCCTTGGTATTGCGATGGGCGTGCAAAGCAATCGTGGATTTTGATTTGCTGGAGATTCTTATGAAAACTGAAAGTGACATCATCCAATGGCTCATGGAAGGCGACCCGGCTGTGCGCTGGCAAACGCAGCGCGATTTGCTCAGCGAGCCTCCCCATTTATTTGAAAAAGAACGCGCCCTCACGTCAACCCAGGGCTGGGTGGCGCGTTTCCTGGGTTTACAAGACCCCGAGGGCACCTGGGGTGGCGGTTTGTATTCACCTAAGTGGATATCGACCACCTACACCATGTTGACCTTGCGCTATCTCGGCCTGCCCTCGCAACACCCCCAGGCTTTGAAGGCTTGTGAGCTGCTGCTGGAAAATGGCTTCTTTCCCGATGAAGGCATCAACTTCTCTCGTCACGCCAAGCAGAGTGAAACCTGCATCACTGGCATGGTGCTTTCATTGCTGGCATATTTCCGCTACCCTGATGAGCGGGTGCACCGGGTCGCTGAACATCTATTGAACCAGCAGATGGCCGACCAAGGCTGGAATTGCCGCTCCCATCTTGGGGCAACCCACAGCTCTTTCCATACCACCATCTCCGCTCTAGAAGGATTGCGCGAATATGAACTTGCCTATCCTGAGAACGCTGGCCCTATACAAGAGGCCCAGGCTCGCGGGCGCGAATTCTTGTTGATCCATAAGTTATATCGCTCGCACCGGACGGGCGAAATTGTCAGTGAGCGCATGACGCGCTTCCCCTTCCCGCCGCGCTGGTATTACGATGTGCTGCGCGCTTTGGATTATTTCCAGTCTGTTAATGCCGAGCATGACCAGCGATTGAATGATGCCATAGAGCTTCTCTTCAAGCGCCGCCGTAAGGATGGGCGCTGGCCCCAATACCGCGGCCCCAGTGGAGTGCGCCACTTCGAGATGGAAAAAGCCGGTCAACCCGGCCGCATGAACACCTTGCGGGCTATGCGTGTATTAAAATGGTGTAACAGTGCTGATTTGAGTTAAAGCTAAAGATGCATTCTGGTACACGGATTTCAGGGATGAACACGGATTTTAAAAAAATCTAATCCGTAAAATCCGTGCAATCCGTGTCCCAACACGTCTTTCCTAGCCAAATTTCCAGGTACAAACCTCACCGAACATCTGATGTGCA
Organism: uncultured Anaerolineales bacterium; assembly: GCA_964622645.1. Lineage (GTDB taxonomy): Bacteria > Chloroflexota > Anaerolineae > Anaerolineales > UBA11858 > NIOZ-UU35. The sequence goes on from CAZUSV010000157.1 coordinate 2,320, forward strand.
GAATAGCGCTTTCCTTTATAGTTAGCATGTCCTATCCAATAGATTCGTTGAAATTGTCAGATTAACGGGTAGATGCCCAACCACGTTGGGCAAACGATCAAATAAGCTCGAATCGCCAACGCGCCTGCCCTGACACCGAAGGTGGATGAAGGGGATCGCTCACTACCCCAAATCGTACTGACATTTTCACACACGAAAGGAACAGATCAAATGAGTGAAGGAAAGAATATCTTTGTACAGATCTCCAAAGCGATGGCAGATGCGGTGAATAATGCTGAGACTGCGGTGGTATTGGTAAACGCCCGCCGCCGCCGACCCAGCAGCGGTATCGCCTATGCCCCCGATCTGGTATTGACTGCCGACCATGCCGTCGAACGCGACGAGAACATCAGTGTGGTTCTGGCCAATGGCGACGAAGTGCCTGCCCAGGTTGCGGGACGTGACCCAGGCAGCGACCTGGCTCTGCTGCGCCTTTCAGAGCAGGTGCTCACGCCAGCTGAAGTGGTTCTCGACGAGCCCGGTGTTGGAGAGTTGGTTCTGGCTGTAGGGCGGCCGACATCTTCTGGGATTGAAGCCAGTCTGGGTGTGGTCAGCGCTGTCGATGGCCCGGTACATACTCGTCGTGGCATGATCGACCGTTTCATCCGCACCGATGCTATCCCACTGCCTGGCTTTTCTGGTGGTGCCCTGGTCAGTGCTGAGGGTAAAGTGTTTGGAATTAATACCTCAGGATTGTCTCATGGTATGTTGCTATCCATCCCTGCGGCCGTGGCCTGGAAAACGGCCGAATCTCTAGCCGAGCATGGCAGCGTCAAACGCGGGTATTTGGGCATCCAAAGCCAGTTGGTTGAGATCCCTGCTGCCTCTCAGGAGGCATTGGGTCGAGAGCAATCTACCGGTTTGCTGCTCACCCATATCGAAGAAGGCGGTCCTTCTGCAGAGAGCGACTTGATCGTTGGTGATATCATTGTGGGTGTGGCTGGCTCACCGGTGCCTGATCATGATAGCCTGCTTGGCAAACTCTCCGGAGATGTGGTAGGCAAATCTACGTCTATCGAAGTGCTTCGGGGAGGTCAACCGCAGGTTGTCGAGGTAGTGATTGGAGAACGGGTGCCCAGAAAGAAGGGCAGAGGCAAGCATAAAAGAGGTGGCCGTGGCCGGCACCGTCACCATGGTCGTTGATGTAAATGGAAGATGAAACCATTTGTGTAGCCATCGTCGCCCCAGCCTTGGCAGTTCGAGTGGGCTTTCAAGCCTTGCTGGCTGATGTTGATGAAATTGAGGTCGTTGCCGAGGCTGTTGATGCCGATGAAATCGCTGCTTTAGCGAGTTTCCCCCCCGAGGTGGATGTCATCCTGACTACCTCGGGGGCTGGTTCTGTTGAGGAATGGCAATCCTGCCTCCCGGGGGATGAACAGCAAATTTCTGTCTTGATGATTTCTGATGAACCCCAAGATTTGCAAACCTTGCGAGCACTTCCTCTACATGCCTGGGGGATACTGGCGCGCGATACTTCCCAAGAGGAGCTGATCACTGCCATTCGGAGTCTCCATCAAGGTCTGGTTGTCGCCCCCCCTGAATTCTTGGAACCCTTGCTGACGCCTTATCAGAACGGGGATGCGGAAGATCTGATTGACCCCCTTACATCAAGGGAGAGCGAAGTATTGGAGTTGCTGGCGCAGGGGTTAGCCAACAAGCAAATTGCCTATGAATTGGGAATTAGCGATCACACCGTCAAATTCCACATCTCCTCCATCTACAGGAAACTAGGAGTCACAAACCGCACTGAAGCGGTGCGTGTAGGCATGCGTTTGGGATTAGTGTTATTATAAGCTGCAGAGTGTAGTCCACACACTTCTTAATCACTCTGATACAATAGCGCTTCGACAATGGCAACTTCCCCACAACTCCCAAAAATGGGGGGGCCCGGGGGGGCGCCCCACCCCGGTACCCCCCTATTTTCGGACTTCTCGTCTGAAAGTTGACATCGTCAAGGTACTTAGTTTGTAAGGTTACAATCCCACGAATATTGGAGCTCCAATTGACAAAACCTACGCATGGAAAACCCCTACATGTAGTCGCCATCAGCGGAAGTTTACGTTCCACAGGATACACCATTAAAGCATTAGAAATCGCCCTGGAAGGGGCGCGTGAACTCGGTGCTCAAACGCAATTGATCAATTTGAATGACTACGAGCTGACCTTTTGCGATGGCCGCGACAAAGTCGATTACCCTGATGGCGTCCACCGGCTGAGAGCTGATGTCAAGAGCGCCCAGGGGATAATTTTGGGTACGCCAGAATATCACGGCAGCTTCAGCGGGGTTCTGAAAAACGCCCTGGATTTGATGGGTTTCGAAGAGTTTGGCGGCAAAATGTGGGGACTGATCGGTGTGGCCGGTGGCTCTTTGGGTGCGGCCAATGCCCTGAATAGCTTGAGAACGATTGGACGCACCCTGCATGCCTGGGTAGTTCCCGAACAGGTCAGCATCTCTGAAGTCTGGAAAACCTTTGATGAGGCAGGTCAGCTCAAAGATGAAAAACTGCGCCAAAGGCTGATGGATGTGGGTCGACAGGTGGCTCGTTTTGCCTACCTGCACACCTCAGAACAGATGCAGGAATTCCTGCGCCTATGGGAAGAAGCACCCCAGAACCCCGGTGGATCAATCTAGCGAATGAACCTGGGTAGCGCTGGCTGAGTTAAGTGGGTGTATGGTGATTCTCTTAGATGGGAGCCGAATGATGAAACAAGGGTTAATCGTGGTATTCCTATTGACGATCTTTCTATCGAGCTGCGCTGGTCAGACTCAAGAAGTGCCCATCCAGCTACCGACAGCCATCCCTCCGAGTGAACTTGCAGAAATTGGTGACTGGGCGATTTCCTTCAGCCATGAATTTCCAGAGGATGCCTGGGGTGTGGGCACACACCGTTATCAGTTCTTCGTCCATTGTCCAATTATCACCACAGAGGATGTCAGCACGGATTGGATTTACTTTGATGTTCTTGAGGACGGACAAGTTGCAGATGAAATGGTTTATTTTCGCCTGGCAGGCCTGAGTACGGGGATTCTCACGCCTATTAACCTGAACGCTATCCAAGTAGGGCAGAAAACTACCGCTGTGATCACTTTTGTGGGCGTGACTGAACATGTTGCTGAAATGGCTGCAGAAAACTGCGAAGCACTCGTCCGCTGGGATGACAAACCCCCGCAAATATTGACCATTGGGGAAGTTTTTATTCCTTGACGCAATTCACTAGTGACTACTCAGCCACGGAATGGATTTGCCCGAAAAAAGGGTGTTGGGCGCCCCCAACCGCGGGGCCGCGGGGGGGGGG
>CAZUSV010000157.1:5665-8597 GCA_964622645.1 uncultured Anaerolineales bacterium
CTTCGCCGCTTTGCGTGCGCACACCCTTTTTTCGGGAGTTTCTCTTCTGGGTTGAGTAGTTTCTATTCTTCTAGAGAATGCTCCAACAGCCAGGTATAGAGTTCAGGGTCGCGGTAAGCTCTTTGGTATGTTCCTAAATGGCCTTCATCTGCATACAAGGTCCATTTGACTTCCTCAATTCCCTCGCATTCAGTCTGTAATTGAACCATATACATTTTCGCCCCAATTGGATCTGAAATTACATCCAGGGCGCCGTGAAATGCCCATAAGGGAGTTTGACCAACTTTGCAGACCTGCTCAATGGTGGGATTGATATTTCCATAGCCGGTGCCCGCGGTTGAGACCATTGCCGCAAATCGCTCAGGGTAGGCAGCTGCCATCAGCCAGGAGCCATAACCGCCCATGCTCAGTCCGGTCAGGTAGATGCGCCGGGAATCGATTTGATAGAGTTGCGCGACTTCATCAAGCAGCCCTAGTAAGACATCCGGGGTGACGCCACCCCACCAGGGGATGTCCGTAAAGGCCTGTGGCGAGATCACTACAAAGGGAAAATCTTCAGGCTGCTCTCCTTTATAGAGAACTTCAGGTAGTCCCTGGCCGATTACGAAAACAGAGTCGTTGACCCCTGCACCTGAGCCATGTAAGAAGAAGATCATTGGCCAAAGTTTTTCGGGGTCTTCTCCGTAACCTTCAGGCAGCCAGACGAGATATTTCATATACGCATCGGGAGCACCTTCCACCAGTTCGGAAGGCAGTTTGAATTCTGCTTGCAAGTGAACTTCGGTTTGGTAGGTTGTTTGCGGCGTTGTTTTTAGAGATGGAGTGCATGAAACGATCAGGAGAGTCAACAAGAATGAACACACAATAATTCTTTTCATAGTGCCTCGCTAAAATCTATAATCTTTGCAACAAATAATATACTGACAAGGTCTTTAGGAATTGCAGGGGTAATCCCCCAGAATTAGGGGTGAGGGGGGGGGGGGCGCCCCCCCCCCCCCCTCCACCCCTAATTCTGGGAAGTTCCCCGGCGAGTCCCTAATAACCTACTGACAATACGGTTTCTAGCGTATGTTGGTTCATCGTTACGCACTAAGCAATTTTTGTAAATCATTGAGTGTTTGATCAACATTCAGAAAATGAATGCCATGCATGCCAACTGCCCGAGCGCCCTCGATGTTGTGGGCAAAGTCATCAATGAATACAGCCTCTGATGGGGCGACACCTGAACGTTCCAAAGCGATTTCGTAGATGCGGGCGTCCGGTTTCATAACGCCCTCTTCCGCCGAAATGGTTATTTTTTCGAAGGCGTCATCGATCTTCCAGCGCTCAGTGAGTACAGCACGCAGGTTATCCCAGGCGTTGCTAAGCAGTGCGGTGGCGTAGTGCCCGCGCAAAGAGCGGATATGCTCCACCAAATCGTAATCCACTTCATCCCCTGCCCAAAAGCGTTTCCGAAAATCTACCAGTCCTTCTTTGGAGAGATCGAACTCCTGGCGTACAGCTTCCCATAGTTCATCGGTGCCTATTTCACCGCGTTGGGCCTGGTTGCCAGTTTCTCCACTGAAAACTGTCATTTCCAAATGGTGACGAGATACCCCTAGCTCAACGGCTAAATGGTCTCTAGATGTGTGGTCTTCGGTGCGCACAATCACACCACCTAAATCCCAGATGACTGCTTTGATGGGCATGTTACCTCCAGTAGTTTAGTGTACAGTAATCAGTTATCATCCAGTGATTCTACTCCAATTTCTCTGCCTGGTCGCAATTCTTTCTCATACAGGTCAAACTGGCGGTCGACGTGCATACCGGCTTTTTCATAGAGTCGTAGCGCACCAGAAAGGTTTTGGGCATCCACACCAAGCGAGACGCGCCGAAACCCTCGTCGGTAGTATTCACCAAAAGCATGCTGCAGCAAGGCCAGGCCGATGCCTTTCCTTCGCCAGGGACGACGTACGGCCAGACTGTCGACGTGCCCACAGGTTTCGTCTTCTGCATCTTTTCTCAGACACAAGGCAATACCAACAATTTCGTCACCATCCATGGCCAGGAACCACAAAGAGATATCGTTGTGGTTTTCATCGTTCAAGAACCAGTGGCTGAATTCAGCCAGTCCCTGCTCGAAGGGCTGCTCTACATGGCCGAAGTGATCTTTGAAGGCTTCGTTATCGACGCGATATATGGCTTCGATTTCTGTGGCAGCTTCCTTAGGGGTGCGGATGGTGATGCCGCTGGGCCAGAAGGGTTCAGGTGGAGGGGCGTCCATCTCAATAAGCATTCGGAAATAGTGGCGAATTAGCTTCAAACCAAAAGCCTGGTAGAGATGTTTTGGCGGCTCGATGGTGCTTACAGTTCCTAGACGATAAGACACACGCGCATCTTTTGGGCAGAGAGGTATGGCTTGCATGGAACGTTTTTCGCCCCAATCGAGCAGGTATGTGCCGATACCTTGACCCACGAAATCAGGATGCACACGTCCCCAGACCCAGGGGTGCACTGGTGGATTGGAGATGGTCCATACTTCGATGTAACCGACAAGTCCCCCCTGAGAATTGAACACCAGCCGGATATCTGTCTCTGGGTTGAACTTGGGAGTCGTCCACTCATTTTTTTGGGTGCTGGTTGTAAAACCTTGAATGCCGAGGTAGTGCTGTGAATAGGTGTTTAACAGATCCACTACTGCGGTCAAATCGTCCATCGTTCCGGGCCGCGCAGTGAATTCTGCTGGAAGGTTCGCGCTCATATTTCCCAATCCCGTTAAACCCTCGATGATGATGAGATTGTTTTTTGGTTCTTCCATAGCATCTTCGAAAAAGTTAGAATCTCGAGAAATTTCCGTGGAAATGCCCAGATTTGGGAGTATGGGGGGGGGGGGGGGGCGCCCCCCAAAAACCCAAAAAAGTGGGGGGCGGCGGGGGGTGGGTTTGGAAAATTT
>CAZUSV010000157.1:8607-14788 GCA_964622645.1 uncultured Anaerolineales bacterium
GGAAATGCCCAGATTTGGGAGTTTGGGGGCGTGCGGAGCACGCCCCCATACCCCTAAATCTGGGAGCTACCGCGGTCTTTCCTATTGCATAATTAGAGCGGCTTTCGATATGTGGTGCCCTTTTCAGTGATTTTGTATCCTACGCTCTCATAGAGATCGAGCGCGTGATTGGGGTTCTGTGTATCAACACCCAGGGCGGTCTCTTCCATGCCCATCTCGCGGAACATCTCGATGCTCTGTACCAGTAGCGAGCGCGCCAGGCCACGTCGGCGCCATGGCTGCCGAACTGAGATGAATTCCGTATAACCGCGCTCACGCTGGTACTCTTCGTTCTCTTCCTCGTTGACGAAGTTTCGCACCATCCCCACGACATGATCTCCATCCCAGGCGATCTTCCACAACTCGGGGCCAAAGATGACCGGGTCTGAAAGCCAGCGCTGGTAATCTTCTTCTGTAGGCTCTGAGTACCCCCAACTGCCCTCGAAGGCTTCATTTTGGGCATCCCAGATCAGGCGGTAGTGGTCTTCCCTCACTGGGCGGACTTCCAACCCTTCGGGCATAGGTGCATCAGGGAGCGGCGCATCGATGGAGCGCTGCATTTGGTATCCCCAACGAACTCCCTCGTAACCGTGGACCTTCAAGAGTGCGGCCACACCAACCTGTTTGTCATTGTGACCGTTCTGGAAGAACTTTGGGGTCTCATCGGGATGCTCAGCGGCGATCTCGTAGATGCGGCGTTCGTTCTGTTTCAGGATGGCTGTACCGATGCCTTTGCGACGCCATTCGGGGATGATCCACCCCAGGGAGTAGTAGATATAACTCCCTTCGCCTTCCTTGTACCAGCCCACTCGACCATAAGCGATCGGTTCATCATCAATTTCAGCGAAGAACATATCGGTAAAGGGGTCGCAGTCGTTGATCGTTGCAAAGTGATGGGCGACGCCTTCGAGGGTCATGGTGTATTCGAAACCATCTACATCTTTACAGGCGTTGAATACCTTCATGATGACTCGATAATCTGGCTCTCCGCGGAAAAAACGGAAGCTCAATCCTGGAATTTGGGGTGTTTCTGGAACGAAAAGTTTTGTTTTTGTGGTCATGTTGGTCTCCTAAATCTTCGTGGAGCGGGGAGCGGGGAGCGTGGAGCGAGATAAAGCGCTCCACGCTCCACGCTTCACGCTGCACGCAATTACGTTTCACTTGCCACTCCAGCTTCTTTTAGCTTTAGAGTTGCATCTTGCGTTTCACCATTCTCTGGCGTTTTGAACTTCAGCCAGGCCGGGATTACGGTCAGCAGGGCGATGCCAGCGGTGATCCTGAAGGGCGTCTGCGGACTGAAGCGATCCCAAAGCTGCGCGCCCACGGCAGGTGCCGGAAGCGAGAACAACCCCAGGCTGCTGTGCAGCAATCCAAAAGCCGTGCCGCGCAGATTCTCGGGTACGGCTTTGCTGGTCAGTGATTGGTAGGCCGGGGACATCATCCCCACACCAATCCCAAAGGTGCTCCAGGCAACCACATATCCCCAAAATGTGTACACATTCAGGAAGATGATCAGGCCAATGGCGTCCAGCAGAAAGCCACCCGCAATGGCCACGCGCTCGCCCTTGGCATCTGCTAATTTGCCTGCTGGGATGGTCGTGATCATGTTAGCAATCCCAAAAGCAGAGGCCAACAGACCTATTTCTCGCATCTTCAATCCGCCGATCTCTTCCAGATAGAGCGACTCAAGCGTGAATGACATGGTATAGGCGATATCTCGCACTCCGTCGGTGATCAAGATCCAGGTCATCAGGCCGCCGGCCAGCAGCAAACCGGTCATGGCGCCTAGTTTTCCTTTCAGATTGCTGAGAGAGAGCTTCTCTGGATTGGCCTCTGCGCCTCGAGCTGCGACGCGCGCCATGCCGATGCGGATGACCGCTGCAACCGAGTAGAGCAGTCCTGCCGCCATCAACATCAGCCGGAAGCCGTATTCGTCGGCCATCCAACCTCCTAGAGGTGGGCCGATGATCACCACCAGCATGAAGATGCTTTCAGTGACGCCAAAGACCCGGGCGCGATTTTCTTCTGAGGATTGTTCAGCGATGAAAGCACTGAAACTCGGGCCTACCAAGGAGCGGGTGACCGCTCCCAGTCCCTCACCCAACAAAACCCACTGCCAGGTAGGTGCCAGAATGACGCCCACATAAGAGAATACCCCAGCAATACTGCCCATGGCGATACTTCGCAGTCGCCCTAAAGAGTCTGAAATCCAACCGCCCAGGATTTGAAGCACCAAGGGGATGATGCGCGATAGGGTGAAGAACAAACCTACCTGAATCACGTTCGCATTGAGATCCTTCAGATAAAGCGGCAAAATCGATCCATACATGCTGCCGCCGATATTGGCCAGCACCATGGCGGTCATGAATAATTTGAGTGTGTTATTGAGCAGCGGTTCTTTCTTGGCTGCTCTAGCTTGTGATTGCATTCTTCTCATTCCCTTTGAGATGACAGTCACTTTGCGCAGGCTAGTGACTGTCACCTAAATGCACGATGTTTACATTGTTGAGCATTCCCAAAGAGAGAATGTTTTCGTCATGGCGACAGATTTCCAATACTTGCGTTTGATCCCATCGCCAGGTTCCTCGAAAGGCGACCACTGATAACCCTGATCGACCAGGAACTGGTGCCAGCCTTCATCGCGCTCGTTGTTGCCAGGACATAGGATGACCATGCCCCCGGGTTTAGTCACGCGCACCATTTCGTGATGCTCTGATTCAGGTTGATCCCCGAAGACGTGCCCGCCCATAGTGACATCGGCGAAGCTGTCGGGGAAGGGCATCTCGGTGATCAGGCCATCCGCAGGGAAGACATTGCCTAAACCTAGTTTGCGAGTCTTCTGCTTGATGTATTGCCGCAGATTACATACGGGTTCCACCGCGAAGACAGCTCGAGCTTGCTGATTAGCAGCGACAAAAGTCAACCTGCCTGTGCCCGCTCCCACATCAATGACGATCTTGTCGTTGAAATCTACGAGATCAGTAAGTTCACTTGAGTCCCAGCCCAGAAAAGGCAATTGATCATAAATGGTGGGGTTCACCACGTATACCAGCAGATCGTTGATAGCGTTCATTACATCCAACTCTGCCTGACGAATACACTCTGGTGCAACGTTGGGATCAGTACTGGCCATGACTTGATCGACCCACCGGCCGATTTCTGGGCATTTGTTGCGCAGATACCATTCGACAACGGGGTTTGCTCGCAGAGCGGTCCCCAGCTCGGGTTCTGGCAACCAGCCAGGGAACCAGCTCAGTTGTGCCCGCTCCAGGAGCAGGATCACGTTGAAAGATAAGTCAGTTACGTCAATCCAATCGAGAGCCATAATTTTCTCCGTCGTGTGTGGAGGGTGAAGCGTGGAGCGATCTCGCTAACCGCTCCACACTCTCCGCTCCACGCTGTCATCCGTTCCTGTGTAACTTTCCAGCGCGCTTGGCGTAGCGTTCGGCCTGGTCAAAGACCCACAATCCCGCCGGGATCAGGATCACGCCCATGGCCAGGGCAGGCCACATCTGCCCCCACAAACCCAGAGTGGGTGTGCCATCCAGGAGCGCATGCCGTACGCCTTCGAGCACATAGGTCGCCGGGCTGAAGATAGCCATCTTCTGTAGGAAGCTGGGTAGCACCTCGATGGGGTAGTAGACGCCGGAAACCAGCAGCAGCATGGCGATGACAATGTGCGTCATCTGGGCGCCGCGCTCGGGGAAGAGCAGCGGTAAGGTGGAGGCCATCACGCTGATCCCCACGAAGGAGAGACAGCCCGAGAGCAGCATCAGCGTGCCGCCCCATAGATTGGCGCCGCTTAGATCCAGCTCGAAGATCAGCACGGTGACACCCAGGATCACGCCGGTGAAGAACAGGCTGTAGATCACGGCCCAAATCGTCTGCCCGGCCATATGTGTCAACCTGCGGATGGGAGCCATCAGGGTGTATTCGATGGTGCCCTCCCAGCGTTCGATGCTGATCAACTCGGTGATCCAGTAGAATACGGTCGAAAGGTAGCGCCAAACCAGCGTGCCGATGACCAGGTAGAGAACCAGGTGACGGCCATCGATATTCGCGTTGGCACCACTGAGATATTCCATGCCCAGTCCAATGAAACTCACCGAAAGACTGTTGGCGATGGAATAGGTCAACCAGACCAGTTCCCAGGTCCAATAGCGTTTGACCAGGTTGAGGTTGCGTTCCATAAAGGCATAGGAAGCGCGCATTTGATGTATGATGGGTGATGTCGTCGTCATCGTAAATTTTCCTTTTGGACACGGATTTCACGGATGGACACGGATAATATATTTATAAATCCGTATAATCCGTGTCTATCCGTGTCCCATATCATTCGTCGTTTTCTTCGTCCTTGAGCTTGCGTCCCGTCAACTCTAGGAACACATCTTCCAAGGTGGTTTGGTGTCCATTGTCGTTGGGGACTAGCTTCTTCAGGTTGTCGGGCGTGTCCATGGCAACCATGTTGCCCTTGTCCATAATAGCGACCCGGTCACAGAGCACATCTGCTTCGGTCATGTCATGGGTGGTGAGCAGCATGGTGGTGCCATGCTCATCGCGCAACTCTTCGATCACAGCCTGGACTTCGCGCTTGGAGCGCGGGTCAAGGCCGGTGGTGGGCTCATCCAGTAGCAAGACCTTGGGCTTGGAGAGCAGCGCCCGGGCGATAGCCACCTTCTGCTGCATGCCGCGGGACATTTCTTCCATGGGGCGGAAGATGGAGCGTTCTTCCAGTCCAAGGCGAGTCAAGATTTCGACCACTTGCTTCTTAGTCTCTGCACCAGCCATGCCGTAAAGACGTGCACCGTACATCAGATTCTCCATCGGAGAAAGCTTCTTGAAAAAGCTGGCTTCCACTGAAACACGGTTGATCAGGCGCTGCACGTCCAGGGGCTGGCTGACGACATCGTGCCCAAAGACGCGGATATCGCCACCATCGGGCAGCAGCAAAGTCGCCATCAGACGGATCAGCGTGGATTTGCCAGAGCCATTAGGACCCAGCACACCGAAAATCTCGCCTGCTTTGACATCAAAGGAAACCTTGTTGACGGCGATGATTTCGTTCGCCTTGCGGCTGCGGTTGCCGTTCCCGTTGAGCCTGCTATTCCCATCGCTATTATTCTCCAGGCCGAGGGCGCGTTTCCACAAGGGCGCGCCCGGCTTGCCGAATTTCTTGTATACATCATTGACAATTATTGCTTGCGACATCTTTTCATCCTTGTAGTTGATTGTAGTTCTGACCCCCCTGGGTCCCCCCGTAAACGGGGGGATGCTGGGGGTAAATAAAAAGGCCACGGGGTCGGTGATACCCGTGGCCTGAAGGTGGCGCGATTTTGCGCGCTGGAAATAAAAAACCACGGGTCTTCGGCGTGCTCCCGTGGCTTGGGAAATTTAGGTTAGACTAAATTTATCAATCAGTAGGCGCACTCCGAGACGGCACAACATCTCCACCGATACCGGCGGAGCGGCGGACTTTAATTAGCATTGCGAAATAGTTCTGCATCTAAGTGCGCTCTCCTTTCGTAAGATTAGCGGGTGCGAGTGTACACGCTTTTGAGAAGTGTGTCAAGGTTAATCGGAGATTAAAATTGGGCAATGGCATTTAGAATTGGCAACTAGGGATGAGAAAGCCCAAAACAACTTTGCGGGTAGTAAGCCAACCGCGTTAGTGGCCGAATCAAGCTAAGTTATCTTGCCAGGCCTGCCCAACGCGGTTGGGCTTCTGACCCAGAAGAATTTTTTTTCAGAGAGAAAATCCGATTGCCCTGTAGTCAGCGTATTGATCTCTCTAGGAATCGCCAGGGTAGCTCTCCCAATATCTGGACATTTCCACGGAATTCCTAGAGACCCGCGCATGAGTATAGCGTAAAAGTGTCGGTGGCCTTAGCAAATACCTTCCGAGATTTGTCATTCCGATGAGCCCTGCGTTCTTTGCAGGGTGAAGAGGAATCCCTGATAAGTTACGCCTGGGGGATTCCTTGGTCGCAAAGATACGCTCCCGCGGAATGACAACAATGCTGTGGGGAAGCGCTCAGAGCGGTTATTTCTATACCTTAGCGACATTTTTGCGCTACACTCCCCGCGCATGGGTGCACTCAAAAGATGTAGAATCTTATCGTACCCGGCGACTGGAAGTCGCTGC
>CAZUSV010000158.1:0-14668 GCA_964622645.1 uncultured Anaerolineales bacterium
GCTAGAGACGCTCGTTAATCTTATCACAATCATAAAAGGAGAATGAAATGACTGAAAATGGTTTCACCCCTACAACTCGAAAGGTGGCTGCTATCGTGGCCGCTGTGTTCGGTATATTTGGAGCCTTCGTGGTGCCGATCTTGGTCCGGGCGACATTTAATGCTTTGGTCGGGAAGCTTGTCCGTCTGATGGTCGAAGATCCCCACTTCGAAAAAGCTCCCATGATGCTGACCATCTGGTTCGTAGGGATGATTGGGATTACAGCTGTAGCCAGCGTGACGCTGCTGGTCACCGTCTACCCACTGTGGAAGGGCTACCCCTGGGCCTGGCCGGTGGCTTTGAGCTGTATCTCGCTCCCAACGATTTTCGCAGTGATCGAAATCCTGCCCTTTGTGGTACACATGGGTAGGCCGCCGCTGACCATGATCGCGCTGGTCTTCGGGTTGGTCACATATTGGACAATTTTGCTGCTTAAAAAAGGGTCGCGCGGCGAGAAAGTGTCACGTTTCTTCGCCTTTACCTTCCTGGGGGTCGTGGCAGGTCACATCAACGTCTTGACCATGCATGGCTTCAAGGGGATCCTGGACCGCCCCGAGAGTCCCCTATTCACGGATCTGGATCATGCCATCTATGGGGTTGAGGCCCCGATGAACTTCATCGCCATGATTATGTGCATTGTGGCCATTCCTCTGCTGGCAGCTCGCAAAGAGGCTGGCTGGTGGCTGGGCGTGATTGCGGGTTCCGTCGTCGTGGTTGCAAACCTGCCCACGCACCTGATCCGTATGAATACATCCGATTTCATCGTGGCAACCTTGTTGGGCATTGGGTTGATCGTCTCGTTGACTATCCCGGCAGCCAGAAAGAACTTGCTTGAGGAGCCAGAGGTAGCAGAATAATTTTTTGTTTCAAAACTTTCCGGGTGGAAGCCCAACCGCGTTGGGCGGTAAAAGAAATATCTCCGCTTAGCCAACGCGCCTGTCCTGAGCACATCGAAGGAGTTGGGCTTACTACCCGTAATGCCGGAGAAAGAAGTATTCTATGAGAACTTACTGGCAATACGTGTTATTTTTCTCCGCTTTGATGCTATCAGCCTGCAAAGCGGAATGCCCCCTCGAGCGAATTTCTTATCTCGATGATCCAGCGCTTTTTCCCCAAATTGCCTCTGTCATTGATGTAGAGAGTGATTCATCACCCTTATGGGTAGAGATCAAAGGCAAAGAAACCGAGGTGGACCGTGTGATCACCGGACCAGTGTGCAATGACGCCTGGAGTGGGACGGTTTATGTAACTTGTGATATCCAAATCGCCGCCTGGGAGACTGATGCATTTTTCTTCCAATATTGCGACCTCGACATTGAGGAAGATACAGTTGTCTTTGTGGAAGCTCACAACGATAAAGCATACTATGAAGGTTGCTCATGTCATGAATAACCAATTTTCATAAGGGTTCCTTATTTGCACTCTTGGCAAGATCGGCGCGGTGATTGATTGGTTGGCATCTGGATATTGTGATATAAACAATCATGCAGATCTAATTCCAACACCTGCATGAAAAAGCGCCGTGAAAAATCCACAGAACAATCAATTATCCGTCGAAGTACTTTCTTCAATACCTCTCTTCGAGGAATTGAAGCCTTCACTGAAACAATCCCTCGATCAGACCGCGATTCTGAGAAGTTACGCGAGTGGGCAAATTTTTTGCTTTGAAGGCGATCCTTGCCAGGGAATCTACATTATAAAAGAAGGATGGCTTAAATCGGTCAGGATGGCGGCGAATGGGCGGGAACAAATTTTGCGGTTCTTTGGCCCGGGGGAAATATTCAACATTGTAGAGCTCATAACGCCCCCAACGGAAGAGGAAATAAAATCGCTGCTGGCCGAAATCGGCTACCCAACTGAGAGCTAACAAGAATAATTTCGAGCATCCCCTATCAGAGGCTGCCCAAATCGGCCTCTGATTTGCGTTAAAGCAAAGACCCAGCAATGTGTTTGAGATATATTTCACACATCAAACCGCCTATTCTGGAGCTCCTTAAATGATGCAATCGATGAAATTGCCGTTGGTGTCAGTTTTCATCCTATTTTTATCTCTCGCTGCCTGTGACAGGCAGAAAACAGTTTGTACACCCGAAGCAGGTACTCCAGATTCAAGCCTACAAATAGCTGACCTGCTCAAGATTACCCCCGCTCCAGGGCCAACACCTGCGCAGTTAGAAATCGAAATTGGGGGTAAGTTAATGGAAGTGGACAAGCTCGTCGATTATCCCATCTGCAACGATGATTGGTCTGGCACCGTTTATGTCAGCTGCGATGCTAAGGTTGCTGAATGGGACCCAGAAGAAGGCTCACGCTTTATCGAAGGCTGCAACTTGCATATCGAATCGGATGCGGTTGTGTATGTCGCTGCACACAACGATGCACCCCACTACAAAGGCTGCTCTTGTCATACCGGCGAAGTGTACGAAATCATAAACCCCTGATCCCAATGGGAGAATTCAATGAAACAATCAAAGATTTGGTTCCTGCTGCTATCCCTGCTAATCATGCTGCCCCTAACAGCTTGTGAGAGGGGGAAAAGTGTTTGCACTCCGGAAGCAACTCCCAGACCCACCTTAGAGTTGGCTGACCTCTTGATGACTCCGGCGCCAGATTCCGCATCCGCGCCCACGCCTGTGACCTTAGAAATCAAGGGCAAAATGATAGAAGTCGACAAAGTGGTCGATTACCCCATTTGCAATGATGATTGGAGCGGGGTGGTTTACGTTACTTGCGATGCAGAGGTCGCCGAAGCAGCTTTGGATGCTGATGAGAATCCACTCTTCTTCGAAGGCTGCGAGCTGAACATCGAACCTGATACAATCGTCTACGTCGCTGCCCACAATGATGCCGCTTATTACAAGGGCTGTTCATGCCATACTGGAGAGGAGCCGCCCTACTAATTACAACGCTTCTACTGGATTGTCAAATCCAGTGAAATGTGGCGGATTTGGCAATCCACCACGAGCAGATGCAATTCTGTAGGAGGACAAAATGCAGGATACCCCAAGAAACACGCGTCTGATCATCGCTGTCATCGCGGTGATTGCTGGTTTGTTTTTAATCACCGCCGCGCCATTCATTATTCAGACATCCTTGGAGCGCGTGCTCAGCGAGCTTCTGATCGTCATTGAAGATCGCCCTCAATTCGCCAGCGGGATCACCCTGTTCTCTCTATTTTATCCCCTATGGAGGGCCCTGGCCTTCGTCGCTGGGATAACCCTCCTGGCCATCGTCTCCCCGATCCACAAAGGTAAGAATTGGACTTATCCCGTTGCCATGGCAGCCTTTTCCGTCCCATCCGTATCGGGCATGTTCATGTTCCTACCATACATCAGTTTTGTAGGGGGATTTCCTCTTCCAATGGTGATCTCCTGGGTGGGGCTGGGGGGCTTTTGGGCAACGCTCTTGCTGCGCAAATCAGAGCGCATGCACAAAGTCGCCGCTTTCTTGACCTATACCTTCATTGGGATGTTAGCCACACACTCCTTTGTGATCGGCATCGCTGCGCAGCGCATGTTGCTCACTCGTGCTGAAAAACCACTCTTCGCTGGCATCCAGTGGTGGGTCCTGACCCTATCTGGTGAAGTCAACTGGATTGGCTGTATTATGTTGATCGTCTCCATCCCACTGCTGGCCATGCGAAAGAGTAGCGGCTGGTGGCTGGCTTTCATCAGCGCCCTATCGATCCTAGTTATTGATGTTCCTACACAGGTCCTGCGCACCAAGACCTTGGATTACCTCTACGGTTCCTTGCTGGCAATCGCGTTGTTGATATTTCTGTCCCTACCAAAATTCAAAAGCCAGCTTGTTGATGATGTAGGTGAATGAAAGACAATTAGTTCTTGCGAACCCCAGAGTTTTGCTCGAAGGGGATTGCCAAATCCCCGCTATTCGGAATGTTGACTCAATGGCATCCAAAAATGACCTTGGATTTGTCAATCCAAGTCGAGCACCATTGAGCAAACTAAAACCTCGTATCAACGATTTGCGTTAAAGCAAAGACTTACCAATCGATTTGTATTATATTTCACACAATGGAATCATTATCAGTGTAAAAGGAGAAATCTAATGGAACGCAACAATAAACTTGGTGGTATTGTCGCTCTGGTTGCTGGCCTGATGGGCATCATTGGGCATTTTGTGATTTTCTTGAACTGGTATGTACGCGGCATGCAGGCCGAAGCCGCTGAACCGGGCTGTGAAATCCTGTTGAAATACATCAACCCAGCCATGGCTGACCTAGGCATCCTGGGTGGTGTACTCTTTCTGGTAAGCGCCTTTGGCTTCTTTAATAAGAAGAACTGGGCATTCTTACTGTCCGTGATCGGCATTGTACTCTCACTGCAGGGTGCCTGGTTCATTAACGTCCCCTTTATGGCGGGCGGCTTGCCCCCAGTGTATTTCACACTCTTCTGGCCCTTCTTGATCGTCTATTTTCTGATCATGGTGCCAGTAGGCAAACTGACCTGGGGCCGCACCATGTTCGGTTTCTTAGGCGGGATGGCCTGGGTATTCTGCTTGATGAATGGCATCGCCAGCCTGAGCCGCATCATCACCATCGGTGCCCCCTTCTTCTCGCTGGTGCAGCGCCTGCATTGGGTTGCTATGATCGGCTGGGGCGTCGCCACTGTCTCGATTTTGACCAAACCCAAAGAATGGACCTATGTCGTGGGCATTACAGCCAGCACCCTGGAACTGGTGGTAGGCATCCCCCTGGCCGTCGTCACAGCACAGGAATTAGGCCGTTTCTCCCTGTTCTCCCTGGCGCCCATCTGCTGCTTGATCCTGCTGGTGCTGATGCTATGGCCGGGGGTTTGGGAGAAAGTTACAACTACTCAAAAAGCAGGAAGCACTGCGCAAGAGGCGGCTGTACTACAAACCGCATAACGTACCAAATGAATTCAGTCTCCTAAAAAGCTTCTGACCCGCTCTGGGGATACTTCAATCAAGTTCAGAGCGGGTCGACCCTGTTAAATCCCCCTATTTCCTTATCTGCATAGTTTGGGAATCTCAGGCCTTACATTACGATATTCTGACCCTGATTAAAGGATTCACCAATTATAATAGAGACAATTATGGTCAGATTTTATTTAGAGAAGGCTCACTAGGAGAAAGGGATGCCATCAAAAGAAAACAAACGCATCGTGATCATTGGGGCGGGCTTTGGCGGGTTATTTGCCGCTCGCACCCTGGCAGGCAAGCCCATCGAAGTTCTGCTGATCGACCGCAGGAACTTCCATACCTTCACGCCGCTCCTATACCAGGTGGCAACTTGCGCCCTCGATCCCAGTGAAATCGCCTATCCTGTGCGTGGGATTTTTCGGAAGGACAAGAATATTCACTGCTTAATGGGCGAGGTAACACAAATCGATATCGCGCAACAGTCCGTGACTGTCGAGATGGATCACGAGAAACGGGTGGAAAAATATGATTACCTGATCATGGCCGCGGGCAGCACGCCTACCTATTTCGGAAACGATCGCTTCAGGCAACATACTTTCGTGCTGCAATCTCTGGATGATGCCATTGCATTACGCAACCACATTTTGCGGCTCTTCGAACGGGCGGCCTGGGTCGCAGACGCCCAACAACGCCAGGCTATGACGACCCTGGTTGTCGTCGGCGGTGGTCCGACCGGTCTGGAAACCGCCGGGGCGCTTTACGAACTGTATAACCATGTCCTCGACAGGGAATTTGGCCCCGACCGTAACCTGTCGGCACGCGTTATCCTGGTCGAACGGCTGTCACACCTGCTTGCGGCATATCCTCACAAATTGCGCCAGGCAGCCTTGGAGCAGCTTCGCTCGCTGGGTGTAGAGGTCATCTTGGGCAAGGCAGTAACCGCCATCGCTGACGATCACATCCAACTGGGGGAGGATCTCAAAATCGCAACCAACACCGTCATCTGGAGCGCGGGAGTCCAAGCTTCACCGGCAACTGCATATCTGGGGAATGCGCTGGCCCAGGGGAACAGGATCCCCGTCAAAGATACCCTGGAAGTCGTTGGCTGCCAGCAGATCTATGCCGTAGGTGACAACACCTACCTGGAAGACCCTAATGGCGAACCCTACCCCATGTTGATCCCCGTGGCTACGCAGCAGGGTGTCCTGGCTGCCAACAATATCCTCCGACATATCGCAGGAACAGAGCAGCAAGCCTTCCAGTATCATGATCGCGGCATCATGGCGACCATCGGTCGCAGTCGGGCAGTGGCCTGGATTTTCAACCGCATCCCAATGAGAGGCTATCTGGCCTGGATCGCCTGGTTGTTCTTGCATCTACTGACATTGATGGGTTTCCGCAACCAGCTCAATGTGCTAGTCAATTGGATCTGGAATTATTTCACCTTCGACCGCTCCGTCAGGATCATTTTGGATTAGAACCTCTCCGAGAATTCGCTTGAACCGGTCTCCCGAACGTGTTGCCACGGCACGCATTGCGCGGTTCGGTCAGGAGACCGGTTCAAGCGGAATATCGATATACTTAGAATATCAAATGTGACTAAAATCACAGACTGAGATTGTGGAATATGGCACAATAATAGCGTAGCTAGACGGGTATTTTGGCTTTCCCCGTGTATAACATCATCCGTTTTCATTTTCTCGAAAGGAATTCTCATGTTCACACTTGATAATCTTTTCCTCTTGCTCACCGGCCTATTGGCCATCTTCCTGATTTGGAGATTTTATACTCGCTACTCCACAGGAAAAGCCCTGCATGATGTATATTATCTGCTGGGCTTTATTGTTCTCCTAGTCTCTGGCTTGCTACTGATCTTCATGGGATATGGCATTTTGGGCCTTGGCGGCACCGCGTTATCACCGTATATATTGCCCGTGGCCAGCTTGATCCCGCTGGGTATCTCGCTGGGGATCGCCAACCAATTCTTCCCCTCTTGGAAGAAAAGCTTTGCCTGGTTTGCCCTAATTGGCTTCCTGGCTATTGCTGTGACTAGCATTGGCGGTATGGCAGGGTTGAAGAAATTCACCGTGCCGATTTTCCATGGGGTGGCCGGGTTGGTGATCTTTTTAGGCCCATTCCTGGCCAAAGGCGCCCCCAAGGGATTCTTTTGGGTGGGTATTGGCGGCGCGCTGATCGGCATCGGCGGCCTGGCTTTGGCCTCGCTGACCATCACCGGAGCGCCTCTGTTTGGCATCTTCACAAAGGAACTGGTTTTCACCATCCTGGCCCCGCTATTGTTCTTGATGACATTGGCATTCACCTTGGGCTTCATGCAGGATTTGAAGAAAAGTTAACTACTCGCCCCCCCCAGCTCCCCAATTCTGGGGGGTGAACATGATTCCCCCCAAGGTTGGGGGGTTAGGGGGGCAGAACTTGCCTTTTGTCAAAGACTTTAAGTTGAGAGTATGTTATCTTTTGCACAAATGCAGAAAACCTAACCAGTCCTCCGGTGCCCGTGCACCGGGGTGGTGAGAGAGTGGGTGGACGACGCTCTCTCGCGCAGGAGTCTCTTTATGCAAGCATTGAAACAACGTTGGGACTATTTCTTCCACTCCACCAAAGGCCTGGTGCTGGTGGCCATCGCCCTGATTTCGCTGGTCACAGCCATCTGGGGTATGCTCTCGGGGCCGATGGTGGAATTCGGCATCCGAGATATTGTAGTCAACACCTTTGGAATGCAGCTAAACCCCGCCGAGCGTGAGGGGCGCATTATCATGCTCTATCACACCATCGCCGTGTCGGTTGTGGCTATCGAAGTCTTCATCATCACCGGCATGGTGGCAATGAAAGACCATGAGCGCACGCAGATCAACGCCACCATGACCTTTGGCTATATGATCACCCTTTTCTTTGGGATGGCCTTCGGCTACTTCGGGCACAATTTCGTCTTTCACGGTTTGTACCTCTTCGGGCTCTCGCTGAGCTTTTTCGCCGGGATTCTACTTTCGGCAGCCCTTTGGCCCTGGAAGAATGAGTACCGCATCGAAGATCCTGAAAAGAGCCGCACTAAGAAGGGCATCGACCTCGAGAGGGCAGCATTCTTCACCATGGCCGTGGCCACGCTGGGCTCAGCACTCTTTGGCGCCGTATCCGGCTCCTATTGGGGCAACGGCCACGAGACCTTCCTGGCCGAAGACCTGATCCGCGAACCTCACAAAACTGTACTCCAAAAGTCGATCATCGGTCACCTGCACATCATGCTGACCCTGATCGCCGTCGCCCTGACCCTGATCGTCGGCAGGTGGTACGATTTCAAGGGCATCTTTCACAAGATCGCCATGCCCCTGATGATCGTCGGCACGATCATCATCTCGCTGGGTGCCTGGTCGGTGGTGCTTTTCACCTGGGCGCATACCATCATCTATGTCGGTTCGGTGATGGTCATGCTGGCAGCCCTGATGCTGGTCATCTTCGGCTGGGACATGTTGATCCGAGACCGCATCGCCGAGCAGGGCATCGAAAAGGCCAACGCCTGGCAAAAAATCAAAGCCCTGTTGCACGATCCGCTCAAGTTTGGCGCCACCTGGCAAATGGTCTTCATGAACTTCACCGTCAGCGGTGTGGGCATCTTCATGGCCGTTAAACTCGACGAGATCTTCCGCGTCTGGCCGCATCGTGAAGAGCGCATCACCCTCACCGGGCACTGGCATATCCTCTCCGGGATCATCGCCACCATCATCCTGTTCTACTACGCCGATATCGCCGGGCTGAAAGGCAGACTGCGCCAGTGGTTCGGCTGGCTGGTGATCATCGGCTCCGATGTGGCCTTCGCTTCGGTGACCGTCTTCTCGATGAAGCGCCTCTTTGTGACCGAATCCGCCCAACAACCGCTGGTCAACTGGACCATGCTGCTGGCAGATATCGGCTTAGCCCTGGTGCTGGTGGTGCTGGCCATGCTGATGCTCTGGCGTCTGTTTGACCTGTTCAAAAGGAGGGGACGCTGGACTGAGGAGTTATCCGAGAAAATCGAGTTGGAGGTGGCCCAATGAACTGGCGAATCGGACTGCTTTTGGTGCTGATCCCGTTGATTATGGTTGGCTGTGCTTCCCAGGCGAGTGCTGCCCCCCCACCCACGATTGATACCGGCGTAGACTCTGAGAGTTGGGCAACAGTTCCGGTCGGGGAATTCCTTTATGGGTTGCACCAGCATGAAACCGAGGTGCCGGAATTCGAGATTATGGTCACCGATGTGACCAATGCCCAATACGCCCAATTCCTGAACGCAGCCTTTGCCGACGGCTCGATAGGTTTCGAGGGCGCTATCCCTGTAGGCTTCTATCCGGGAGACGAATTCCATGGTTACCGCCACGAGGAGGAGATCCCTGAGGGCATGTATTCCCTAGCTGCGCTGGATGACCCTGGGATGCGCATTGAAAGTCAGAGCGGTGCATACAACCCCAAAGGTGGTTATGAGAATCACCCCGTCACTTTGGTGACCTGGTTTGGGGCGCGTGCCTATTGCGAGTACTATGGCTGGTATCTACCCTCGGAAATTCAATGGGAGAAAGCCGCCCGCGGCACTGATGGTCGCGCCTATCCCTGGGGCGATGAAATCCAACGCAACCAGGCCAACTTCTACAGCAGCCACGACATCTTCGAAAAGTTGGCTGGGGCAAGCGACACATCCCCCGTGGGCTTCTACAACGGAAACACTTACGATGGCTACGAGACAGTTGACGGCTCCAGCCCCTACGGTCTGTACGATATGGCCGGCAACGTCTGGCAGTGGACCGGCAATGTCTACGAAGACCAGCATTACCGCTACTTGCGCGGCGGCAGCAAAGAGAATTACGAGTATAATTTACGAGTCTGGACGCGCAATTCCGCCGGGCCGGAATACGCCAGTCCCAATGTTGGATTTCGTTGTGTGAGAGACAGATAACAAGTTAGGGGTTAGGAGTTAGAAGATAGCATCCTACCCCTAATCCCTAACTCTTAACTCCACCCACTCAGGAAAACAGATGCCCAAACTCCAATCATCAATCCTCGATCTGAAATCATCAATCTTCAATCTGAAATCTTCAATCTTCGATCTAAAATCGAAGTACTGGCCCCTCATCAAGAGCCTGCAAACTACCCTGTTGCTGCTGACTGGTTTGGCAGGCTACATGAGCGCCCGCTGCCCAGTATACAACCTGGATATGCTGCTCGAGGTGACGGGAAGCCTGTTCCTGTCCATCAGCGGCTCGACTGTCCTCAACATGTGGTACGACCGCGACATCGATGCCAGGATGAACCGCACTTGCTGGCGCCCACTACCTGCAGGCAAGATCACGCCAGGGGAGGCGCTGCGCTTTGGGCTGCTGATCTCAATCCTGGGCGTGGGCTGGGCACTGGCCCTTGACCTTCTTTATGGCGCGATCGTCTTGGCCGGTTTGTTCTTCGATGTGGTCGTATACACCATCTGGCTCAAGCGGCGCACCTGCTGGAGCATCCTTTGGGGCGGCATCTCGGGGGCCATGCCCATATTGGCGGGGCGCGCCCTGGGTGTCGGTGCCATCGATTGGGTGGGGCTGGCGCTGGCGGCGGCCATCCTGTTCTGGATCCCCACCCATACCCTGACCTTCAGCATCAAATTCGCCCAAGATTACCAAGCAGCAGCAGTGCCCGTATTCCCTTCTACCTACGGCTTCCAATTCACCCGCCTGGCAATTGCTGTTTCGAGTGTGATCGCCGCCCTTGCAATGGCGGCGGCTGCCCTTGGCATCGGCATGGCGTGGGGATATTTACGACTGATCGCCGTGCTCTCTATGGGGCTGCTAGGCCTGGCTACAGCCATGTTCGTGCGCCCTTCCGAACGAGTCAACTTTGGGCTTTTCAAATATGCCTCGCTCTTCATGGTAGGCGCCATGGTTATGATCGTTCTCGACGTGCTCTAGCATGCCAGGAATTCAATGAAACCCCTCGACCGCATCCTGCTGCTGGTCACTGCCCTGCTGGCCTCTTACCAGGTGGTGCGGGGCATAGATGGGCTCAGCTCGATGGCGATTGCCTGTTATACGATTGCCTTTGGGGTGATCGTGATCGCCAGTCTTTTGATGATGATCCTGGGATTCGAAGTTCTCGATTCACCGCTGGTAATCATCGCTTCAACCCTAATCCCCCAAAGCCTGGCGTTGGGGTTGGTAGCGCAATTCCTGCGCCCGATCTTGATCCCTTACGGCATTTTCACAGTGCTGGGTTTTCTGGCGGTTGTGGCAACTCGCCTGACCAGCCCCAAGCTGTTGGCCGTAATTACGCTGGCGATTGTCCATGGGGTGGCAGGGTTAACGATCTTCTTTCTCCCAATCGTTCTAGCATTCCAGGACATAGCTCCTGGGGGTTTCACCTGGGTTGGCATCGGCGGTATGTTGATCGGTTTAGGTGGTCTGTTGCTCTCATTTCTCAAGGCCGGAAGGCCGCTGCTATCACGGGAACGTATTCTGGCTGTGTTCCCCGGTCTCTTGCTGCTGACAACAGCGGCGTTTGTAGCCGGGTTTGCAGTTGTATGATTGTTGATTTTCAATTTTAGGAGGCACATTCATGGGTAAATTCCTACGTTTCATCGGCATCCTCTTCCTGAGCATTTCGGCGCTCTTCAATATCGCCGGAGGTGCCGGCACCACCTGCGTGGCGCTGAACCCCACTGGCTATGGACCTAAATTTGCAGCCATCGCAACCATTCAGTGGCTTTATATCCTCTATGTGCTCGTTACCCTGGCATTCGGCCTGATGATGGCCCGCGCCGTGTTCCTGCTGATCAAAGGCCGCGCTAACGCTTATCGCTACAGCATGCTCAGTTTGATTGGTGCTACGGTTGTGGGCATCATCCATATGATCACTTCGCGCGCCTTGCGAGGCAGTTCGATGCCCGTCGATGGCGTAGTTTACGCCACGGTGCTGACTCTGGTCATTTTCTTGATCTTCAAGATTCCTGGCGTATGGGAAAAGGTCGATTTTACAAAAGCCAAGAAGAAGGACTCTGAAACTGCTGGGGGCGCGGCAGCTATCGTGGTGGGCGTGTTGAGCCTGACCATCCAATACCTGATAGCGCCAACGCACACGATCAACGGTATCAACTACGGCGATGCCTTCCATCTGACAATGACCGTGGTTGGTGTGGCTTTACTGCTCCTGGGGTTAGGACTGATCGTTCATTCAAGATGGGATTTTGCCCCCGTCATCGCGGCGACCAACAAATCAAAACCCTGAGTTTCGTATTCTGGACCATAGAGAAGAACCCTGGTGCTCTGTAATTCCAAGCAGCAGGGTTCTCATTTTATGGAGAGTGCCACTTTGATGATTTCCTTCGTTTTATGCATCTTGGTGGCATATCAGGTATTCGAGTTAAGGTAAGAGCAGGCAGCGGAACCCAATGCCTAGGTCGGGGAAATGAGGCGTGTTCCTATCGCGGTTTGCAGCGCGAAGATTGTACTCATAATCGTACCAGGAACCACCCCGATGCGCCCTCTCGAAACCTGATTCGGGTCCTTTTGGATTTTCAAGGGGAGAGATTTCATAGTAATATCCGTCATACCAATCCGCCACCCATTCCCAAACATTCCCGATTATATCCAGCGCGCCATAGGGGCTGGCACCACCCTCAAAACTTCCTACAGGGGATGTGCTCCGATATTCAGCTCTTGACTCCGCCCAATTTGCCAAGGAGCTGTCCCAGGTATTGCCCCAAGGATACACTCTTCCATCAGTACCGCGGGCTGCTTTTTCCCATTGGGCTTCAGTAGGCAGTTGCCGCCCGGCCCAGGTGCAGTAATCAACTGCATCCTGCCAGGTGACATCGACGACAGGATGATTGGCGAAAGCCTCATCATCGTAAAAGATCTTAATTCCAGGTTGCTCACATTCACCTTCGGCAACACACAAGCGGTACATGCTATTGGTCACTTCCGTCTTATCGATCCAGAAGGCTTCCAGATACACCGTGTGCACCGGGCTTTCATCGTCTGCGCCGTTTTCAGATCCCATGATGAATTCTCCGGCTGGTACATAAACCAATTCCATACCGTCGGTTTCTGAGACCATCGTAGTGATTGTATAAGGCGTATGGGAGTCATGACCAACAGCGGCCAAAGTCAGGGCTGACACAACGAACACAATCATTCCCCACACCCATGGTGGTAGATTGAGTAGGAAAATATTTCTTTTGAGTCTTTCAGATTGCATAGGGTTCTCCATACAAAATCCTTTATCGATCAAGTGCGATGGTCAATACTTGACCACTTTGGCAAAAAATCTATTCATGTCTCATGACTAAGCAGGAACACTTTTGGAAGGAAGATCTTTTTGTAAGAAATAGCCCAAAACCATGGAACCAACGATCATAAACAGCATGGCAACAAAGGCCATATAGTCGTTAAGTAAGGCATCTGCATTACCACCCATCTCCTCGACGATCGTTCCGATAATAAACACTAAGGCGAACCAGACGCCGGTGAGTAGTGGTAGGGCATTCCACCTCGGGAGCGGCTTCGTGCGCAGCGCGGCAATACCAAACAAAGATAAACTTACTAACTTCACCATCCAACTGTACATCCAAACATACCACCAGCCGCCCATCCACGGGAAATCTTTCATTAGAGCAAATAAAGGTATTGCGACGAGGAAACTCAAACCACCTGCAATCGCTGCAAAGACCAGGCTGGAACTCCCCAATCTTCCCGTAGCTGCGCCATAACGCAGGCGCAGGCCGATTATGCCAATCGTAAACAGCAACATAGAAGTGGGAATGAGAATTAACTGGCTGTATTCGTAAAATCCATCTGAACCGCCCAACGGATCAGAATAATATTTTTCCCCTCCCCCAATACCAAATCCTGCAATAAGGAAAATCGCTGCCAGCATCAGAGCCCAACCACTCAAACGGATAAATTTTGTGCGTGTCATTTCAGTACCTCTTTGGGTTTGCTCTTCGATCACAGTTTTGAACCAATCGAAAAGCGTAAGCGCCCACAGCAAAACAAAGCCACTCATCCCAGACTGACAGTAAGTTTTCAGACAGCTATCCCGAAAAACTTGCGCCATATGAGGTCCATACTCTTGCCGAAAGCGTGTTGGATAGAAGATCAGGAGCAGTTTGTAAACAACCGCAGATAGGGTGACGAGTTGGGGATCGGAAGTGGCAACATTATTCATGACACCCTCACTATTTCAACCCAAACGCCATGACTTCCTTCGCCCGGGCTCTTTCAACCAGGGAGGCAAGTCTTTGTACTTCCTCTTCCAGCACCTTCCTACCCAAACCGGTCGATTGGTAGTAACGACGGCGCTGATCGTCCATTTTGGGATCACGGCGCTCACCGGTTTCTTTGATCAACCCCGCTGAGAGCATGCGTTTGATCGAGCCGTACAGCGTACCCGGGCCCATCTTGACCTGTTTGTGCGAGATCGCCTCAACCTCCTGCATAATGGCGTAGCCGTGTTTTTCGCCATCAGCCAGCGCCAGCAGGATGTGGAATACTGCCGGTGTAAGGGGGAGAAATTCTTGGGGAGATTGTGTAGAGATCATAATCTGTTCCTTTTCAACAAATATATCCGTGCACGATATATATCCATTGCCGATATAATATCAAATTGGATAATGTTTGTCAAGTATATAACATTCAAGAAATCGTAAACTTAGGAGGTGTGCAAAAATAAGATCCCATTTTTGAAATGGTCTGGAAGAATC
>CAZUSV010000159.1:0-14193 GCA_964622645.1 uncultured Anaerolineales bacterium
GTGGGTGTGGGGGGGGGGGGCGCCCCCCCCCCCCATACCCCCAAATCTGGACATTGCCACGGGAATTCCTAGGGACTCGGGCAGGCTTGTCAATGATTCAACAGCTGCTGTGGTGGGTATTGGCGAAGTAGTCGTCTTGCGCTTGTTTTTGATCCCCACAAAATGTGACTTTGTCAAGGTCATTCATTACCAACAAAAAAGAAAGGCTAAAAGGGGAGAATTTACTGTACTATTATAAGTTAGATTAGAACATCATTTGGCTCTCTAGGAGTCGCCGGGATAGCTCTCAGAATTGAACCCCAAATTTGGAGATTACCATAGGTATTCCCAGAGCTCCATCATTCTTGGTAGTTAAGTATCATCGTATAGTAGATTTCTCATGAGTTGGCAGTGGAATATTCTGGCCGTTCCCCAATTGATTAGTGGCATAATTGCTAGTGGACTTCTCCTAAATACACTATTCTTCCGCAATATTAAAGGGGCTAACAAGGTAATTGCGCTATTTGCACTTACTGCGATCTGGAATATCGGATACTCAATTGAATTGATCAGTACAAATCATAGAATAATCGAAACTTTGAGAACGATTCAGTTCTCAAGTAGCGTATTCATCACGGTTGCATTTTTTACTTATATTGTGAATTTTACAGGATTCAGTAACACAATCAAGAATTCTACCCTGGCCTGGCTGTTCTTGATTCCTGTAGTAACGGTTGTTCTGGCCGTTACCAATAATTATCACCATATTATATGGATTTCAAAGAGCTTTGTGGAGTACCAAGGGTTTGTTTACTTGGTCCCCGAACTTGGATACGGTATTTGGGTATTCTTGATTTATGTGATCATACTGACGTTGTTAACGATTTTCTTTTTAGTTCGCACAATTTTCTATGCTCCCAGCATTTATATGCGCCATAATCTGGTTTTGATCTTTGCTGCAATATTTCCCGTATTTGTTACTTTATTGGATGTTCTTGATGTTTTTAATCTGTCACAATATCATTTGGACTCGGTATCAGTAGCGTTATCGGCGATTTTCGTGCGACTTAGTCTGACAGGGTTTTCAGGGAAGGATATTACAAAAGCCTCTAAGGGGTTGATATTTGATAGCCTAAAAGAAGCAGTTTTTGTGATTGATCGCGATGGGAGAATCATCGACATGAATCACAAAGCCCAACGAGTGATCGACAAGAATATTTCTAGCATAATGGGGATTCAACTTCTGGAGGTTATCCCTGAACTTTCAGGAATGGATTTCTTCGATGATATCCACGAGAATGCTCTTCCAATGGTCGAAAAGGATGGCAAAACCTATGAGGTTCGTATTTCTCCCATTAGCGATAGTCAATCTCGAGTCTTTGGTGCCGCGATTTCGTTAAGCGATGTATCTACGATTCTTCGACAGGCGGCTGATCTGAAGAAATCAGAAGAGGATTATCGTGGCCTATTTGAAAACGCTCATGACGCCATTATCATCTTTCGACCAAAATTTGAGGTGATCATTGATATAAACCAGCGTGCGTGTGAGCTCTATGGATATACATGGGACGAATTTATTGGTAAATCCTTGGCTTTTATTTCTAAAAATGTATCAGTAGATCGCAAGAAATTCCGCAAAGTGCTGCAACTGGGAACCAGTCAGACTTTTGAGACCAGCCAATATCGTAAAGATGGCAGTCAGATAGAGTTGGAGGTGAATGTATCATTGGTGAATTACCAGGGCAAGAGTGCGATTTTGAGTATCAATCGAGATATAACCAGAAGAAAAAAATATGAGGAAAAGCTTATCTATGATGCCCTTCACGATGCATTGACTGGATTACCCAATCGTGCATTGCTAACTGACCGTTTGAACCATGCGATTGCACTTAAGAAACGCGATCGACAAAAGAATTTCGCGGTGCTATTTTTAGATTTGGATAATTTCAAATCGGTAAACGATGCCTTAGGTCATTCTAAGGGGGATGTTCTGTTGATGATTATCGCTGAGCGAATCTCAAAGAGTTCCCGAGAAGTTGATACGGTGGCCAGATTTGGAGGAGATGAATTTGTAGTTTTTTTAGAGTCGCTGAACGAAATTGGAGATGCAATAATCGTGCTAAACAGAGTTATTGAGAATATTCATAAACCGATCGTTATAGATGGTCACGAAATCCATATTACGGCGAGTATTGGTGTGGTGACAGGCGAGAATGAAAATAGCACGGCAGAGAGTCTGATGCGCGACGCTGATATTGCCTTATACCGGGCGAAAGAAGCTGGCGGGGATTGCTACAGGTTTTTTAGTATTTCAATGCGAGAAAAATTTCAACATCAGATAACGATTGAAAAGAAGCTGCGTGAAGCGATAAATAGTAAGCTTCTTCACGTTCATTATCAACCAATTATTTCTATCAGAAATTCGAAGCTAGTGGGCTTAGAAGTACTGGCTCGTTGGACAAATAAACAAGGAACCAATATCCCTCCATCTGATTTCATCCCTGTAGCTGAAAAAAGTGGTCTTATCATCCCATTAGGTGCTTTGGTATTTGAAAAAGTGGGCGCTGATTTTAGCATCTGGAAAGAAAAATATGCAGAAACAAAAAAATTACGAGTATTTGTAAATGTATCCAGTAAGCAGTTGTTGCAAGGAGATTTTTTAGAATTAATCAGAGCTCTTGAAGTTCCATTCGAAAACTTGGGTTTGGAAATCACTGAAAATGAAATCATCGACCAATTTGAAAAGGCAACGAAAGTATTGAATAAACTGCGCCAGTATGGGGTAGCAATATATTTGGATGATTTTGGTACAGGTTATTCTTCGTTATCTTATCTAAACAGATTACCAATCGATGCGATTAAGATTGCCCAATATTTCACGCACCAAATTGGAGAACCAAATACCGGCAGACTTGTTCGAACGATGATCTCAATGACCCGTGATTTGGACCTAGGTGTAGTGGCGGAAGGGATAGAAACACAAGCCCAACTTGAATTCTTGAGAGATAATCAGTGTAGATTAGGTCAAGGCTTCTATTTGCATAGACCGATGTCAGCAGACCAAGTGAGTGCCCTACTTGATGAAATTTCCCCCCCAGAGGATGATTGTAGTTGATTTGATTAGATTAAGAAACGATTTGGCTCCCTAGGAATTCCCATGGTTATGTCCAAAATTTGGGGGATGGGGCGTGCGGAGCACGCCCCATCCCCCAAATTTTGGGAGCTACCCCGGCGATTCCAAATGTCATATTCGCGCGATCTTCCGAAAATAGGGGTTGGCATGGGCTCTCTACGCCCATGCCAACCCCTATTTTCGGGCTTATAGTATCTTGGCTGCGCAGGCCCCAGGACAGACCTAATTGGAATAGAGCGACTACCAGGGCGTCGAAAAGTAGCGTAACACCAATTGGAATGATGATTTACCAGGGCAAATATGCTCCCTTTTTTCTTACCGGTTCTGCTATTGCTCCTCAGCACTCATCATCCGAGACTGAATGATAATTCCAATAAACGCCAGGATGACAAAAATTAGCAGCAAGGTTGGTCTGGGGAGGGAGAGTACTTGGGTCAGCAGGGATGCCCCACCCAACGAGGATAGTATGATCAAAGCCCAATCGAAGAGCAAAAGCACCAGGACCATACCAACCAGCCCGCCGATCAAGAAGGGCAGCCAGGCCCATCCGCGGGGAACCATACCCAGGAATACCAGCAGGCTGATCGCGATTTGCCCACCACCCAAGAAACCAGCCAGTCCAATAGCGAAGTTCTGCGCCCATATGGCCAGCAGCGCGCCGAGCAGGCCCACCCCCAGAGCAATGCCCAGCACCAGCCATTCGTTCATTCCATGCAGGTATTGCGTTGCCAGGGATGATGCCGCGGCGAACCCCAGCGCGCCGACAAACAGCCAGTACAATTTGCGCCCGTAGGCTAAGAGAGAAACACCGAAAAGAATCCTGAGAACAAACACTAGCATCTCCTTTTCACAGATCGCCTAATTTGACGAAATATCAACGGTTATTGGAATACCCTGGTTCCAGCCACTCTGCGGTGAAACCTGTGACGACGCTAGTCCTGACGCCCTTTGGGCGAGACGAAGGGCAGAGCATCGGCACCAGAAGGGTTTCTCTTTCTGGGTGCGCAGCGCTAACCACGATGTGGTGTAATCATCAAAACCGCGCCGTCGCAGAGAATCCAGAGATTCTCGCAGGTCATTTGAGAAAAGCTCTGCGAACTCAGCGTCTCAGCGGTAAAAACTTGCTTATTGTTGTTTTCAAGCCATGATTGCCTATTATAAGAACTAACGAGAAGCCCAGCGGAATGATCAACAATGATCCACAAATCGGATTGGATGGTCCAGTGTCAGCGGGGGGCTGGGCTTCAACCCCCTGGGGAGTTGTTGTTGGTCGCGGGCTGCTGGTCGGCTCTCGAGTGGCTGTCGCCGGTTGGGGAGTAAGTGAGGCGGTTGCCGTTGGCATTGGTGTTGGGGTATCTGTTGCGCTTGCCGTGCGTGTCGGCACGATGGTTGGAGTCGTCGTTAGCCAGTGAAAGAGATACCCACTGCCATCTTCCAATTTCTCGATGGCGCCCGTGGCGTAATACACTTCGTCGATCCATTGAATGATCGTGGCGTTATTTGGGTCTAAGCTGTAGGCGATGCTGTACTCTTCGATGGCTTTGAGCAAATTAGCCCGATTGCTGCCCTCAGTCCGAAACTCTTCCCAGTAATAACCCGTAAAGAGCAGGTTGGCGTATCCCAGGTGCCATAGGGCCTCATCAGGCACCAAGGCCAGGCATCTCTCATAGGCCTGCTTGCTGAGGTCGTAAAGTTCTTGGCCGCCAGCGTCGTGGCGTATCCCTTTACGCAGCAAAGCGGTTTCCTTATAGATTTTCCCCAGCCGTCCCCAGGCTTCGCCATCGTCAGGATTGTTGGTCACGTTTTCTCGTTCTGTGAGCACTTTGCCCCAGGCGCTGGGCATGACCATGGCGATGGACAGGTTGTGCTGGTATTCAGGTTCGAGATCATCGTAATGCCAGCGGATTTCTCTGCCTTCCAGCAGTGCACCGGGCGAAGTTTGCCCCCAGCCTGGGGACGAATCGATAAAGACATTATGGGGGTTGGCTTCGTAGGGTAACCGCACGATCAGATCTACGCTGCCGATGGTATCTTTCCAGCCAGCGCCAGTTTCCAGCAAGTATTCGAATGAGATGAATGGATACTCGCCAGATCCCTCGAGGGTGTAGGAAACTTCAATGATCACATCCTGCTCTGGGGGGAAGCTGACTTGGAATTCTGCCCACTGGAGCAGATCATCAAAATCTCCACCCACATACTCGGTTGACGTGGTCGATACCTGGGTGCCGTCAACCCTCACCTGGAAGTCATCGATTTCTGGGAAATTAGAGAAGCCATCATTCGCGCTTAGAGGAAATCGAACCATCAAGGTTTCTGGATCGCTACCCAGGTTTTGCATCTGGAATTCTGCTGTCACACGCGCTTGTCCAAGACTTCCTTCTGGTGCTCTGTCTAGCACCTCAATGATCACCGTTTCAGCGATCATGCGCACCTGGGTGATCTCTGCCCCAGGATGCGGATTAGCCCCAGGTGGCATTTCCGGTGGGGCAATATCTGCATGGACAGTTGTGGTGGTTATAAAGCTGATTAGAAGGGCGAGTAACATTACTGTGAGAGATGATTTCAAATTCCGAGTATTCTTCATCATAATATTCGCATTCCTTTTAATTGATTGGACATCCCACGGATGCCTAAGGCCCTGCTGATGACCAGGCTAATTGTGATGAACAGAGCACCCAAACCGATTTGAAAACCGGTCGAACTTTGGAAATGGTGACCGCGCGTATAAATGACCCAAAATCCAAAGCTCCAGAAGATGGACAAAGGAACCGTCCATCCAAGCGCGATCTTCGTGGCTGGTTTCCAAGCAAGGGAGGGGTAAACAAGGCGAACTCTCTTGAAGATATCAATTCCAGGGTAAAGAAAAACGACCAGGATTCCCCCATAGAACATTAAATAAGCAATTTCAGGTTTCCCTACGTAATCTGAAGCCATAAAAGCCATCGCCAGAATGACAAACCATGGGATCATGAGCAGGATGACGAATAGCCACCCGCGCGTCCACCCCCTGGCGATTTGAAAGGAGAAGGAAGTATCTTGATTTTGATCCTGTGAGCCTTTTGACATCCCTGAACGGAAAAGAAAGATTACCAGGGCATCGAATATCAGCGTGACGAGGAGCGGTACGACATAATCGAGCATGATGGTCTTCCCTTGGATTGTGTGACACTTATAGTTCGACAATGTCAACTTCGCGAGAACTTCCGTAAATAGGGGGGTGTACCCCCCTATTTTCAGGCTTCACGTCTGAAAGTTGGCATTGTCAAGATAGAATCTTCATCGAATGGATCAGCGATTATTGATTATATCGATCTGCTCCTGGGCTAAGGCGCGCAATTCCTCCAGGGCTGGGTCCTCCTCTGTCCAGGTCAGGCAATCTTCGAAGCTCCAAATGGCCATATCGAATTGTTCGAGGGCATTATGCGCTTCGCCTTTCAAACACCAGTAATGAGCGTAGGCAGGGTGATCATTTTCTGGAACTTGGCTAATTGCAGCTTCGATTGCCGTGATCGCATCTTCGAAGTTACCGCTGTTCATATTTTCTTCGGCGATGGCATGGCATTCTTCAGAGGAGCCGCATTCTACTGTGTCGCTTTGTAGGGCCTCGATTTGTGTCTGGGCGAAGACGCGGATATCCTCGAATTCAGGATTATCTTCGGTCCAGACCATGCAATTTTCGAAGCTCCTTATGGCCTCATCGAATCGACCTACGCCTACCAGGGCTTCTCCTCGTTGGCACCAAAAATGGGCGTGAGGGGGGTGCTCGTTTTCGGGTACCAGACTGAGCAATGCATCAAAAGCTGAGATGACAGCTTCGAGGTTGTTATCACCCCAGTGCTGTTCGGCTAAGGCTACGCACTCCTCGATGGATGCGCAATCGGCACCAGTATCACCACCAACATCACCACCAACATCACCACCAACATCACCACCAACATCACCACCAACATCGCCGCCATTGCTTCCAGTGAGTTTTGGGATTCCCCAGACAAGCAGCGCTGCGATTGCGGCTAATCCAACGATGCTCAAGATCAATGGTAGTGGTTTGACTTTTGGTTTGGGCCTGGGTTTTGGCTTCGCTATTGATATAGGTTTCGGTTTCGGCTCTGCGAGCGGGGGTGTGGGTGGTTGAACTGGCTCATCTTCGAGCTGCTGGTGCATTGCAACGGTAGCCTTTTCAGCAATGTCTTCGTAATCCGCTTCCATGGCCACGGTTGGTTTCGACGTCAGGGTTAGCTCCGGCTCATCCTCAGGTTCCATTGCCACAGTTGCTTTTGAGGCAATGGTCGGCTCGGGTTCAGCTGAATCAACTTCGAGGAAGGGTTGCACATCCCTCTTTGGGGTTTCGACCATCGTCTCGGCCATGGTCACTTCAGCAAGATCGGTAAAAGCAGCTTCGGCAGCTTCAACTAGCTCAGCAGCAGACTGGTAGCGCTCTTCTGGGTCTTTAGCCAGGGCTTTGACGATAACTGTTTCCAATACGTCGGGGATGTCATCCCTGATGGTGCGAGGGGAAGGTAACGGCTCATTGATATGTTTATGGATCACCGCCAGCGGAGTATCGGCATCGAAAGGGACTTTGCCGGTGACCATCTCATAGAGGATGATGCCCAAAGAATAGATATCACTGGGGGTAGAGATGTTCAAGCCCATGCCTTGTTCTGGAGACATATAGGCGGGTGTGCCTACCAGGGTTCCGGTGACGGTGAACTGCGTCTCGCTGACGATGCGGGCGATACCGAAATCGGTCAAAACGACACGGCCGGATTGATCGAGAAGCACGTTTGCGGGTTTGATATCGCGGTGCAGAACGCCTCGGCGATGGGCATAGTCCAGGGCTGAGGCAGTCTCTCGGAAGATATGCGCCATTTCCTGAATGGCAAGGGGTCCACTGGCCTGGATCAGGCGGTCTTTGAGGGTGCCGCCATCGATGAATTCCATGACCATGAAATAGTGCTCGTCATCCATATCGATATCGTAGATCTGCACGATATTGGGATGTCGTAAGGCAGCGATGGCCTTGGCTTCGCGATGGAAGCGGGCTTGAAAATCCTCCCCTTCGGCCAGGAATCCATGCAATACTTTAACGGCCGCGTAGCGTTCGAGTTGAGGATGATATGCTTTATAGACTTCTGCCATACCCCCGCGGCCCAGGCGTTCGGTGATCTGGTATTTGCCCAGCGTTTTCCCGGTTAAACTTGCCATGTGCGTGCCTCCCGCAGTTAATTTCGAACCAGATAGATTGGCTCTCTAGGAATCGTCAGGGTAGCATCCAGATTTGGAGGTAGGCGACGTGCACAGCACGTCGCCTACCACCAAATCTGGACATTATAACGGGATTTCAGGGAGCCCCAACGGATTATTTTAAAGGAATTCGTCTTGGAATGTCTGGTACGATTCGAAGTTTGTAAGCAATTTGATGGGCGTTATGGCAGAGAATTGCGAATCTGTGTGTATAATAAGACCAGTTTCAATTATCACGAATGGCTACGAATTTAACGAATTGTTTTTCCTACATATCATTCGTGCAATCACCAAAGGTGTGCTTTGCATGTGTCATTCGTAGCTATTCGTGTTGAATAACAAGCGAGATTTTATGGCCGATGGCAAACAAGTGACACTCTTCGCCTTGGATTGCGGGGCGACAAACTGGCGACTGTACAGGGTGGGTTACCGCCTTCATGGCAATATGATCCGTATTATGGGGGATCCTCAACCCTCCCCACTGACCAGTTTCTCCGAGCGAAAGCTACCTGCCATTTTCACCCTCAATTCTACAGGTTCGGCTATCGAGAGTTTTGGTGAAGTATCCCAGGGTCACCTCGAAGATGAGAACACCCGCGAACGTGTGCGGGAATATTTCAAGCCTTGTATTGGCTCGTATCTCGAGCAAAACCCCCTGCCGCACCAGAAACGCTACACCCATACCCAGGCTGTGGAGTTCACCAGAATGTTGCTTGAGGTTGTGGTCGAACAGATTCGGGGTGAAAAGTGGCGGGCCAGCGCTTTCGATGAGAGCGTCCGTTTTGCTTTTGCCTACCCGGTTCATTGGGGTCATGATCACGGCGGGGTTGTCCTGGAAGATTTCAAAACCCTGGTGTTGAAGTGCTTCGCGGAAAGCATTCACTCACAGATTGAATTTGTCCCTGAGCCTGAAGGCGCCATTCTGAGCCTGAAGCGCCAGGATCTCTTGAGCAGCACTCGCGGGGGCGTGACGCTGATCGTTGATGTCGGGGGCAGTACCACTGACATTGTCGCTGGGCAGCTTGACCCTGGCACAGGCGAACTGCTCTATCTCGGCCGTTATGGTGAGCCTTTTGGCGGTGGCTTATATGATGCTGAGATGGCCAAGTACCTGGCTGATGAGTTGAATGTGCCCGCCTCTGCGCTGGCCGATGACCCTGCGGCGATATCTGCTTTACGCATCTACGCCCAGCGTTTGAAGGAGTCGCTCAGTCGGCGGCTGATGCAAAGCAATAATGTCGAAGGCGAGATTGATGCACAGCGCATGATCACCCTGGTGTTGCGTGATGGGCAAGTTTTTCGGCGCCTGGTGAAGCTCGACCAAAGTTCGTTCAGTCGCGTGGCTGAATCCCTTGATCAGGCATTCCGAGACTTGATCGCCAAGGCCATCAAAGCCATCGGGCTGGCCGATCAGGATATCGGTCAGGTCGCCCTGGTTGGAGGCGGAGTACAGTTGTTCAGTATTGTGCACCATCTGCGGGAGCGCTTTGGGGAGGATAAGGTGGTCTTGGCGGATAATCCCGACGAGATCGTGGTACGCGGGGTCGGCCTGGCTTATGGCGCATTGATGGGGACGCTGGAACCTGGCGCCAGCCTGGTCATCGAACCACCCCCTGTTGACGACTCTGAAAGAGAGCCTGATTCTGACCAAAGTGCTGCGCTCGCCTCCCAGCCTTTGCTGCAGCTAGTCTCACCTGCAGGCAAGGTTTACCCTTTGAAAATTGGCGTGACCAAAGTGGGACGCGCCCGCGAGTGCCAGATCTGGTTGGAGAGTGACAAAGTTTCCCGCAAGCATGCTGAACTTCATAGAACTGACGCTGCGCTGCAGATCATCGAACTGGGCAGCACCAACGGAACTTATCTTAACGGCGAACGTCTCCCGGCCAATCAACCCCGCGCTCTGAATGTTGGGGATGAGCTCCGCTTCGGAGATAAGGTATTCAAACTTGAACGCTGATTAGGAAGATTTACGCTGAATAAAAGACATTGATCTGAAAATCCATGAAAGCCAAAG
Source organism: uncultured Anaerolineales bacterium (assembly GCA_964622645.1). Taxonomy (GTDB): domain Bacteria; phylum Chloroflexota; class Anaerolineae; order Anaerolineales; family UBA11858; genus NIOZ-UU35. The sequence continues at coordinate 10,371 of CAZUSV010000159.1, forward strand.
GCCAACTGTGAGCGCGACAGGCAAAATAGGGGCACGGTTTGCGCCACGGGTGGCCTGCGACTAGACTGGCCTTGGCTGTAGATAGAAGAAATCAGCGAATATCTGCAATATCTGCGCAATCCGCGTTCCAATCTTTATGGGGAGGCTTCACTTATGACTGACGAAACCAATTTGATTCCCACTGACCCCGAACTGACCCCCGAAATGCTCATGGAGGCTGGCGATGCCCTCTCCAAGTCGTTGCTCTTCACTCTAGGGCGCGACTATTTAGATGGCCCTATCTTTTCCAATGATTACATGCGTATTGCGGACGCAGAAGCCGACATTCCTCAGCAGCCTGATCTGGCCATCCTGGAGTTGGAGCAGGTCGGCAAGCCAGTCACTGAGGATATGAGCGAGTATTTCACCGCCATCCAGACCTCTCTGGCGGCCTGCCACGACCCACGCTTCGCCCTGATCTTCATGATCTCCAGCGACGGCATGCGCAACCGTATCTATATCGGGGTTGTGGCCCGAGAGCACGGCACCCAGCCGCGCCTGTTCGCTGATCAGTTAGGGCAGTTCCTTTGCTCCAATTGGCCTGGGACGCGCGTCAAGCTGGTCGAGGATTATCAGCAGGTCGCCGAGCGTGTCCACGTCCCCTTGAGCACGTATCGCCATGCGCGCGCCTTTACGGGAATTCCCTCGGTCAAGAAAGCTGACAAACCGGCATCCCATCCCCAAAGTTTGGATCGTTTCATGCGCGGCCTGCGCGGCAAACCCTATCTCTATATGGTCGTCGCCGAGCCGATGCCTGAGAATGAAGTCGGAGAGATCATTTCAGCTTGCCACACACTTTCCGGGCAGGTGCATGCCTTCACCAAAGCGACCCTCAATCGCAGTCACAGCAGCGGCACCTCAGAGAGCATTTCTAAAACAGAAAGTGAATCTGTATCTTCAGGTCAGACCACGGGCAAATCAGAGAGCCAAACCGAGGGGGCCAGCAAAGGGGTGCTGGGCACCGAGATGGCCAAATCCAGCGGGTTGACCAAGGGACTCAAAGGCGTCGGTTTGGGAGCAGTATCCGCCCTATTGGTGGCTACTGGCGGGCCCTTCTTACTCTCAGGTATGTTGGGCATGTTCGGCCAACTGCTGCCCTCCACCAGCAGCTCCACCGTTCGGGGGATGTCTCAAGGTGAGTCGCAAACCAGCGGTCGTTCGACCGGGCAATCCACGTCAGAGGGGCAGACCTCTAGCGAGTCGCTCTCTTTTGGGCGTGAGTATCTCAACCGACATGCTGAAGCCTGTGAAAAACTGCTCACCCAAACCGTGGAGCGCTTCGAGACAGCCAAGTCCCAGGGCTGCTGGAACGTAGGCGTCTACCTGATCAGCGATCAGGGCGAGACAGCGGCCCAGGGTCAGGCACAACTCAAAGCCCTGGTTTCTGGTGAGAAGACTTCCTTCGAACCCATGCGCGTCCATGACCTTTCGCCAGTGTGGGATGGACAGGCTCAGGTCGCCCTGGATACTTTCTACCAGCCGCCGCTGAAGTTGTTCGCCCCCGAGGAGGGCACCTCCATCCAGCACCCCATCGGAGCGGCCTTCGAGGGGTTGACCACTCCCATGAACACGGAGGAACTATCTTTATTGGCAAACCTGCCCCTGCGCGAGATGCCCGGCATGCCCATGCAGCCGACGGCTTTCTTCAGCCTTAACCCCCCGCTGCCAGATGATCCATCCAATCTGCTCGGCCTGGGCAACTTGCTGGAGGGTGGCGAGGAGATTGCCGGGCTGAGCTATGATGTCGATCTCGATTCCCTGACACGCCATATCTTCATCACTGGAATCACTGGCAGTGGAAAATCCAACACCTGCCGCCGCATTATCAGCGAGCTGATGGAACGCGGTAGGAATTTCCTGGTCATCGAACCGGCCAAGGACGAATATGTGCAGTTGGCGCTGGCTTATAACAAAGCAAAAACCTTCGACCGCGAAATCGCTGTTTATATGCCAGGAAGAAGCGAGTGGGGCGGTCAGCCTCTGGGACAGTTGCAGCTCAACCCCTTCGATATCGTCCAGATCCCCGGGGCCACCACCCAGGTCATGCCCCACCTCGACCGTTTGAAATCGATCTTCAACGCCAGCTTCCCCATGTACGAGATCTTGCCGGTGATCCTCGAAGAGGCCCTGGTCGATCTCTATGATAGCCAGGGTTGGCTTGAGGAAACTTTGCCACCCGATGGCATCGGTCGCCCGACCCTGGAGCAGCTCCACAACCGCATTTCTGGTTTGGTGCGCGGCAAGGGTTATGAGGAGCGCATTACGGCCAATATCACCGCCGCCTTGCGCACGCGCATTGGCAGCCTGCTACGCGGTTGGAAAGGCCAGCTCTTCGACCAGCCTTTTTCCACCCCCTGGTCCGATCTTTTTGACAGACCGGTGGTGGTCAATTTGCAGTACCTCGGTGACGATGCCGATAAATGCTTTACCATGGCTTTGCTGCTCAACTTCATGTATGAATACCGCCAGGCCCAACATGAGAGCCTCGGCTCCCCCGAGTCCAGCGAGCTGCGCCATTTGGCGATCATCGAGGAGGCCCACCGCGTGCTGCGCTCCGCCCCCCAGCGGGCTGACTCCGCCAACCCCCAGGCCAAGATGGGTGAGATGTTCGCCGACATCCTGGCCGAGATCCGCGCCTACGGACAGGGCATGGCCATCATCGATCAGGTGCCCGCCAAGCTGGTGCCCGACGCCATCAAGAACACCAACCTCAAGATCATCCACCGCCTGGTGGCCTCCGACGATCGTAATGCCATGGCCGGTGCCCTGGCCCTGACCGAAGATCAGGCCAAGGTCATCGCCCGTCTCAAAGTCGGCCAGGCTATTGTCTGTGGCATCCAGGATGATATGGCCTCTTGGGTCAAAGTGGCTTACACCCCGCTGCCGAAACTTCAGTAAACAGTAACCAGTATGCAGTAATCAGTGTGCAGTGATCAGTTTTCTGGATACTGGATACTGGATACTGGATACTGATTACTGAATACTGATTACTGGCTACTGATTACTAATCAATGTCCACAGGATTCTCATGAACAACAGAATTCCCCCATCGCAAGTCAAACAGACCATCATATATCTCACCTTGCTTTCCTATATTCCGCCGAAGAGCGTGAGTGAATTACTTTCCCTGCAAAGTAGTTTTGGGGATGACTGGCCCCGGGCGGTGGAGGCTGCCTCGAGGTTGATCGTTGCTTTTCATCAGGCCTCGCGTGACCCCGATTCTAAATTGGTAGAAGGGTTGGTTACTGCTGCCCTGGATGCCGATTCGTCTCCGGAAGCCTGCCGCGCTTTTCAGGAAAAAGTGAATGAGCTCGCTAAGCTCCCAGGTCGCGCCAAAGCGAACAACCGTTTACACCGCAAGAAGGGCTGTCGCTTTTGTGAAGCCCCCTGCCGCTATGGATATTTCTCCCTGATCTCAGAGCCTGATTTCAATGATCTACAGAGCGCTTTGGAAGCAGAAAACAACAAACCGCCCCTAGAACGGCAGCCCGTTCAAGCGATATGGATGTACACACTCAAGCATCTCTCCCAGACATTGAATGCAGGTCAATGGCAGATCCCTGCTGCTCACCTGGGAAACCTGGCTTACTGTCTGTTGATGTTGTCTACGGCCAAGTCGCGTTTCGCTTTCCCTGAAGAGGTTGTCAAGAGATTTCAAGAGCAGAACCAGCAGTTGATTCAACGCTATCATTCATAATCCAGAAGCTAAACTTCTAACAGAAGTTTAGCTTCTCTAGCAGTTTGTCGGAGAGCGACCTGAGATAGAGAAAATAGTGATAGACTA
>CAZUSV010000160.1:0-14147 GCA_964622645.1 uncultured Anaerolineales bacterium
AAAATCGGGTGGGGCGCGGGGGCCCCCCCCCCCGGCGCACACCCTTTTTTCGGGAGATTCCCTTTTAGGAATCCACGATCAATTTACAATAAAATCAAGTTCGATCTTCATATAATTGATGCCTTCAAAAGATTCTTCTTCATAGCCAGCCTCGGGGATGATGTCGATCTCATGTTGTTGGGCGGCGACCAGCACACCATCGGGCTGGGAGGTTTCGACCCAATAATCGCCTGATTCAGAAGGACGGGCATATTGGAATGTTGCGCCATCTTCGCTGCTGAAGAGCTTGATCTCGGCGACATAATCGATATAGTCGCGCTCTTCGAGGAAGTTGATGATCGAATTGGCGTAGATTTTGCCGCCAATGACGATATCGGCGCCCTCCTCATAGGCCCAGGGCGAGAGGTAGCGGTTGAGTTCCTCATTCAATAATTGTTTGTAAAAGCCTTCGTTGTGCCCTGGACGAAAGCGTACCGCAACGCGTACCTTGATGGGGACATAATGGGCGTTTTTCACCTTGAGGCTGGCAAACGCGGGCACTTTATCACTCAGATAGGCTTGGATGTCAGCCAACAAATCGCTGGGCGCCTTGGGCTCGAAGGGGTTGAAAGGCAGTTTTTCCTTGATGTCGGGGATGACGGTGATCTCTACCTGGCCTAATTGCTCAGGGTCCGCTGGTAGACACTTGGCTTTGTAGATTTGCGGGAAGCGATTCAGGATCAGGTGTTCGTAATCCCACACCGTCAGGGCGCGCTGTTTGTGCCGCAGGCGTTCGCTGATGCGGGTGTAGAACATCGAGTCCCCTTCCGACTGCTTGCCCCCGTGGGAAGTATAGGGCTGGCGGATACCGAGCACTTCAGGCAGCGATACATCCAATTGACTGATGCTCTCTGGGGGCAGCGGGTGGCTCAAATGATCGGGGGCGTTGTCCTGATCGAAAAATGTGGCTGATACGGCCTGGGTGTGGATGGCGACCGTGTCGCACACGCTGCGGGTGTTCGTGGGGATCGCCGCCCGCAGCCAGGTATACGCTGGAGGCAGCACAGTGCTCGGGCGCACAGGATCCAGCTCGAAGGTAAGGATGCCGGAGTTGATCAAGCCTCGGGTAGTGTCTTGAAGGACACAGCCCTCATCCAGGCTGAGCCATTGATCCCCGCTGAGATAGCTCCACTGGACCGGCACGGGCTCAAGGTCTGGGTCTGCGCTGCCCTCGGCCATCTGGAAAAGCAGCGAGAGATTCTGGGGTGGGTCTAGATCCTGAATGCCAATAAAGAGTTCTCCTTCAAAATCAAACTGGGGTAAGAAGGTGTAATGCCCCGTTTGTGTTTGAGGTTGAACTTCGTGATATCCAAAGGGTTGCATATGCAGGATACGGTCGCTTTGCGCGCCGGGTTGGTAGGCCTGCAGGACAATTTCCAACGACGAAGAATAATCCAGGCTGAGGCTTTTAGCCTTGGGTATGTAGGGTGGGTTGACCTGGTAGTCTGCGGCGTCAATTTTGGCATCGTTGGCGACGGCTGCGGCTAATGCGACGGACTTCTGCGCTGCAAGGGTCGGGTAGGTCTCGAATTGAAAATCGGGTGCATTTAGTTCCCATTGAATGCAACGATTCCAGTTCAATAAGTCTTCAGCAAGGGTGGTTTCTTCAGCACGCTCGTAGGCATAACCGGGTCTGCCTCGCTCAATCGCCTGGGCGAAGTTCTCAATGGAAATCGTTTGCGGCTGGCCGGCTTTTTTCAAATCTTTGAATAGGGGTTCAGCGCTACTCAGCGGGATCTCGATTTGCCCATCGATCAGGTTGATTCGGGCTGTGAAGTTGAATTTCTCACCGGTATCGAAATAGGCCTCATAATGCGTGGTCAGGTCTTCTGGGACAGCCATCCATTCGATATGGAAGGATAGCTCGTCGAGCGTTTTGTGGCTGATTTCAGGATGACCGATAAAGAAGCGCGAGCCAGCCAGGGCGCGCGTACCGAAGGGTTCGAAGGGTTTCTTGCTATCCAATGCGCTTTCGTCATTTTGGATTTGCAGAGGACTCAACCCGGATACGGCCACATGGAAATGGGCGCGCATGAGATCTAACCCCCTGAACGGCTTGTAGTGGGTGATATATCGTCCGCTGTCCTTGTGCGAGCTGCTAGGCTGCCAGATCTGCCTCAGAGTAAGCTGTAGGATGGGCCAGGGGGTATGCAGGTGGCCTTCTTCGGGAGGCAGGGGCGTCAGGGCGGCGCTGTTGCTTTCGAAGCCAAGCTCAAATTGGATCACTGGCAGTGTTTCTCCTTCAGGGTTGGATATGCCCAGCTCGCTGAAGTAATCCGCCAGGATTTTGGTCTTGATGGTATCCGGTTCGATCCAGCCTTTCTCCGTGCTGACCTGGATGACGAAGGGATTGATTTCACCCTCTGCAAATAGGGCTCCAATGTCGTCAGCGACAAATTCTTGGGCGTCGAAACCCAGGGTCAGGGTGAGGCTGCGCTCCCCCTGGCTCATGGACAGGATCGGGGAGGTGAATGCCCAACCAAAGCTTGTGTCCGGTTGCTGATCGCTACTCACCTGGGGGTAACCCTGGCCAAAGGTTTTCCAGCGGGGGTGTTCCAGATCGGTTTCGAGGCCCAGGCTGGCTTCGACTTGGGTGGCGTCCGCCGCAGCATACAGGTTGAGCCAGTGCTCTTTTTTAGCGATCGGTTCGGGCAGGTTTTGGCGGACGCGCTGGGCCATTTCGACGATGTGGTAGATTTTTTCCCAATCTTCGGGTTGAGATTTGGCTGTTTTTGTCAATGATTCAGCGTCCTTGGTATTGGCGACGTAATCCAGTAAAGTATCGAGCAACTCTTCACGAGTCAAAGTGCCTCTCGTGGCTGGATCCATGCCAAGCGCGAATTCGAGCATGGCTTCAAAGCCCTCGGTGTGGTGAATCTGGCGTAAGACCGCTCTGCGACCCGCATAAACCTTCTTCTTGTGGGCCTCGGCCAAAAGCGAATAAGCTTTGCTCCACTCTGAGGCGGTGGCATCTTCGTCTTTTTCAACCGAGAGCACAAAGGAGAAGTTCTCCAAGGATAGGTAAAAATACGTTTCTACTGTCAATAAAGCGGCATAATAGTCATCCAGGGTATCGATCCCGGGTAGGGCTTCGAACAGGTCAGCGCCCAGTGCGGCTTTGAGGTTGGTTTCGAAGGCCTGGGGGTCTTTGGGCTCAGTTACCCGAGGCACATAGGGAAGCGGCGTGTCTATTGCTAGGGTGCCTTTTTCGTGGCCCGCGGCCGTCAGAATGCGGTTGATCTCCGACCATTGGTTATCGATGCCCACTTTGGTCGACATTAGGGTTTTAAAGTCTTCGATATTCTCAAAGTAAAGCTGATCGCGAATGAATTGTTGTACGCTTTCCCGGATGCGTTGATCATAGAGGTCGTAGATATTTTCTACCTCGGTGATCCCGGCGAAATTGGGCGGGCCACCCATGGCTTTATTCAAGTTGGTCTCGAAATCCCGATGGTTTTCCACTTCCCAAAGGATGCCCGGGTCTCTCTTCTTGGCGGCCTTTTCCAGCAGGGCGTTGATTTGATCCCACTCCGGCCCCGACTGGTCGCGCTGATCTTTCCAACGCTTCAGCGTGCGTAATTCAGAGAAATCCATCCACAGCGCTGATTTTGCGAAATCTAAAAGCCCTTCCAGGGAATACGGCTCGCTGGAGAACAGGAATTCATAGTTGACTTCTTTGGAATCCCCATCAAATGTCTCAAAGGCAGGCAACTCATCGCCGGGTTGCGGGTCCCCCAGTGCGATTTTCAGCATCTCCATGAAGGCTTCTTCAGCGGTTCCGGGATGCTTTTCCCTGGCGTCACGGATGCCAGTCACCTCTTTCTCTGCAAAGATCGAACTCAGCCTGGCCACCTGTGCGTGGTTGACGACGATATCTCCATCCGTACGGTAGAGCAAATCCTGGCCTTGACTGTCGGCACCGGCGTTCAATAGGGTTCCCGCAGGGAGTAATAATTGCTGCGTGTCTGCTGCCAGGTCCACCAGTACGTTCACCTGGTCGGGGACGCCGGGCTTCTTGCTCATCTGCAGCAAGCGTTGGTAGTAGAAGTCTAGATGTCTGCGGGTAATATCATTGAGCTGGTCCTGGGCGTGGCGCAGCAATTGCAGGAAGGTCAAAAATAGCACAAAGTGGGGGCGAGAATAGTGGGCGGTTTTTTCGGGGGGGAATATTTCCGGGTTCTGCATGAAGGCCACGACTTCGTCCAGGTCGGCATTATTATCCAGAAAATCGCTCCAGTCGCCCACTGCCTGGAGGCTGTTTTGCGCGACCGCGTAATAGTTCAACTCCTTGGCATATTCTCTGGCGAAGGCCAGCAGGTCCTTGAGCGAGCGTTCATCCACAAGCACATATTGGGGATCCAGTGCCCTGAGTTGGCGCGCGGCCTGACTGGTGCCATCACGATGGCGGATTAACTCGTCTGCGGGGCGGAAAGGTTGCATCATGGTTTCTTTAGCCAGGGCTAAGATCCCTGGACTTTGATATTGGTCGTGATAAACATGCCATTCCCGGAATATTGGGGCGTCGAGTCGGGTATCGGTGATCCCGGGCCGGGAGGGGGTTGCTTGGCGGGGCTCTGCACTTCGAACTTGGCCGTGAAATTGCCGCCTTTGAGCAAGACTGGCTTGCCTCCGGTATTGGTTTTCTTGGCTTTCTGGTCCCCGGCCAGGGCGGCGATCTTGAGCGTGCCTGTGCCAGGGATGGAATATTGCGGGGTCATGTAGGTGCATCCCGGCACGGAAACCTTGCTCTCATCACCATCCACGCAGATCTTTTTCCCGTTGATCGTGGCCGGCCCGCTGCCTTTGAGATCGCCGGGTTGGACGACGACTACTGCAGCCCCAAAGTTGGGCATAAACATGGCTTGATCGCCTTCGATAAGGATGAAATCGGGCATGGTTGTTTATCCGCTGTGCGAAAACATCCTAGCTGGAGTCCGACGTCTCCCGACGTCGGGAGATAATAACAGCCACCGGGAATAGCCACTCCCGCCGAAATCAGGAGATTTCGGACTCCGGGTCTTAGGTGCGAAACTTGTATCTGTAAGTTTCATGTAGCTACTCAGCCATGGAACGGATATCCCCGAAAATAGGGTATGCGCAAGGGGCGCAGCCCCCTGCGCATACCCTATTTTCGGGAGTACCATTTACGTCATCGCCTCATTGATATAAAAAGGATAGACCATGTTGAATCGCGAGTTGGAACTCTTGATGCTGTAATCGATACTGATCAGCAAGAGTCCCTGTTCGCTTTCTTCCTCTGAGATATCGATTTTGTTCAGCGAAATGCGCGGCTCGTGATAGAGAATTGCATCAGTGATCATCCCGGTGAGGTCGTTGACCAGACTCTGGTTGACTTCTTCGAATAACACGCCGGAGAGGTCGCAGCCAAAGTCTGCCTGCATCACCCGCTCGCCCAGGCGCGTAGAGAGCAAGATTTGCAGGCTCTGGTGGATGTCCTCATCGCCAATGACCATCTCTACCTGGGCGCCTCCCCGCGTAAAGGCGGGGGGGAATCCCCAGCCGACGCCTAAGAACGACTTTTCGTGCGGATTATTATTCATCCTGGTCCTGATCGCCACTGCTGATGTCCTGGGAAGGCACCTCAGCGCCGAGTTGAGCGCCAGCTTGCTCCTGGATCTTGCCGATCAGTGTGAATACTCTGCTAAATGGCAAATTGCCCAGCGCTTCCAAGATCAGGTTTGCTTCTTCAAGCGAGATTTGAAGGTTGATTTCATCCATGGATTTTCCTCTCGTGATTTGCGTGAGCCGGGGTATCACTTAATATCAACTTTGGCTCCTTTGATCTCTACATTGCCGCCAGCGTCGATCTTCAGATCTTTGGCGCTTTTGATTTCGATGCCATCCTTGCTCAGCGTGATGGAATTGCCGTGTTGGTCTGATAGCAGCACCGATTCTTCGTCGTCGTCCAGTACGAGCGTGTTTTGTTGGGGGGTTTCGATGAAAACGGAGGCTTTCTCGTCATCGATGAAACCGATGGTGGTGCCCGTTTTGGTGACAATGCCCTTGTTGATATTCTTTTCGTCCAGGGTGGCGACCGTCGCCGGTGGTGTGTTTGCCGAACTGAACATGGCGCCCAGCACAACAGGCTGCCGGGGGTCGTCATTGAAAAAACCGACCACAACTTCATCCCCGACCTCGGGACGGAAGAAATAGCCCCGTTCCATGCCTGCATCCGGGGTGGCCAGTCGCGCCCAGATGGTGCCTTTCTCTGGGTCGATGCCCGGCAAGATCACTTTGAGACGAAATTCTTTCTCGGGGTCTTCTTCGAATTTATCGACAACCCCGATCTGCAGCCCGTTGACCGCTGGGAGCAAGCCCGCGGCGGGCACGTCGCTCAGGTCGCGCTTTTCGACAAATCTCTTGGGGGGCAGGCCAAATTGCAGGTCTGTTTGCCATCCCCGCAGGTTGACCCGGTGTCGGATGCCAGTAACCAGGGTTTTGCCGTTGAAGCGCTTGCCGACACCTTTGATCTCGATCACATCCATCAGCTTGATGTCAGCGCGGCCAGTCAACGATATGCGGCCGCGGATCATCGACATGCGTGCCTTGGCCAAAGCTCCATTGGACCAGGCCTGCAACTCTTCCGGATCTAAAATGACCGCATTGGTCAACGTTTGTGTGTCACGGCCAAGTTTTTTGGCGAGTTGGCTCCCTTCGAGATTGCCAGGTTTGAGTTCCGATTCCTCGACTGCCTCGGCTTTAGTGGCCTTGGTCAATTTTTGAGTCTTGACGTCCCAGGCTAAACTTTCGATCTGTGCATACTGGTGGCTGGCATCAGCTTCGATTTCCAATTCATGTATCAGGCTGTTGCCAAACTCGAGGGTGCCTTTCGGCTCCCCTTGAATAGCCATCTTGGGCAGTGATATTTCGCCATCATCGGCGACCAACAAAAGTCCGCAGCTTTCGGCGCGCGCCAGGATAAAATCCCAATCAGAACAATAATATTGCACAAGTTCTTTTTCTTTACGTTTGGCCTGGGGTGCTTTGATTTCTCCCTTCTTCAACCCGTTCTTAGCTAACGCCTCGATGATTTCTTCCAATGATTTTTCCGTATACAGCGCACTCTTGCGCGCTGCATGAAGCTTGATGGCCGCATCCTTGAGATCGACAGTTAATGTGGATCCCTGGCTGTCCGCCTCCACGCTTTGTTTGATCACCAATCCCTTGAAGACTGTGGCTTCATCTTCTGGCGCGTCTTCATAACGCAGTTTGATCTCGACCTCTTTGCCTGGTAAAAAGAAATCACCGTCACTGATCTGGAAGAACTGCTTGGCAGCATTGCCGTCTGCCAGGATCAATTGAGCATAGGGGATACGATTGACCTCCTTTGAGGTATCGACCGATAACAACTCAAAGGTCGGGCCCATTATCTTTTTATCACTGAAGATGGTCGCTGTTGCAACGCTCATAAGTCAATTCTTGTATAATCGGCTACTTACCTGACAATTTGACAGAAAATCGTTTTTGTACACGGATTCACACTAATGTTCACGGTTTTTTCCTGATTTTTTCCATTTTTCCGTGCTTTTCCGTGTCCGTCCGTGTACAAAACATAAACTGTCAGGTAGCTAGTTTAATCGGTTTCCTTTACACTAACGGCTGCGCATAGGCATTAGAACATCAGCTTTCAAGGGGCGGGAAGAAAAGCTCTTGCCCCGGGGTCAGGTTTCTGAAATCATTCAGGTTGTTCGCCTGGGCGACCTGCAGATAGTATTTCGAAGTCCCATAGATCTCTTTGGTCAGTAAGGGTAGGGTGTCGCCCTGGACCACAATTCGCCGGTGAGTGATGTCGGGGGATTCTTTGCCCTCTTCAACGACTCTGCGCTCAGGCTCGATATCCGAGATCAGGCTTACATCCAGTTTTGCTCTAAGTGGGGTTCCATTCCTTTCGAAGCTGGTATAGGTGATGTCTACGCTTTCCAGGCGACATTTGAATTTGGCCCCTTTCTCTTGCTCTCCCCAATCCAAGTCGCCCCATTCGACCGTCAGATAGGCGGGCTCGTGCTGGCTTTCGTCCATGCGAAAGGCCTTGTCGATCAGATCGCTGACTTGTTCAGTGACCGATTTTTTCTTCTTGAACTGGGTGATGCCCATCTCGGTGACGCCAGTGCCATCGATGATTAACTCAAGCTTGAGGACGCGAGGATTGCTGAAGATATATACTGCTTGTCTGCTAGTTGAATTCAACGCCTGCTTGCGCGAATATTTGATAGAGTAATTCTGGCGAATCGATGTGGGATTGAACATCACTTCGAACTCGCCCTTCTTACTTTCGCGTTTCGCATCTTTAAAAGAAGTGATCTTCAGCTTTTGTAGTTTCAGTTTTCCCAAAAGCGACATTTAACGTTCCTCTTTCTTCTGGAGGATCCTCAAAACCTGCCTGACACATTCCTGTATGAGCTCATCTTTATCCTCGGGTGAGGGCTGAGCTGGCGCAGATTCGTCCTCTTCATCTGCTGGTGGGGTCGTCGTTGCTCTGATGATCAACTCTTTGATTTCTACAGGCATGATGATTATTTCGGCAATATCAACTTAGAAAAGATTTCGGAGCTTCTCATGTCCTAAGTTGACATGGAAAAGTTAGATCGTGATCGTCTGAAAACGTTGATAAGCCAATTCCAGGTGTTGGATTACGACCGAGTTTTGGGTTGCGTCGAGGTCCGATACACTCCACTTCACCGGGAAAGCCTTGATAAAAAGCCAACTGGATATGGGAATATATGTGGCATCCAGCAGGGTGACCAGAACGTTTGAAGCACTGAATTTGAAGAGCGACATAGCGACATTGAATTCGATCGTTAAGGGTGACCCTACCACAACGCCTCTTTCCAAAACCAGATTGTCATACTGGATTTTCGTGGGCAGCCGTTGGGTATAGAGATTTTGGCCGCCCTCTTCGACCGTCATGGTATCCACGGTCGATCCAATGCCAGATACTTTTTGGAACATGACATCGAGTGGATTTGGCACAACGCCCCCGATCATGAAGAGCACGCCGAAGCGAAAACCTAAGGGAGGGTTGCCCACTATTGGCAGTGGTCCTGGGATATCTGGTAGCACCATTTGGAATTCGTTTCCTTTATAGACTCTGGTGAACTGCTCAGCCCTGGAACGGATTTCCCCGTTCGGCTGAGCAGTTACACCTCTAGTTAAGCTGGGTCGTAATCGACCTTGAGACCGGCAGCAATCAGTTCCATGGTTTCAATGGCCACATCGTTGCTGTTGGCGTCGAAGGAGGGCATATCCATTTTGACCGGCAGCGCCTTTTTTACCGTCCACCTGATCACAGGTTTGCCGGCTTCGTCGCATAGATCGATCAGGATATCTTTTTTGGCAGCCAGGTAGAAGGGGTTCGAATAAGTATCGTCGATCCACTCATGCAAGAGACGGTGGCTTTTGAGGATGCCTCGTTTCAATGTGATTCTGAGCGGCTGCCGCATACCAGGGATGATCTTGCTGCCCATTAAGAAACTGAAGCCGTGTTTATAGGTCACCGGTTCATACTCTACGCTCAGCCCAGAAACCTCTGCGAAGCTGACTTCGAAAGGCCCTTCGGTCAAAGATTGGATGGTGACCCGAAAGTTGTAGACTGGTAGCGGGTACTTGGTCTTGATGTACGCTTTGTCTTCAGCCATGCTCTAGATATCAGGATTATTCTTCGATGAAGACGCCATCGGCCATCAGCTCCATACTTTCGATGGCGGCGTCGTTCGAGTTGGCATCAAAGGTGGGCGCATCCAGCTTGGTGGGAAAGGCGTTAATCACCTTCCAGCTGATCACCGGGTCGCCGCTCTCATCCAGCAAGCGCACGTAGATATCCTTTTTCTCGATCTGGTTGATCTGCATAGAATTGATCCACTGATAAAAGGTTTCCACACTCTTCTTGCGCACCAGCCCCTTTTTCAGGGTGATATTGGTGGCTGTGGCTTGAGCAGGCATGTGCATGACACGCGGCCCTGGCGACCCACTTCCCACGGGGCTTTCTTTATAGGTGGTGGTTTCATAGCCAATGCTCAAACCCGAAACTTCTGAGAAGGCAGCAGCAGCACTGCCGATCTCGACCTTGTAGTTGTAGACAGGTAGTGGGTAGGCAGTTTTTATATCATCTTTAGAGAGCGCCATTTTAATCTCCTAATTTCATTCTCTTGTACTTGATTTGCGTTACTTCTCGCTACTAGGCTTCTTGCATCTTGTGTGTGAAGCGCAGGACGATGAACTCGGCTGGGCGTACTGCGGCAACGCCAATTTCGACGATCATGCGGCCCTCCAGGACGTCCTGGTTGGTCATGGTCTTGCCCAGGCCGACATTGACGAAATAGGCTGCTTCCGGGGTCGGGCCGGCCAAAGCGCCTTGTTCCCACAGCCCATAAAGGAAGCTTTCGATCATCGCTTTGACCTTGAGCCAGGTGGTGGCATCATTGGCCTCGAACACCGCAAAGGCGGTCGCTTTCTGAGTTGACTCTTCGATCATGTTGAAGAGCCGCCGGACGTTGACATAACGCCATTCATTGTCGTTGCCAGCCAGCGTGCGCGCGCCCCAAACCAGGGTGCCTTTGCCTGTAAAGGCCCGGATGGCATTGATAGATTTTCCGGCGGTGGGATCGACGTTCAGGTTTTCTTGATCATCTTGAGTGATCTTGAGAACCGGGCCGATGACTGCCGAGAGGCTGACATTGGCGGGGGCTTTCCACACGCCACGATCCCTGTCGACGCTGGCGTAAATGCCAGCCACAGCCGGGCTTGGGGGTAGTACCACCCGCTGTAAGCCCAGGGCGCTCTTGATTTGATTGTAGAGGGCGGTTTCGGCGTCCTTGATCGAGGCCAGAGTTTGAGCGGAGACTGGCGCGGCGGATTGGGCATCCAGATCGACATTGCGGTTGCTGGTATGGGGAACCTCACCGTTTCCGCTGCCATTGATGGTGATGGAAAACCCTTGTGGGGCATTGGCCACATCCGAAGTATTCCAGGCCTCGACGACCTGTGTGCCGGTTTTCCCGACGACATCATCGATGGTCAAGACCTTCGTGTCGCTGATGCTGAAGCCTACGGTGGGGGATTCAGTTCCACTGACAATTTTTACCTTCGGCTCATCACCAGGGCTTCCCTGGTAAGTGACTACAATACCATCGTCACCAAAAGCCGATTGCCAGGTAGCCAAAGCGCTCCCAACCGTCTCACCAACCTGCTCGATGGAAACCAGCTCATCTTCGTAGACGAAATTAAGCGATGTTTGCAGGTATGGGTAATAGGCTGCACCGTACTTGAGATAGTTAGTGCCGATATTGTCCCTAAATTCTGCGACTTTGCCGTCACCATTCAGGATGTCCATAATGGCAAAACGGTCACCCAACTTATCACATTGCGCTAAAGCCAGTTGGCAAAGCTCATAGTAATCGACCGATGCTAAGTTCACGGCGTCTGGCATCAGGATCAGCGTGGGTTCGTCTTCTTTTTCGATCTCCGCCAAGCCGGCTTTGAAATCATCTTTTGCTGGGGTGGCACTATAATCACCAATCGATACAACGTAGCAGCTTTCACCGCCGTTGCTGAAAAATAAGCTCAGGGCGTAGTACATCATGAACTGAGCCTCATCCGCCGCAACGACGCGTTCTACCTGCAGTAATTCCTTTTGCTCGGTATCCGCATTAACGCTGGTTGTAGCTTTGAAGTTACTTGGTTTGGCCTCCCCGAAAATAGTCTTATATTCGAGTAGGGTTCTAATACGCGCCACCTTCTTTCCAGCTTGGGTATAGCCGATGAAAGCTGGAATGGCAGTCGATACCGCTGCCACTGAGGGTGGTAGGGTCGAGATTTCTTCTACATATACACCTGGGGTTTTGTACGTAACCATATCAGTTACCTCCTGTATTTTGATTATTTTGGGCAAAGTATTTTATGATCTGATACAAAGCTGCCTCCTTATGTGTCCGGCCGTCGAGATCAGAGATATTGACTGTGGTGGAATTTCGCATTGAGGGATTGGGTAAGGCTTTCAATATCAGGTGATCTTTATAATCATCGGCCTCATCGTGATAAATAAGTTGAATAGATTTCCTGGCTTGATTGCGATAGGGAATGGGGTCATCTGATACAAACCGTAAGCGGATCAAATCTGGATACTGGCTGGCAAGAGTTTGGGCAATCTGATCGGATTCGTCCGGCTTATCACTCAAGTTTGTGCGATTACCCCAGCCGAACTTGACTCGCCTCTCATCGTTTTTGTCGCTATCTCGAATGGTAAACCTGGAACTTTTGCTATCGGTCACGAAGTAGTAATTCCATCTAGCCTGTTTGGCTTTGAAGGATATCTGAAATGTAGCGGGGCCGTTGGCAATACCTGGTAGGGAGATATTATTGTGGATTTCGATTTCTGCAAAAACTCCCCATAATTTATTCGGTATGCTTTCGTATTTGACCTTGAAGATATCACCTCTCTTTTCAGCCAGGCTGTTAACGGTGATTACCTTTGAGTCTTCAGCATAGTTTGTAGGATGAGATATATTGCTCAGACCCTCAACGACAAAATCTTTCAGCAATATGCCCTGCAATGGATTCCCGCTCAACACATAGTCTTCGTTTTGCGATGGCTGGCTGACGAAAAAAGATTCAGTCGACCAGGATCGTCGCGATGCTAATGTCAGTTGTACGGGATCCGCGGGGGCCAGATCCACATTGGTATACACAGGAGCCGGGGTTTGGGATATTTCATCGAGATCGGTGAATAAGTTGAAATCTGGCTTTTGCAGACGTAAGTGGAACTTGAATCGGGCGCCTTCCCCAAGTTGGATAAACGCATCCCCTTCAGATGTTGCTGCTGAGAGAATTCGAATTCCACCGGGGATCGTCTTTAGAATGCAGCGAAAGTTTTTCAACAGCCTGTGGGTTTCTGCGGTGGGTTCAATGTCAAAGTCGGGGCAACGGCCATCAGAATAGTAGGTATGTGAGATTTGTAAATCGAATAAGGGTAGGAATTTCATGACAATGTCTTGAATTCTTTCTCTCTGACCTCTGGCATGGTGACCGCCTCATCATCTCGGAAGACAATCATTTTGACTTTGTATAAAACCGAAGGATGATACGTAACTCGCAGGGCGTTCCAGACTTCGTTTTGTTCTGAAAATGGCAAGGTGACCAGTTCGACAACCAGCTTCTCGATGTTTTCACTAAGCTCAGGTGCATTATGGTGATCGATCAGGCGATTGGTTTGAAAGTATCGAATGATCTGTGAAAGCTGATGTAGAGATTCACTGTACTGTTTGAAATGTGCCACAAACAGCACATAGAGGTTAAGCCGGATTTCTGGATGAACCTTTTGATTTGCACCGTTCGAAGAGGTTTTTAAGTATGGATCAGCAGCCCGTAGGTTGTTCTCTTCCTCAATGTTGATCAGCAACACGGAAACCGCGCCTAATTTAAAGCTCAGCGGTTCCATATGTTCGCCTTCCAGGAAAACAACCCGGTCTTCACGGGCTTCATCGGGCATCAGGCCAGCGTTCAAATAGGCGTTCAGTTGGCTCTTCAGGCAAATCAGGGCTTCGTTGATCATTTCAATAAATGGTAAAATCCTTCCTAAGAACTAAAAAGATCATCCTCTGCCAAAACATATGCCGGTCTTCCATAAATCACCGATCTAGAGCTCATTCTCCGGGGACACTGTATAGGGCTCTGAATTTTCATTGAACAGGCTGGTCTTTTCTTCTAAGAAAGCGCACATCTCCTTCAAACTGGCAAAAGCTTGGCGTTCGCCAGTGTGAGGGTTTTGTATGTAGACGCGCCAGGCGAAGTCTTTGTCGTCGTCTACACGCCATAAGCGAAGGAGGTAGGCGATATAGGCCATGTCGATTATTGCCAATTATCAATCTTAATAGTGGCTCATTTTAAGGAATAGGCGTTTACAAATCGTTGACAGACGCTGACAATGTGTGAGAATTTGGTTAAAGGTGTGTTTGCTGATCATGGTACGTGTATAATGTGCTAAGCTTTTCTTGGGCTCTCTAGGAATCGCGAGAGTAGTTCCCAGATTTGGGGGTTTGGCGGGGGCGGGGGCCGCGGCCCCCCCCCCCCACTCCGCCATAGAACACCAGCTG
>CAZUSV010000161.1:0-13974 GCA_964622645.1 uncultured Anaerolineales bacterium
CCTTCCGCCAGGTGCTGGATGCTGCTGGTGTTTCCGTCGAGGACTTCTAGACCGAGCCAGACCAACACATATGATCTATCCAATTAATCAACATCACCTAAGATGATCTGGCATTGGATCATCGATCGATGACAAAAAACCGGTGTGCAAGGTGATTTACCCTGCACACCGGTTCTACGTTCAAGAGGAGCTCAATGTGGCAGACCAACCCTTAATACCTTCTGGCCCTCTCGAAATCGAGGAGGGAGGAATATCGTTCAGCAAACGACTGAATGAATTCCCCTGGTGGTTCGTGGCGATGATCCTGATCGCTGCTTGGGTTTTCTATATCATCTTCACAAAAGTATTTCTATTCGATATCGACCCAGATTTTGCACAAGAACTGAACAAAGGGCAGATGACAGAACGAATACAGGATGAATTCGAGATCCACGATCTTACACTTACTAAAGCCGCTGAAATTAAAGTCCAGGCTGCAGACCAAAGGTGGAAGATCGAAGAAGGCAGTGGCAAAATTAGCTATTTCATATATGCCGAGGATCAAACAATTGAGGTCTACTCATGGGGTGCTTATGGGCAGGCCTTCGACTTCATCAAAATAGGACTCAGCGTTACTGCCCAAACTGCCCTGATTTCCTATGGGATTGCACTCTTTCTGGGTTTATTTGCCGGTTTGGGACGCCTTTCTACAAATTTAATTTTTAACAACCTGGCGCGACTCTACGTCGAGTTGATTCGCGGCATCCCCATCCTGGTTCTGATCTTCTTTATCGCCCTCGTGGGTGTTCCCGCTGTGGTTGACGCTTTGAATTCCTTTGGTGTATGGCTGGACACAAAAGGGGTAGCAACCCTGGCCCCAGTCTTTACTGCTTTCAATAATCAAAATATCAGCATGAGCGCCCGCGCGATTGTCGCTCTGGCAGTGACCTATGGCGCTTATCTGGCGGAGATATTCCGGGCCGGGATCCAGTCCATCGAGCACGGTCAGATGGAAGCCGCCCGTTCGTTGGGTATGAGCTATCCCCAGGCCATGCGCTATATCATCCTGCCCCAGGCCATTCGCAATGTACTGCCAGCCTTGGGCAATGATTTTGTGGCTATGGTCAAGGACTCATCCCTGGTTTCTGTACTGGCTGTGCGTGACATCACTCAGGTTTCTCGCCTATATGCAGGTACCACTTTCCGCTTCCGGGAATCCTATGTCACCCTCTCAGTGATGTATCTGACCATGACAGTACTGCTTTCCCTGCTCGTCCAGGCCCTCGAAAGGCGGTTACGTAGCAATGACTGACATAAAAGACAATATCATTGTCGTCAAAGATCTATATAAATATTTTGGGGATGTCAAAGCCCTCAATGGCGTCAGCCTGGAAGTAGGTCGCGGCCGTGTTGTCGTTGTGATTGGGCCCAGTGGCTCAGGCAAATCGACTATGCTACGCTGTATCAACTGGCTTGAAAAACCCACCAGCGGCGAAGTTTGGATTGATGGAGTATTGATGACGGGAGTTGCCAAACAGCTCAACGAAACTCGCGCTGAAATCGGCATGGTCTTCCAGCTCTTTAATTTATTCCCCCATCTTACAGCACTCGAGAACGTCACACTGGCTCAAAAGGTTGTGCGCCGTCGTTCTAAAGAAGAAGCCAAAGAAATCGCTATGCAACAATTAATACGCGTGGGTATCCCAGAGAAAGCTGACTCATACCCGCGCAAACTCTCCGGCGGGCAGCAGCAGCGTGTGGCCATTGCTCGCGCCCTGGCAATGAACCCCAAGATCATGCTCTTCGATGAGCCCACCAGTGCCCTGGATCCTGAAATGATCAAAGAAGTTTTGGACGTGATGCTCGACCTGGCCAGCGCTGGTATGACCATGGTCTGTGTTTCCCATGAGATGGGTTTTACTCGCTCTGCGGCTGACGAGATCATCTTTATGGACGAGGGTCTCATCGTCGAGCACACCACTCCGGACGGGCTTTTCAACAACCCTCAACACGACCGCACGAAGCTCTTCCTCTCACAGATCTTGCAGCACTGAGAAGTTTGTGCTAAACAAAAACGAAAAAGCCGCACTAATGCGGCTTTTTTGCGTCATGGCGAATCACCAGTTATCCTATATTACCAATTTACCCAACGGTATGCTGTTATCGATTTCAGCTTGATCTACGATGTTACGGGCTAGCATTTCGGAATTTCCCATAGGGCCAGTTTGCTCAGCACTGGATGGCAAATCAAGCAGACCAGAAGGATAGGTGTGATATTGGGCGTGCAAATAAGCCATGGTCTGCTCGTAGTAGCTTTCCAGGCTACCCCCATGAATGATAAATACTTTACTCATGATATTCTCCTTGTACCAGTAACCAGTTGCAAGAAACATACCTGCGATAATGCGTATATATAATACCAAATAAAGAGCGATCATAGTTCAAGACTAGCATTATAGAACGTATGTTCTGGTTAAGTCAAGCCTATTCTTTTCAAGTAGAGTGGCTTTTTCAAAGATCAAAAACGGCAGCGCATAGTGAACTGCACCAACCAAGATGCAAAGCCAATGTACAGATTTTGGGGTGTAGGGCGTGCGGGGCACGCCCTACACCCCAAAATCTAGGAGCTACCCCGGCGATTTCTGGTGAGCCACTTATAAGCCTTCGTACAGTAAAACTGTTTCAGGTATAATTCACTTATGCTCAATGAATCATCCTATGAAACTATAGATTATTTAGTTGTCGGGCACCTATCAAATGACCGCACTCCTGACGGATTCCGCCTGGGGGGTACTGCGGCTTATTCAGCTTTGACAGCCCGGGCCTTCGGATTGCGAGTTGGCATCGTCACTGCCTGGAGTGAAGATCTCCCATTAAGTAAATTGCAGACAATCCCAATTGCAGGTGAGTTTGTAGATCAAAGCACTTCATTTGAAAATATCCCCTCAGCGAAAGGTCGCCGACAATTGATTCATCACCTTGCACCAGCGCTCGATTATTACCATATTCCTGAACCCTGGCGCGCTGCAGGAATCGTCCACCTGGGGCCAATCGCCCAAGAAGTCCAACCGTCACTGGTGAGGTATTTCCCCGAAGCTCAGGTCTGCCTCACCGCTCAAGGCTGGCTGCGAGATTGGGATGATAGCGGGCAGATCTATCTTTCTGAATGGCCTGAAGCGCCCTTCGTGATCAATCATGCTGATGCTACTGTCATCAGCATCGAAGATGTAGCCAGTGACGAAGCACGCATCGAGGAATTGGCAGAGATGGGGCAAATCTTGGTTGTCACCGAAGGAGCAGATGGGGCTCGGATATACTTACTAGACGAAGAACGCAGCTTTCCAGCTCTTGCCGTAAATGAAATCGACTCTACGGGGGCTGGAGATATTTTTGCGACAGCCTTCTTTATCCATCTGCAGCGTACTGGCGATCCCTGGTCAGCAGCGGAACTTGCAAATCAAGTTGCGGGGATATCAGTCACCCGCCCAGGCTTGGATGGAATACCCAGACCAGATGAGATTTACTCTGTTTATTCTACACAACTAAAGGTTTAGTCATATGGGAATCGTATACGCTATCGCCAATCAAAAAGGCGGCGTTGGAAAAACAACCACCGCCATCAATCTGGGAGCCTATCTTGCTGAAAACTACAAGAACATATTATTAGTCGATATCGATCCCCAGGCTAATGCCACATCATCGATTGGTGTCGACAAAGACAATATCAAAGGTGGGACTTACGAAGCCTTATTAGGAATACAAGAAGCCAAAGATAATATCCTCCACAATCCCAGGCTGAAGATGGATTTACTCCCTTCCACACCAGCACTGGCAGGTGCCAGCGTAGAATTGGTCAATGAGGACCAACGCGAACAACGTTTGAAGATAGCCATCGAAAATCTGATCGACAAGTATGACTATATCTTGATCGATTGCCCACCTGCCCTGGGGATATTGACGCTGAATGGCTTGGTGGCTGGCAAAGATGGTGTCATCATTCCCGTGCAATGTGAATACCTGGCCCTGGAAGGTCTCGGGCAGTTGATGCAGACACTAAACCGGATTCGCAGCGCAGTCAGTCCTGATCTATCCATTCGGGGCTTGCTGCTGACTATGTTCGACCCGCGCACAAATCTATCCAGCGATGTTGTCGCTGAAGTGCAGCGTTATTTTCCCGGTCAAGTTTTCAATTCAATCGTGCCGCGCAGCGTCAGGCTGGCAGAAGCACCCTCGTACGGTATCCCTATATCGATCTATGATCCCAACTCAACGGGTGCGGAGGCGTATCGCGAGTTGGCCAGAGAGATGCTGGCAGCCGATGAAGCCAAAGTCCCGGCCTTTGTAGAAACATAAGCAATAATAGGTGACCCCATGCAGCGAAAACGCCCCGGTCTTGGAAAAGGTTTAGATGCTCTCATCCCCCTGGATGATTCCTCAACGCCATCCCCTACGCCAGGGGCAGAGGGTGCTGCTGGAGCATCGGGAGTGGTAGAGATTCCGGTCGCTGAGATCAGCCCAAACCCCCGTCAGCCGCGCGCTGAGTTTGGCCCCGAGGGCATCACTGAACTGGCCACATCCATCAAAGAGCATGGTGTAATCCAACCGCTGATCGTCACCCAAGATGCCCAAACGAAATCTTATACCCTGATCGCTGGAGAACGACGCCTGCTGGCAGCTCAAGAAGCTGGGCTAGAGATGGTTCCAGTAATTGTGCGCGAGGCCACTGACCAAGATCGCCTGGAAATCGCCCTGATAGAAAATGTCCAGCGCGCCGATCTGAGCCCATTGGAAACTGCTGAAGCTTATCGCCAACTGACCGACGATTTCAAGTTAGCCCATGGAGAGATTGCCAAGCGAGTGGGGAAAAGCCGGGTTGCGATCACCAATACGCTGCGACTGCTCAACCTGCCCCCCAGCGTGAAACAAGCACTGGCTCAGGGGAAGATAACCGAAGGTCATGCCCGGGCACTGCTTGCTCTGACGAAAAGCCAGGCACAAGCGGCGGCATTACAGACGGTTATTGATAAAGAGCTCAATGTCCGTCAAACCGAAGCCCTGGTGCGCAAACTCAGCGGAGAAAAGCCCGAAGCGCCTCCCAAGCCTGCACCAGCCCCCGAGCTTGTCGAACTGAAGGAACGCTTAGAGTCTGCTCTCGGCACGAAAGTAAATCTGAAACATGGGCCTAAAGGCGGCACGATCACAGTGCATTTCTATTCAGACGAAGAATTGGACAGCTTGATCGAGAAATTCTTGGGGAACGCATGATCATCATTCACAACGCACGCATTTATACGCTGGACGAAACCATCCCTTCTGCCTCTGCGATTGCGATTGAAAATGGCCGCATCCTGGCCCTGGGGGAAAATGATGAGCTTCTGTCTCAGTTTGGGCGTGGGGCGCGTACCTTTGACCTCGAACAACAGCCGGTGATCCCTGGACTGATCGATGCCCATGTTCACCTGCAACATTACGCTTTGGGTCTGCAAAAAATCGATTGCGAAGTCCCTACCCTGGAAGAGTGCTTGCGCCGAGTATTCGAACGCGTCAAAAATGCCCCGCCGGGTGAGTGGATTCTGGGTTACGGCTGGAACCAAAATGTGTGGCCGGAAGGTTTCCCCTCCACAGCCGAACTCGACCGCATCGCCCCAAACAACCCCGTTTACCTGATCCATAAATCCCTGCATACAGGATGGGCTAACAGCGCGGCGCTGCGCCAGGCTGGGATAACTTCTCAGACGTCTGATCCCAGCGATGGAGAAATCCAACGCGATAGTCAGGGAAATCCTACCGGAATCTTCCTCGAAGGTGCCTTGTGGCTGGTCTACGAAGCCATTCCCGAACCCCGCGGAAGTGAATTGGCTGACGCCATCATAAACGCCCAGTCCAAACTTTGGGAGTTAGGCCTGACAGGCATCCATGATTTTGATGGATCTGTTTGCTTTGACGCATTGCATCACGTGCACCAAAATGGAGCGCTTCGCCTGAGAGTAGTGAAAAACATCCCTGTTGACGAACTCCCCCATGCCAGCGCGCTGGGGCTGCGCTCTGGCTTTGGCGATGACTATCTGCGCATTGGCGGCATCAAAGCCTTCACGGATGGCGCTCTCGGACCGCTCACTGCCGCTATGCTGCAACCCTACGAAAACGATCCCGATAATCTAGGCATGCTGCTCTTAGATGCTGAAGAGATCCTGGAATATGGCCAGGAAGCCGCCAGCGCTGGTCTCTCGATGACTGTGCATGCCATCGGGGATAGGGCCAACCACGAGGCGCTGAACGCCTTTGAGAAGCTAAGGGAGTTTGAGATGAACATTTTGAAAGGAGACCGAAGACAGGGGACGGGCTATCTCCGTCATCGGTCATCTGTCCCCCGTCTTCTCCGCCACCGCATCGAGCATGTCCAACTGCTCCACCCTGAGGATGTACCCAGATTAGCTCAATTAGGGATTATCGCCTCTATGCAGCCGATCCACGCCACCTCAGATATGCTCATGGCTGATCAATACTGGGGGGAGCGCGCTGCGTATGGCTACGCCTGGAAGAGTCAACTCAACCATGGCGCGGTTCTGGCATTTGGCTCCGATGCGCCAGTTGAGTCACCCAATCCCTTCTGGGGGTTGCACGCTGCGGTCACCCGCCAACGCCCTGATGGCAGTCCTGGGCCTGAGGGCTGGTACCCCCAGCAAAGGTTGAACATCACTGAAGCCTTACGAGCTTATACTTATGGCGCGACCTACACCGCCGGGACAGAGGATCACCAGGGCAAATTATCCCCCGGATATTGGGCCGATCTGGTTGTACTGGATATCGATCCCTTCACATGTGATCCAAGTGAATTACATAAGATCCGGCCACTAAGGACGATGGTTGGAGGCGAGTGGGTCTTTTAAGGGCTATTCCTCCAATACCCTCAACAAATAATCACCGTAGGATATATCTTTGAGCTTTTGCGCTTGCCGCAGTAGCATATCAGCATCGATATACCCCATCCGGTATGCGATTTCTTCTGGACAAGAGATCATCATCCCCTGACGATTTTGCACCGTTTGCACAAAATTGGTTGCCTGAACTAGAGAGTCATGCGTGCCCGCATCTAGCCAGGCAACACCGCGACCCAACACTTCAACGCCCAATTTCCCTTCTTCGAGATACATTCTATTTAAGTCGGTGATTTCTAACTCACCTCGATGAGATGGCTTTACTTTCTCTGCCATTGATACGACTTGGTGATCATAAAAATACAGCCCGGGCACGGCAAATTTTGACTTGGGCCGGCGAGGTTTTTCTTCGATCGAGATGGCTTTACCCGTTTCGCCATTTTGATGCCGAAACGTGATAACAGCGTAATGTTGGGGTTCTCTGACCTGATATGCAAATACTAATGCACCTTCAGTCAATCTAGAAGCTCTCTGCAACCTAACTGGCAAACTGGTACCATAGAATATATTATCCCCCAATATCAAGCATACTGTGCTATCACCGATGAAATCTTTACCCAACAGGAATGCTTCTGCGATCCCGCGCGGTTGTTCTTGGTCCTGATAGCTAAACTGGACCCCAAATTGGCTCCCATCTCCCAATAAATTCATAAAATTCGGCAAGGCTTCCTTCGAACTGATCAGCAAAATTTGACGAATCCCGGCCAGCATTAACATTGAGAGAGGATAATATACCATCGGCTTATCGTATATCGGCAGCAATTGTTTACTCACACTGAGGGTTAAAGGATACAGACGGGTGCCATGGCCTCCAGCTAATATTATGCCCTTCATATCGTCTCCTCACGATCTCGATAATTCTCTTCAAGCCAACGATGATACCCTGATTGTTCTTGGATTGCCGACACCCAGGCCTCATTCTTCAAATACCAGTCCACTGTCTTTGCTAAACCACTCTCCAAAGATTGGTGTGGCTGCCAACCTAATTCGTCTTTGATCTTCTGGATATTCATGGCATAGCGTCGGTCGTGACCCGGCCGGTCTGGAACGAACTGGATCAACTGGCTGTGAGGCGCATGAGGCGACCCTGGCAGAAGCTCATCTAATATCTCACAAAGCGTGTTGACGATTTCGATATTCGTCGGCTGGTTGTCGCCTCCGGCATTGTACACTTCTCCAATGCGACCCCTCTCCAAAACCGCCCAAATTGCGCCACAATGATCATCGACAAAAAGCCAATCGCGGATTTGATTGCCATCACCATAGACTGGCAAAGGCTTGCCTTCGAGGGCATTCAGGATCATCAATGGAATAAGTTTTTCGGGGAACTGGCGCGGCCCATAATTGTTGGAGCAATTGGTGATCGTAGCCGGAAAATCATAGGTATGCACATAAGCCCGCACGAGATGGTCGCTGGCAGCCTTCGAGGCTGCATAAGGGGAGTTGGGTTGGTAAGGCGTTGTCTCCGAGAAAGGCGCATCGTCTGGCTCCAACGTGCCGTAAACCTCGTCTGTGGAAATATGATGAAACCGAACTGGCTGCTGAGTTTGAGAATCACCGCCCAACCAGTATTCTTTGGCACTCTCGAGCAAATTAAAGGTACCCACCACATTGGTCTGCACAAACTGCTCTGGCCCTAAAATCGATCGATCGACGTGAGATTCAGCCGCAAAATGGACGATGGTATCGATTTGATGCTTGCGCATTAATGTATCGACTAAATCCCGATCACAGATATCGCCTTCAACAAATGTATGCCTCTCTGGATCAGGCAAATCTTTCAGGTTTTCCAGGCTCCCAGCATAGGTCAGGGCATCCAGATTCACAACTTGAATGCTGGAATCCTTCCCTAACAAGAATCTAACAAAACTAGAACCAATAAATCCTGCCCCACCGGTTATCAAAATGTTATTCATTCTGCCTCTCAAGCATATTCCAAATTCATGCGTCATCTTTCCATGCGCGTGACTCTCACCAAAGAAAGCATTTGGCGTAAAATCAAGAGTATCCCAATATTCTGTGTAGAAAGGTTTTTCATAATGGGAGAAAACAATTATACCAGGGCAATTTCAGCTATAGAAGCAAAACGAACTCAAATTTGAGGGATCAAAGCCGACTTATGAATGGATGGTCCTAGTATTTTTTTCCTATTTATCAACTATGTGAATGCGCTATAATCTCAGTTGCTGGAGAAATCTCCTTTATGTATGTTTGCCTCAGGCAGCTTATCAATGTCAATTCAATGCAATATGAATCCCAGGAAAGCTCTATGTGCTTACACCTTACCCGGCTTGAGGGGACATGGTGAGAAGAGGATGTTTTCTAAAACCCATGCATTGAATAATTCAACTCTCAGAGAATAGGATATGCCAAAAGAAAAATTAAAAATCGGTTTGTTATTAAACAGCTATCAAACCGATGCCTGGATGTATAAGGTCATCGAAAAGATCCATCAGAGTAGTTATGCTGAAATATCTCTGGCAGTCATAAACGCGAATGGAGTTCAAAAAAAATCCAGCCCCAAAAAAGAGAATCTATTATCAAAAATTATCAAAAATCGGGGAAGAATACTTAGTTTAGCAACCAGAAAATTCCTTGAGCAAATTTATCGGATTTTTATCGAGCGCAGAATTATATTGCCCAATGCATTCGAAAAGGTAGATTTATCCCCCATTCTAGAAAATATCCCTATTGTCATCGTTGACCCAATCAAAAAGAAATGGTCCGATTCATTTGGTGATCAGGATATCGAGATAATCAAAAGCTACAATATTGATATTTTCATTCGGGCTGGATTTAGAATCCTCAGGGGAGAAATATTGAGTAGCTCGAAGTATGGGATTTGGTCATTCCACCATGGAGATAACACCGTAAATCGTGGAGGGCCAGCAGGGTTTTGGGAGTCTCTGGAGAATTGGGCAGAAACAGGATCGATACTCCAAATCCTTACAGAAGATCTCGATAATGGCATTGTTTTATTTCGATCATATTCAGCTACCAATAGACGCTCTTATAACGATAATCGCAATACTTATTTTTGGAAGTCATTATCCTTCATGACCAGAAGAATTGAAGATTTACATCGTATGGGGGAAAAAGAATTCTTCAAAGAGATAGACACGCTAAATCAACATCCGCAGTTCTACTCAAACCGGTTGTATAGAGCGCCAACAAATAGTGAACTAGCCTCATTAATTTTCAAAAAATCACTGATCAAAATCAAAAATGTGGCCAATAATAAACTATTCTTTGACCAGTGGATTTTGATGTATGATCTAAAAGATACTTTTTCATCATCATTATGGAGATATAAAAAGATAATTCCTCCAAAGGATAGGTTTTGGGCAGACCCCCATGTGGTCTATCGTGATAACAAATACTATATTTATATTGAGGAATTCTTACACAAGACAATGAAAGGGCATATATCTCTGATTGTCATGGATGAAAACGGCGAGTACGCTGCACCACAAAAAATTCTAGATAAACCATATCATCTTTCATATCCATTTATCTTTGAACATGAAGGTAAACTATACATGATACCGGAAACCAGTTCGAACAACACAATTGAATTGTTCGAATGCAGCCATTTTCCAGATCGCTGGGAATTCAAGATGAATTTAATGGAAGATGTAATAGCGTTCGATGCCACACTCTATTACTATAATTCAAAATGGTGGATGTTCGTGAATATTGTTGAGAACGTAGGCGCGTGCTCAGACGATGAGTTGTTTCTTTTTTATTCAGATGAACTCCAAAACAAAAATTGGATACCACATCCTCGTAATCCTATCATCTCAGATTGCAAGTCCGCTCGTCCGGCAGGTAAAATTTTTGAAAAAAATGGGAGAATGTATCGACCATCTCAAAACTGTTCTGTACAATATGGGTACGGCTTCAACATCAGTCATATTGAATTGCTAAACGAAAATGAATATGAGGAAATAATCGTTTCAAAAGTTTACCCTAATTGGGATAAAGATATTATCGCAACCCATTCGTATAACCGCACAAACTCACTACACATAATCGACGCGAAAATGAAGCGGTGGAGGTGATATACCCTTGCAAATATCTCATCAATACTATTGGCCAACGACTTGAATTGTAAATCCAGACAAACAAGATACTATGACTAATATAAATCATCGTTCACACAAATTCGCCACAACCTTCGTAGAAGGGTTTCGCGACCCTAACTTCTCAGAATGGGCGCGCTTGATTGAGGTACCTCCAAAACTCGATTCCCTATCCAAGAGAGAATTCCGCATCATGGATGAGCTAATTCTGTTCAGTCGGGTTATCAAAGCTGCCTTTCGAGAAAAAGCTTTATTATTGTTCAGTTCGCGCGGCCGCTTAAAGCCTGAATTAAACGCCGTAATACTTACTGGCTTATTTCCGAAAAAGATGCGTCCAAAAATCCTGATATATGGCGAAATGTTTGAGCCTAACCCCGGAATACGGATGTTCTTTGAACGAATATTCATGCACCTCGTCGATCGGGTCGTTGATCTTCACATCTTATTCTCCAATGAAGAGATCAATATTTTTTCCGCAACATGGGGCATCAACAAAGAAAAACTTCGTGTTTGCCATCAATTCTATTTTCCCCCCGAAAGATCTAGAAACGTTCAACAGCACAATCCCAATGGGGTGCACATCTTTGCAGGGGGGAATTCTTTCAGAGATTACGATGCGCTCATCAAAGCAGCTGCTCAAATGCCAGAGCGAGAATTCTGTATATGCACTACTCGGATTTCAAATACTGAGGAACTACCACCCAATGTGAAGGTCAGTTGGCCCCCACTTCAAGAGTACCTCCAACTAATCGATACAGCTGCTGCAATTGTAATACCAATCCAAATGGGTCTAAAACGCACAGCAGGTTTGCTAACTTGTTTCGAATCCATGTGGCTGGGTAAAATAATCATTGTCCCAAAATCAACAGGGCTAGAGGACTATATACAAGACAAAGTGACTGGATTACTGGTCGATGGCACGCCCCAATGCTATGCTGATACCATCAATTGGGTACTTGATCCTGAAAATACTGAAGCAATCAACAGGATAGGCATGCAAGCGCGAAAATCGATTGCCGAGCAATACACACTCGAAAAATACAACAATCGTATCATAGCGCTCATAGATGAAGTGATTGAGGCCTCGTAGGCGACGTGTAGCTAACCTCATCAGAATGTGCTTTATGGCAAGATGTCCAGGAGAATTTCAACTATTTCATCAGCCAGTGCACTGTGTTTTTCGACATCGATATGCCCATCATATAGATATCCCCCACCTATTGACCCGATCACAATTTGGCCTACCACGGGAGGAGATGAAGATAATTCCATGATGACATCAATTTCAGTTACTTCATCATCTAATATAACTACGAGCGGAATTTGATTGATTTCAATATTTTGGAGAATCCCATTGAGTTGATCTGCAGCGTAATTCCATCTCGCCAAATTTGGGCTCACTATCAACTGCTCTGAGTTTCCGCGATGTCGTATTGATTGCCAGACTCGCGTTGCGTGTCGCCAAATTTGGAGCCCATTCAATTTGACCCTCACGATTTTAGGAATGAATTTTGCGGCATCCGTTTTATAGTTATCTTCTAAATACCCATCCTCAATTCTATATTTATCCCCTGGTTCCCAATCGTTGTCGACGATATAGAGGACAATAGCAACAATATTTCGATATTCCCTCTGAGTCTGATCCAACACCTGCTTATAATTCCACAAATTCCAACCAGGCGCTGAAGCGTTAATCGTGTGAATATCTTTCCCCTTCTCATGGAGAACCTCTTCAATTTTTACCGCAAAAGTGTCTTCGGTTTTCGTCAGCCATCCAAATGTCTGCGAATCACCAATGACTATGATTACCTCATCGTTCGGTTCAGGCTCTGACTCACCTTTTGCAATCCGAAAGCCATGTGAATCCGTATAAAAATAATTCTTGTTTTGAATAAATTCCGCATCACTAATAAACCGATATCCCAGGTGTTGATCTGAAATATATGGATTCGGCCGAATATAAGTCTCTGGTAAGGGGGAGAAAACCCTAAAATATAGCTCTACCAACAACAGTCCAACCAGTATTGAAATCCCAGCGAGGGAAATATTAATAAATGTCTTACGAAACCATCTGCGATTAACCATTGGAGCCATTTACCTCGAGTCGATTCATTTTGAATATCACAAGTGCAATGAACAAAAGGATATTTCCCCAAACATGAAATGAAGAAAACAGCCTTCCTAAATAAGTTTCGATCGTAAAGGGAGTTATCGCTAATATCAAATACAGAAAATCTGTGGGCAATATCTTTATTCCCAATATTAATAATAAAATAAATGACCAGAAAAGCTTAGCACTTGCTGATTGATTTTTGTGAATATACCAATACAAATACAGAATTCCAGGGAAAAGCAGAAATGAGTCATAATTTTTGTGAAAAATAATCAACAATGATAGGTTCGAAATCAGCGCGAAATCTAAAAGAGAGTCCCTGGATGGGGGTTTTGACTTATTGATAAGATAAAAAACCAATCCGCATATTAATAGAATGATAATCCGTGAAATCCATATGGAAATTTCAGATTGCTGATTCAAGAGGCGGTAAATCAGGGGATCAATATTTTGCAAAGTCACACTGCTCGAACTAAAAGGAGAGGGATTGTCAAAAGAATTCAATTGGGTTTGGCGTGCTGTCACAAAATCGCTAAACGTTTCAACGATCCCGCGACCACTAATTAGAATTGGTAATATGGTCACCAGACCTCCGCTGATTAAACTGGTGATAACCATTTTCCATGACCTCACTGCCACATAGTAAAACCAAAATAGGGGTAAAAAAGTAGGTTTGAGGGTGACAAATCCAAAGGTCATACCCGCAAGATGATCTTTATCCTGCTCCATCAACACAAAAGTAAATAAAATGATTAGTGCCATCAGAGTCCCCATCTGGCTAAAACGGATATTCGTTCGCAAACCAACATGGGCTATCCACTTAAGGCGGGACAGCAGCGGTAGCCAAAGGATCGTGGCTGAT
>CAZUSV010000162.1:0-13730 GCA_964622645.1 uncultured Anaerolineales bacterium
CTCGTATGCCTGGCCAACGGAGGTTGATTCTTCTGGAGCGGGGGGAAGAGGCTCTGTGACGACCACAGCGCTGATCACAGGTTGCTCGTCCTGGAATTCCGGCGGAACGAATACTTCCACTTCGCCGGCGGATATGATCTCCCCGGTTTTGGCGGGTGGAATTTCATCTTCGATCATGTCGGATTGTACAGCCTGGGTTTCGGCTATTCCCGCCTGGATGGTGGCTTCGATGTCTTGCTCACCAAAGGAGATTGCTTTACAGGCAAGCGAGATGAGAATGAGTGCAACAACTGGAACCCCAAGATATCGTTTGAGTGTGCCTTGCATGGGAGCCCTCCAAGAATGAAGCGTGTAGTGCAGAATTATAGGTGCAGGAGTTCCGCAGTTGCCTCCCTAGCCCCCCAACCTTGGGGGGAAAATCATTGTCAATCTTCCCCCAGAATTGGGGGGTTGGGGGGGCTTCGTTCAGGAAACTATTTCCATTTGCGTCACTCCTATTTAGATTGGTATCTACAACAATTATACACGAAGGAGTTTTTCTATCCCTCTACGGACGAGTGTACCGCAAATATGTCGGTAAGGTCTAGAAAAAACCGCTCTGAGCGCTTCTTCACGGCATTGTTGTCATTCCGCGGGAGCGTCTTTTTGCGACCAAGGAATCCCCCAGCCGTAACTTATCAGGGATTCCTCTTCACCCTGCACAGAACGCAGGGCTCATCGGAATGACAAATCTCGGAAGGTATTTGCTAAGGCCACTGACACTTTTGCGGTACACTCTCTACGGAGAGCATAACCAGGGCAGCAAAGATCAACCCAATCCCCATCATCGCCATCACCGATAGGCGTTCTCCTAAGAGCATGATTCCCAACGTAGAAGCCGTGAGTGGTTCGGCCAGGGTGAGGGTAACGGCTTTTGAAACAGGCACCTCCACCAGGCCACGTGCGAAGAGCATATACGCCAGGGCGGTGGATGCCAAACCGAGGAAAAGGGCTGCCATCAGGCCGTTGGGCTGCTGTAACCAGGATAAATCAGTGTCGAATAATATCGGCGAAATGCAAATCGCTCCCAATGTGAAGACGATTGCCATAGCTGCATCGGGGAGTGTTTTCTCGAGTATGCCTTTTGTCGAGACAGAAAATACTGCATACGATAGGCCGGAGAGCAAAGCCAGGGAGATTCCCAAGGTATCCACGCTAAGTTTTTCGCCTGGAAGGGTCAACAGTATGCCACCTGCGATAGCCAGGCAGGTCGCCAGATACCATCTTTGGCTGGGGCGTTCTTTGCGGAAGAGCCAACCCAGTAGCCCGGCTAGAATGGGCGCGCTCCCAATCGTGACGATGG
Organism: uncultured Anaerolineales bacterium; assembly: GCA_964622645.1. GTDB lineage: Bacteria > Chloroflexota > Anaerolineae > Anaerolineales > UBA11858 > NIOZ-UU35. The sequence goes on from CAZUSV010000162.1 coordinate 1,343, forward strand.
TGCCGACGGCAACGCCAGCTTTGGCAACACCTGCAAAGAAGAACAGGTTGTAGGCAGCCATGCTGATCCCGGCGATGAGCGTGGGCAAAAGCGGCCATTGGATTCTGCGAAATGAATAGCCTCGCAAAAGCATAATGGTGAGCAAGGTAAATCCCCCAATCGCCAGCCTGATGGCACCAACCGATCTGGGATCTGCGTCGGGTGGGGCGTAGGCCTGCGCGGTACCAGTGGTTCCCCAGAGAACTGCCGCCAGAATGATGAGATATTCACCCTTGACTCTGCGCATAGCCATTAATTTGTGAGTTCCTTGAGATCCTTATTACGTTTTTTCCACCGTACATTTAGAGATAGAACACGGACGCTATGCGCGCCTATGGCGGCACGGATTTGAAGGATTTTCGCGGATTTTTTCTCTGGAATTTGATCTTTGAAGTTTGGATTTTCCAAAAATCTTGGTTTTTATCCGCGTAAATCTGCTCAATCTGTGTTATCTGCGTTCCATTTTCTCGGCTGTTTGCTCAAGTGTACGGTAGAGAACTTCATTTATGTTATTGGTGTATTGCCAACTCGTGCAATGGCAGCAGCATTCCCGCCACCAATAGATACACTTCGTCAGCGACTTCGGCGACTTTGCGATTTGTCCAGCCTAAAAGGTCCCGATACACGCGCCCTAAAGGGTAGGGCGGCACCAGGCCCATGCCGACCTCATTGGAGACGATGATCCAGTCAGCTTCGTTCTCCCGAATAAGCGTCAATAGAGACTCGATTTCGGCATTCACTATTTTGGTAGCGCGAGTTTCATCAGGTTCGGACTCTTCGTCGGTGACGGTTAAAACCAGGTTGCTGACCAGCATGGTCAGACAGTCCAAAAGCACAGTTTCGGCCTGGGCGATCTTGTCTTTCAGCACAGCAGCGACTCCTTGCGGGATCTCTAATGTTTGCCAGCTGTGTGGTCGTTGTGCTTTATGTTTTTCGATGCGGTGTACCATTTCGGGGTCGAGTGCCTGGGCAGTAGCAACATATAATACTCGACCGCCGTGTTTCTCAGCCATTTGCTCGGCGCAGGTTGATTTACCGCTGCGGGCCCCACCTAATAGTAGTATCAGTTTTCCCATAATGTATTTACCACTGTATCGGTCAAGTAAGTCAGCGAATCTGCTGGGACCACCTTGATCCCGCACCCGGCGTACCTGTGACACAGTTAGAAACGTTGAAACGTTAAGTGATTTGTTTCATTAAGCGAATTGATAATAGCGCTTTCGTCGTAAACAGAGATTTTCGAAAGTGAGCAATGATCCAGGTTGAATTGCCAGAAAGATTTAGGTGGCAATTCAAGCAGGTTGGCGATCAACATTTGCAGTGAGCCGCCATGCGCTACCAGCAAAACGGTTTGGTCCTGGTGGTTGGCAGCAATGTCATTGTAGGCCTGATCTACTCTTCGAGCAAGTTGGTGCAGTGTTTCTCCACCGGGTGGTGCGAAGCTGCTGATGTCCTCGTGCCAGGCCTCCACAGCCTCGGGCTGGCGTTGTTGCAATTCAGCGTAGGTCAGGCCTTCCCATTGACCGAAGCTGCCCTCGCGCAAACGCGGCTCTACGATGATGTCGCAAGCGTGATTTTCCGCTATCTTCTTGGCTGTGTCCCGGGCGCGACTCAGGTCGCTGGTGAAAATAGCGTGAATTTCCTCTTTGGCCAGTCGACCTCCGATGGCAGCGGCCTGCTGGTGGCCTGTTATGTTTAGAGGAATATCACTGTGACCTTGAAAGCGATTTGTGAGATTCCAGTCTGTTTCACCGTGGCGGACCAACAATAAATGGAGCATCTTAGATCATTCCAACCGCGAAGACGCGAAGCTCGCTAAGATCGATTTAGAATTTCTTCGTGGTCTTGGCGTCTCGCCGTAGGCGTGCTTCGCATGCGGTTTTCATTTATAGGAATTACGCAGTTGCCCCCCCCACCCCCCCAAATTCTGGGGGGAGATAGCTCAGGATTCCCCCCAAGTTTTGGGGGGCTAGGGGGGCAAGTACGAAACTCCTATCAATTATTTAGATTGCAATTCGGCCAGTTTCTCCCGAACTTTGTCAGCGTGTTTTGATTCGCCCGCTTTTGTCTTGGAACGCACACGCACGTTACTCCATTTTGCAGCGATGACTCCCTCGGGGTTGATGATGAATGTCGAGCGGATCGTGCCTTCGTATTCTTTGCCGTAATTCTTCTTCAGTCCCCAGGCAGCGTAGGCTTTATGAACGCTTTTATCGAGGTCGCTCAGCAACGTAATGCCCAGGCGATATTTTTGGATGAACTTTTGGTGAGATTCAATACCATCCGCGCTGACGCCGAGCACGACTGCATTCAAGCCTCTGAATTCATCTAGCGCGTCCGTGAAATCACAGGCTTCTTTGGTGCAGCCAGGGGTATCGTCCTTGGGGTAGAAATACAGCACCAACCACTGACCAGCAAAGTCATTCAGAGAGACGACCTGGTCATCCTGGTTAGGCAGGGAAAATTGGAGGGCTTTATCACCGATATTGAGCATAGGATTTCCTTTCTATTCGAAATTTTAGGGTGCGAGTGGGGTTCCATCCCCGCTGGCACAAAAAAATTTTGTGGGAATTATTTTATTGGCGACCTCAAGCAATCGATCCTGCGAGCACGAGCAGAAGAATCATTTCCAAAAGTTCGTTGATCGCGCCGTAGATATCTCCTGTCAGGCCGGGTATTCTACGTAAGACAAACGAAGCCATTCCCCATACGAGCAGGGGCGTGATCCCAAGGGTCAGCAGACCCCACCAACTCGCGCACAGCCAGGCACTGACGAGGGCTGTCAGGCTGGCGATGGTGATTTGCTTCCAGGAGATGTGGGATTTGACGGCGCTGCCCAACCCTTCAGGTCTGGCATAGGGATATGCGAACACGGCCAGAGTCATTCCCCAGCGACTCAGCACGGGGACCAGGATCAACATGGGGGCAGATTGGGGGAACCCACTCAGGGCGGAGTATTTTATCAACAGCAGGATCACCCCTGTGCTGAGTCCGAAGGCGCCCACGCGTTCATCGCGCATGATCTCAAGCCGTTTTTCTGGTGTACGACCGCCCAAGATACCATCAATAGCATCTAATAATCCATCCATATGCAAGGCTCCGCTCAGGATGATCCACCAGGCTACCAGCAGTGAGGCGCGCAGTGCATCTGGCACGATCAAGGCCAGGCCGTAATTGGCGCCATAAAGCAGCACGCCGATCAGCGCCCCGACCAGGGGATAGTAACCTGCTGCCTGGCCAAGCTCTTTCTCGCTGAAAGCACGCTTGATCAGCGTGGGGCTAATGGTGAGGAATTGCAGGGCGGCAAGAAAAGGAATCATCGATTTACCACGAAGTACACGAATTACACGAAGTACACCAAGGAACACAGAGAAAAATATAAGTAATCTTCGTGTACCTTAGTGAACTTCGTGGATTGATTTATTCTTACTTGTCGGAAACGCCAGCTTCGCTGAAGGTGGCCATTTCATCAAGAATCTTACATGCAGCTTCTACGAGCGAAATCGCCAGCACTGCGCCGGTACCTTCTCCCAGGCGCATGTCCAGGTCGAGCAGGGGTTCCAGCCCCAACCATTCTAGCATAATCTGGTGACCCAGTTCTTGTGAACGGTGAGCGCTGATCAGGTAATCGCCCGCCTGGGGTGCCAAGCTTACAGCGATCATGGCTGCTGCAGTGGAGATGAAACCATCGATGACCACCGGAATGCGCTGTGCAGCTGCGGCAAGAATGGCACCAGCCAAACCGCCGATCTCGAAGCCGCCGACTTTGGCCAGGATATCGATGCCATCCTTGGGGTCTGGATGATTGACTTCGAGCGCGTTTTGGACCGCGCTGATTTTGCGCTTGAGTCCGGCATCATCCACGCCCGTTCCACGCCCGACAATCTCCGCGGGGGCGCGTCCAGTGATCACCGCGGCGATGGCCGCCGAGGGAGTGGTGTTGCCGATACCCATGTCGCCTGTTGCCAGAATGTCGAGACCTTTATCGAGTTCGGCTTCGACAACCTGTGCGCCAGCCTCCAGAGCTTGGACGGCCTGTGCGCGGGTCATGGCGGGTCCCCTGGCGATATTCTGTGTACCCGGTGCGATATTTCTATTCAGCACATCGGGGTGATCGATCTGACTGGCGACACCCATATCCACGATTGTGACGCGCGCCCCGACATGCTTCGCCAGCACATTGATGGCCGCGCCCCCGAAGACGAAGTTCATCACCATCTGGGGAGTGACTTCCGAGGGGTACGCGCTAACCCCTTCGGCTACCACGCCATGATCTCCTGCCATGATCGTGACCACTTTATGTGTGATCATCGGCTGCACTTTCCCAGTCATACCGGCGATATTTACAGATAGATTTTCTAGCTGCCCCAGGCTGCCCCGTGGTTTGGTCAGGTCATCCTGGCGCCGGCGGGCTGCCTGCATGGCGGTTTCATTCACAGGTGGGATGTTTGCAATGAGTCCCTGAAGTGTCATAATCTCTCCTAGGGTGATTTTTTTACAAAACTGTGCTGGTCAAAAGTAGTTTGAACAGCTGGGCGACCGGATAGAAATCACGAATATGAACGAATGGTTCGAATTGCACGAATATGGATGGGGATATTCAGAAAACATTCGTGGCATTGGTGTCATTCGCGGAAATTCGTGATAAATGACGTATTTGAACAACTCTTGACGATTACAGAAATAAGCAGGATGGAATTTCTAATCGAACAACTCAGGGTGCAGGAACCTGGCTAGCTCCTCCAGCCCTTCAACCAGGCGTGGTCCAGGGCGGCTGATTATGTCATCATTGAAGATATAGACTTGCTCGTTCTGAACCGCTGATAAGCCGTCCCATCCCGCACGGGCGGCTACAATTTCGGGGGTCACGCCGCCATAGAAGTTGTCGCCTAGCAAGATGATCTCAGGGTCTTGCTGGATGAGCTCTTCCAGGTTGATCTGCGCCCAGGCGCTGCCGAGAACACCGCCAATATTGACCCCGCCGGCCTGTGCGATGAGTGTATCGTGGAAGGTTCCAGGGCCAGGGGTCCAGGGCGCATTGGGATCGGTGGCATCTAGTTCATAGAAAATCGAGGGGCGCTGCTCTGCCGTGGCGACGACTTCTTCGATAGCAGCAACGCGGGCTGCAAGGTCGGCAATCAAAGTTTCAGTTTCGTCTTCATGGCCAGTGATCTGGGCCACAATACGCAAATTCTCAAACATCCCTTCCAGGTCGGTAGGATTTGCTACCGTGAATACGATCAGATCTAAATTCTCCAGCGTTTGAATCTGTTCAGGGGCGGTGAGAGCAGCTGCCAGCACCAGGTCAGGCTCCATGGCAAGAATGTTTTCAGTGTCCAAGTCGCCCCAGCCACCACCAATATCGGTAATTTCTAGAGCCTGCTCCGGGTAATTTGAAATCGTATCTCGTCCGATGACTAGATTCCCGGCGCCGATAGCAAATAGGATTTCTGTATTCGAGGGTGCTAAGGAGATGATCTTCTCAACGGGAAGTTCGATGGTGATCATTCGCCCGAGGCCATCTTCTAATTCGAGCAATTCAGGAGCGCTCTCTTGGGCAGCAGCAGCTGGTTCTTGCGAGGAATCTCCCTCTGAAACGGGCTCTTCTTCCAAGTCTAATTCAAGTGTTTCGGGTACGGCTTCTACTGTAGGCTCAGCGGCTGGTGAGCACGCACCGATCAGCAGCATAGAGACAACCAGCACGACAACGAATGGAATGAGATATTTCTCCGACATGGATGGTACTCCTTATTATATTCTTTGATGAATCAAAATCCCCTGCCTTAGGGACAGGGGGAAGTAGTTTGCGTTTTATGTTAGCAAAATTCTTTCAGCATTCCCACCTCCTATCCGCGAGGGTCGTGGAAATCGCGATCATGGCGGGCGGCCTGGCTTGGGTAGACAGATAGTCAATTAGTCTAATAATCAGATAGTCATACGTGAAGGAACTATCAGACTATCAGACTCATGGCTATCAGACTAACCTCACAGTTGCGGGACAGCGCCGGACTCGCATGCGGAGCAAGCTCACCGGCTTCGCCTTGGTAGATGGTTTTCTACCGAACCTTCCCATCCGGGGGATCAGGTACCATGATCGGATTGTTGAGTTGATAAAGTGCTTTCCAACACTACATCAGAAATTCTAACATAATTTCAGTCACATCTATGTGAGTTTGTGTAGGGACGATTCCTGATAAATGTCAGGATTCTTACGTCTTTTTGTGTTCGTCAAGGTCGGGTTGAAAGACATTTTGTCAGGAATAAATAGAAAAAATTCATGGATTCCTGGTTTCCTAATAAAGATACAGAGTTCAAGATGCTATTACCCAAGACAAATATTCATGAGGTAGCCAGGAATTCAGTTTCAGAGGATCATCCGCAAAAACCTCCCGCAGGTTTATGTCATTTATCGAGAGCACAAATTAGAACCTAACCGAAAAAATGCCAAGGCCGGTCTCCAGACCGAGCTGAACACGGTCGTGTCAGAGGCGAGCCTCGCCACAGGCGCGCCTTCGGCGGGCCGACCGGTTCAAGCGAATTATCGGATAGATATTTAGTGGGTTGCTAGATTTTGCCCTAGCTTGTAAGCCGCTTTCATCAAGTCGGGCTGTTTTTCTACATCGCCAACGTCCATCGCAGTGCCATGAACGATGCCTATGATCTCCCCCTTAAGATAGCGGAACATCGATTCAAAAGTGTGAATGGCGTTGATGCCCCCCGAGGTTTGTAAGTTGGTATCTCCATAGGCTAATACGATGCCAACTTTTTTGCCATGCATTGGCTTTTCGGCATCAGACTCGAATGCATACCAGCGGTCGATGCACAGTTTCAATTGCGCACTGATCGTAAACCAATAGACGGGGCTGGCGAGCACGATAGCATCTGCTTGGCGAAGTTTGGGATACAGCGTTTGCATATCATCTTTGATAATGCAGACACCATCAGTTTCCTGGCATTCATCGCAGGCGTCGCAGGGTTGGATATCCATACTATGCAGATAGAAACTTTCGACCCTAGCACCTGAATCTTTGGCCCCGGCAGCTACTTGGTCAGCGAGACTGGCGCTGTTGCCATCGACTCTCGGACTACCCTTCAAAATGATGGTATTTTGTGACATTTGTGCTCCTATCGTTAGCTATAGGTGTCCCAGCGGCTTTGGTACTGATCGATCTTTTCTCATATCCAGGTACTACCCTATCACTCCCTGAATGATAAATATCAGCAAACTTATATTTAAGATTCCGTGCCAAATTATGCTCATCCAGGTATTTCGCCGCCGCTGTACTGCATATGACACAAATAATGATCCAGGCAACATCGCCAACAAATTCCATGGCTGAAAGGTATGCTGAAAGTTGAACATCAACCCATTCACCAGCCAGGCGCATTTCCCAAACGCTATTTCTTGTCTCGGCAGCATCCATCCTCGATACCAGAATTCCTCCCCAACAATATTCAAAGACCAACCGATGAAGTATATTCCTATTATCCACCACTCTCCTTGTAGCGGCATTTCAAACAGAATTCCTGGTGTTAGTTTATTGGCCATATCCACCAAATCTGATGGAAATGCAGGATGAGGTGAAAACAGGGTTATGGTCTTTAGCCACTTCGTAGTAAATGAGAGTGCAGTCAGGGAAACAATGGCGAAAACAAGCATCGCCACCGTCCAAGCCCAATCTGCCCGCTCCATTTTGTCCAACCGATATCGAGATAAAAAAGCATCCTTTGTGAATTCATGACCATCAACCCGATATACAACTAGAGAAGCAATAAATACAATCAGCATAGAGCCAACCCAGCCAATCAAATATCCGATTAGATAAGGTTTTCCAGTTGCTATCTTGTATGCGGGAGCAAAATGATACAGGGCCGTGCGCAATAGTAATCCTGTAAGTAGGAATATGATTATTGAAGAACCCCATCCGAGCGGTTTGAGTTTCATTTGATCGAGTTAGCGATTTCGCCGCACGATGCCTTGCTGCCAGGCGTAGACTGCTGCCTGAGTTCGATCGACCAGGTGCAGCTTGCTGAGGATGTTGCTGACGTGCCCCTTGACCGTGTTCTCGCTAATCACTAATTGTTCGGCGATTTCGCTGTTAGAGAGACCACTGGCAATTAATTTCAGGACCTCCATTTCACGATCCGTGAGTTCAGTGTAGGGGTTGAGTTCCTCACTCTTGGCTCCGTGGATTTCTTGGATGACGCGCGAAGCAACCCGGGGGTGAAGTGTCGCTTCACCATGCGCAGCGCGCCGGATGGCCTCCGCCAGCTCGTCCATCTTGATGTCCTTAAGAATATATGAGATCGCACCTGCCTGCAAAGCAGGGAAGATAAACTCGTCCTGGTGATAAGAAGTCAGTACAACCACTTGCGTTCTCGGGCTGGCGTTTTTGACCTTGCGTGTCGCTTCGACCCCATCGATCTCATCCATAACCAGATCCATCAGCACCACATCAGGGTTATGCTCCAAGGCCATCTCTACGGCCTCTTCGCCAGATTTGGACTCCCCCACAACGTTCAGATCGGGCTGAGCTTCCAAGAAGGCATACACACCACTGCGCACAACTTCGTGGTCGTCAACGATCAGAACAGTAATCGGTCGCGTCATTCACCTATCTCCGGTTGGCGATAGTAGTCGAATTTTGCTACGTTTTGCATATTGCAGTGATTTTGGTACCATTTTCCTTTCCGCTTTCTATCTTCAGAGTTCCATGTAGCAACTCAACACGTTCGCGGATCGAGCGCAGTCCTACTCCGCTATATTTCTTGGTAGGGTCGAAACCTACGCCGTTGTCAGTAACAGTCAACACAACCTGGTTGGGCTGAAACGCCAGATGGATCTCTGCTTCGGTCGCCTGGCTGTGTCTGGCAATATTGGAGATCGTGCCCTGCACGATGCGAAACAATGATTGCTCGACTTCGCGGGGGATAACCCGATTTCCTTGCGTGCGCACACTGAATGGAATGCCGATCTGATTCTCCGACTCCCTGGCAAATCTGCGGATCGCAGTCGCCAACCCTTCACCTTGCAGGGCTACAGGACGCAATTCTTGAATCAGGTCGGTCAATTCTCGGCGCACTTCATTGACTAATCTTTCAGCTTCGTCCAAATGATCTACTGCTTGCTCAGGCTCGGGGTTCATCTGAGTTCGGGCGGCGGCTAATTGGGCTGAAGCCGCAAAAGCTTGCTGTTTGACGCTGTCGTGCAGATCGCGAGCCAAGCGATTGCGTTCTTCGATGGCGGAGATCTCCTGACGCTCATCAAGCAGGTTTTCTAATTGCACGGCCATATTGTTGAGCGTGCTTCCCAGGTGACCGAGTTCGTCTTTAACTGGATCGTCGACGAAAACAGAAAAATCACCCTGGCTCCAGGCCTGCGCCGAAGCTCCCAGGTGGTTCAGCCTCGAGGTCAGCCCTCGGGCTGTCAGAAATCCAAATATCGTGCCAAAAACCCCGGCGATCAAGGTGATGAAGAGCAGACTAATCCCCACCTGCCGGGAGATTTGCGGCCAGCGCAGCACTTCCAGGAGTTGTGATTTGTGCATGAACCCCAACACACCAACGATATTGCCTGATCCATTGATATGGTAGATCGGAATCGCTCCCACGATGATGTCATTGGTTACCTTATTGACCAAAATATCGGAGCTGACTTCGCCAGAGATGGCCGCCTCGAAGGGTTCGCTTAGTCCGGGGACTTCAGAAGTGTCCAAAAGATCTCCGGCACGCGTCTGCTGGATGAAATCGTGAGGCACCGCATCGATCAGATTCCCCTCGGCATCCGTGTAGATGACATAGAGAACATTGGTGCTGGTGACGTTTAAAATGAAGTCGCCGATTTCGATGGGAGATATCTCGGCAACCGTGGCGCTGAATTGGCTTAATAGATCTTGGAGGCCTTCCACGTCAGGAGGGTATACAGACAAGAACTGTCTGCCTAATTGATTGTAGGAGCCTGAAGTGATATCCAAAAACAATTCTTCGGGAGTAACTCTGGTCTTCGAGACTACATACGCAGATACTCCCACGATGACGATCACACCGGCAAGCAGCAGCGCTGTTACGGTGATCCCAAAGTAGGTCAACGTCAATTTCCAACGCAATTTGCCAAATTGATCGCGGATCAGTTGCCAGAGTTTCTTCATAAGGTAGTGATTATTCGGAGAATCTCATTCGATACTTAAATATACATCAGCCTCGTGGTCGTGGCAATGAGAAAGATTAAGCATCTTGTCAATGTCACTATTCAGACGTACCCCCCTATTTAAGGTGACATTGTCGAAGTATGCGTATGGTCGCTATAGTCGCAGCGAGGCAGAGAAGATGCTCCCAAAGTATAGTATGAAATTGTACTCTGGGATGGTGTAATTTGTTCGAAAATACACTATGATAGACACGAGTAAGAGAAAGCCTTTTACTCCTCCAATGGCGGGGGGTGGGCTCGAACCCATCCCCCATTTGTTTTAACCAACAGGGCGACTCCGTCCGGAGTCCGACGTCTCCTGACGTCGGGAGATAAAGATTTTCATAGAATACCCTACTTGAGAAGGGGGAAAGACTCTACTCCAGTGTTATGTGCTTTGCAGTGATTCTGATATATGATCATAGATACTGTCACGGAAATCGCCCCGGAGGCACCCGGGGCGACGACTGGAAAGTCCAAGGCCCGATCAGACCTGGTTGAACTTTCCTATGTTTAGTATACCTGATTATTTCCCCCATTGGATATTCAGCCTAAATAGTGCATGTTTAGCTATGTGCTTGATTCTTTGCTATGGCCAGATATCCACAAATTTGGGATGGAAATTCGCGTCCTGGAAAGGGGGTGGTTGCTATCTTAGATGAGTTTGACATTCGCCCCAAACCTTGATTCTAAAAATAATAAGGAGAAGAATCGTGAATTCGAAAAGATTACTGATTTTGGTTGGCTTGCTTGTCATCGCCAGCATGGCTTTGGCAGCCTGTCAGCCCGAAACCATCACTGTCGTCGAGACCGTGGTTGTCGAGGTCGAGAAGGAAGCTGAAGCAGCTCCAGTAGAAGAGGAAGCCGGAGCGGAATGCTGTGACGCGTACCGCATCGCCCTCTTCGAGGAGCCTGTCTCTCTAAATTACTGGAACTATCTTGGCCCAGGCAGCTCCGTCTGGACGAGCTATGTCATCTCGCAGAGTCAGGCGCAGTTGTTCCAACTTTCTGATCAGCGCTTTGACTTCGTAACGCAATTAGCGCTAGATATTCCCGAGCAAGTCGACAATGGCGATGGCACCTACACCATCACCGTTGAGATGATTCAGGATGCAGTCTGGAGCGATGGCGAGCCCATCAATGCCCATGACTATGTCTTCACCTTCAACACTTGTAAAGAACTCAAGCTGACCCAGAACTGGCCCAACCAGTGTACGCCCAATGATGTGGATGTCCAGGTTACAGCTGTGGATGACTACACCCTTGAGTTCCTCTTCCTGAACCAGGCCCCCTCCCTGGGCAACTGGCAGGCTGGCTTGGCCCTGGCCCCCATCCTCCCCGAGCACTTCTGGGCGGACAAGGCTGTCGAAGGGTATGCCTTCCTGGAGGGCGCTGTTGAGCCCGGTGAGGCTCCTGCACCCGTCGCTGTTACTTGCGAAGGTGACGATCTGCACCCCGCCTGTGCTGAGGCACTGGCAGCCGTTGAACTTGACGGAGATCCCGTAGATTGTGCAGCCGAAGACCTTTCTGAAGACGCTCAGGCCGCGTGCGCCGCTGTCGAAGTCGAACTGACCTGTGAGTCCGAGGGTTTGGGTGAATCTCATCAGGCTGCCTGTGACGCCTATGCTGAAGAGGTTGCTGCCTACGAGGAGGCCTTCACCAACGCCCGCACCACCCTGTACGAAGCGGATGCCAGCGCTGTTCCCGTTTATGGTGGCTACACCACCGATACTTGGGAACCAGGTGCTTTCGTCCAGCGTTCTGCCAATGACACCTACTACTTCAAAGGTGCTGAGGTTGTCGAGTACGAAGATGGCACCTGGCAGCTGACCATGCCCGATGGCACCACCTACCAGCTCTACGGGAATGCCGAAGGCGAAGAGACCTTGCGCTACGCACAAGGCCCATACAGCCCCAACATCGTTTTCTCCATCTACGGTTCCCAGGATGCCGCCTTCTTGGCCCTGGCCAACGGTGAGGTGGATTACGTGATCAACCCCCTGGGTCTGTCCCGCGGTCTGCGCGAGCAGGCTGAGCGCGGCGAGGGCATCGAGACTTACACCAACGCTGACTACGGCATGTTCTACCTGGCCTTCAATATGAACAAATTCCCAGCAATTCCCGGAATAGGGGCAGTTGAGCTAAGGTGGAGCAGGAGAAAAG
>CAZUSV010000163.1:0-13425 GCA_964622645.1 uncultured Anaerolineales bacterium
GCGAAGCACCCCCGTACCCCCCTATTTTCGGGCTTCTCGTCTGCGATGTGACTTTGTCAAGGTACGTACATGAGATTCTTAATCTCCCGACGTCAGGAGACGTCGGACTCCAGAGTAAAGTCATATGATGTTGAATACTTCTAGCCTAATCACCTTTTTGGGGACATCGAAACCTGAAGAAGCCAAAGCATTCTACCGCCATGTTCTGGGACTGATATTTGTAGCCGAAGAACCTTTCGCCCTGGTCTTTGACGCCAATGGCACCATGCTTCGGATTTCGATCTTAGAACAGCATAACCCACCGCCTTACACTGTCCTTGGCTGGGCTGTTGATGATATTGAGCATACCTCCAGTGAACTACAATCGAGGGGAGTAGAATTCGAACGCTATCCAGGCTTCGAGGGAGACGACTTGGGAGTATATACGTTCCCAAATGGGGATAAAGTGTCCTGGTTCAAGGATCCTGACGGTAACACCTTGTCGCTGACACAATTCAATACTGAAAGGAATATCGAATGACAATTTTCGAAGACACTAATCCTAGGTGAGAGAGGTCTTTCATGCGCACCAATGATTTGCAATTACTCTATGATTATAATTATTGGGCTCGGGACAGAATTTTAGCGGCAACCAATGGATTGAGCCATGAACAACTTACTGTCGAGGCGACCGTGAGTTTTGGGAGCCTGTTCGGAGCCTTGTTACACACCTTGAACGCCGAGTGGATTTGGCGAGTGCGCACGCAAGAAGGGCGCTCCCCACAAGTCATGGAACTCGAGCAGCAAATCGATTCGCTGGATGCGATGCAACAAGCCTGGTTGGGTGAAGAGAAGCAAATGAACGAGTTTCTCGGTGAACTCGAGGATGATGATTTAGATAGGATCATCCATTACCAAAATATGAGTGGGCATGCGCATGAGAGCACGCTTTGGCATATTCTGGTTCATGTGGTCAATCATGGCACTCAGCATCGTGCTGAAGTGGCCTTGAAACTCACCGAGTTAGGGCGATCACCTGGCAATCTCGACCTAATCATCTATTTACGATAGGGTTGGGCAGCAACATCGAATTCGCCATACGAATAAACAATATGGAGCAGAACATGAAAATAGCCGTTGGTAGTGACATGAAAACGCATCTCACGGATGTGGTCATTGACGATCTCAAAAAGAGGGGCTTCGAGGTCGACCTGTACGGCGCTTTGGTGGTCGAGCCGGCACCCTGGTCGCGTGTGGCGGTCGAAGTTGCCGAAAAGGTTTCCCTGGGGGAGTATGAGCAGGCGATCCTCTTCTGTTGGACGGGGACTGGCATCAGTATGGCAGCCAACAAGGTGCGCGGCATTCGCTGCGCTTTGTGTGGGGATGCGGAGACAGCCCGGGGGGCGCGTCTTTGGAATGATGCCAACATCCTGGCAATGAGCATCCGCACGACCTCTGCGTGGGTTGCAGCCGAAATCTTGGAGGCCTGGTTCCAGACATCTCCCAGTGAAGACCCTGAGGATTCGGCCTGCATCAAGTACCTTGATGATGTCGAAGAGAAATATCTTCTGCCTCCGAAGCCGTAGTATTTCGGGATATTATTTTTAGATAAATACTTCGACTTTGTCAACTTCGCGAGAACTTCCGAAAATTGGGGGGTACGGGGTTTCCCGTCTGAAAGTTGACATTGTCAAGATACTTGGCTGGACTGAGGTGACATATTTATGCAGCGATGGCAGAAGATTTCGCTTTGTGAGATAATATCCCTTGCACTGATTCTGGCGAGTTGTGAACTGACTCCATCTCGGCAGGATGAAACACCTACCTCAGAAAAGATAGTCGTCATTTCCACCTTCACCCCCACAGCCACTGAGTACATCGCACCATCACAAACCCCCACGCCGACTCCCCTACCCACTACCACGTTTACTCCCACGATTACTCCAACACCAACGCAGGTTCCCATTGGCCCCTTTATTCTCTATGAGGAATACGATGAACAATCCCTGGGGGTGATTTACGATCTGTCAGTATCACCTGAAGGCACCTTGTGGTTGATCACCGATAGAGGCTTGACGAGCCTGAGCGATTCTAACTGGACAAATCATCCTGGCCATGGTGATATCATCTTGGGTTTTGACAGCTTTGGACGCACCTGGGTGACCACCAAAGATGGCGAAACAGTTTCAGCCTGGGATGGCGCCGATTGGCAGATCTACGGTCTGGAATCAGGCTGGACGCCGGCTGGGCCAGTGTGGCGTTCTGGGCCTTATGCTTCGGTCAGCGAGGAGATCATCACCGATGAACGCGGTCGCGTGTGGCTGGCTACCAGCCGGGATGTGCGCAGATTCGAAGGCAAGGTTTGGCGCATCTACGATCCCGATGATGCGGGCTATTACCCAACAGAGCAGATGATCGAACAGGGTTTCGGCTATTCGCTCACCGACATGGCCATCGACAGTGTTGGCGATGTCTGGATTGCCGATTGCGCCTGGATGGGACCTGGGCCTGCTGGCCAGGGGGCACGCTGGTATACCGGCAGCTATTGGTGGGGTCGTAGCTCTCAAGTGGTGTCTTCAGGCTGCGTCGAAGATATCGAGGTCGATGATGCCGGTCGCATCTGGATTGGTGTGGACGAGACCCTTTGGCGCTATTCCCCCTGGCGGGGTTGGCGACGCTTCGACCCCCCAGAGATCAATCCCGATTGGGGGGTGCGTTGGGGCTTTATTACTGAAATTGTGTTGGGCGGGGAAAACGATGTCTGGGTAACCTTAGCTCCCTGTGGGGGTGCCAGTTGTGATACAGGTTCGTTCTTCCTTTATCGAGTGACCGAGGATGAGTGGACCCTGATTAGCGAGCAGGGCCCAGGCGATCTGGCTTTATTTCAAACGGGGGAAGGCTGGCTTTGTGCTGGCAATCAATTGTACAGCATCACGGCTGACTCTGTAGAGTTAGCTGCTGACTTGAGTCCGTTATATTGCTCCGTTGAGATGGATGCGAATGGGCGTGTCTGGTTGGCACAACCAGGCCATTCTTCCTTATGGTTGTTGGAAACGTCAATCGAAGACAACTGACCCTCAGATGAATTCTGCCATTAAAAGGATATATATGCCAACTATCAAAATCAGTGACATTACCTTGAATTATGAAATCACGGGAGAGGGTCAACCGCTCCTGTTGATCCATGGTCTTGGATCCAGTATGCGCGATTGGGAAATGCAGGTGCCCGTTTTCGCGCAGCGATATCAAGTGATCACTTATGATGCCCGCGGCCATGGCAGCTCTGATAAGCCCCGAGGACCGTATAGCCTGTCTATGTTCGCCGCGGATACCGCCGCATTGATGATCGAGTTGGATAGCGCCCCAGCGCATGTGGTGGGGATTTCCATGGGAGGGATGATTGCCTTGCAGTTGGCGGTGGATCGTCCTGAGTTGATCAAGAGCATGGTGGTTGCCAATGCAACTCCAGAGTTAGTCGTGCGTTCCATGAAAGAGCGCATGGTTGTTTGGCAGCGTGAATTCATCGTGCGCTTGATCGGCATGCGCAAGATGGGTGAGGTATTGGGTGAGAGACTCTTTCCCAAGCCTGAACACACTGAGATAAAGAGCATCTTTATCGAGCGATGGGCTGAAAATGATCATCACGCCTACCTGGCCTCAATGCGGGCATTGGTGGGGTGGAGTGTGATGGAGCAAATTGGGAATATCGAAATCCCTACCTTAGTGATCGCTGCCGACCAGGATTACACCTGGATCGGTGAAAAAGAAGCTTTCGTCGCCAAGATGAAAAACGCTGAGCTGTTGGTGATCGAGGATTCGCGTCATGCCACACCAGCAGAGCGGCCTGAGGAATTCAATCAAGCGGTGCTCAAGTTCTTGTCTGATAAGGGTTGATGTTTCACTAGGGTAGTGGTGAATTAGCTCTCTAGTGGTATTGTGTGAGAATATTTCGTCCTCTATAATGAGGATGTAGTTTTTTAGGAGGAACACGCCATGAATAAACATATCCCATATAAAAAAATAATCATCCTGATCTTGGTCGCGGCGATGATTTCGGGAATACTATTGAGTGCCTACCCCACACCCGCAATGGCAGAAACTGAAGAACTGGCTGTTATGCAGTTCGAAATCCTGGATGAGAGTGTAACTATCCAGGACATTTTCGTCTTAGATGAAACCTATGCCTGGGCCGTGGGAGACCGGGGAGAAGCTGAAGATACACAGCCCGTCATTTTCCTTACCACAGATGGCGGAGAGAGTTGGGTCGAGGTAGATTCAGGTATTAGCAGGGGCATCCTTGTCACCGTGGCTTTCACCGATCAAATGATTGGCTACGCCGCTGGTCAGGATTGGGATGGAAATATCCCAACTTTGATTTTGCGCACCGAGGATGGCGGTCAAACCTGGACGAAGGCCACTCTTCCACAGGTTTTCGGTAGCGTTGACAAAGTATATTTTTCAGAATCGGGCGTCGGGTGGGGTATCGGCTTTGATTTCGGGAACTTCCAATCGTTGCTGCTGCGCTCTGAGGACGGTATCAACTGGGTTGAACAGGAACACCCCTCCCATGAAGATGCAGGCCTGTTTGGGATCTCATTCCCTTCAGAAGGTGTAGGATATGCGGTGGGAAGTTACGGTTGGGATAATCCAACACCTTATCTGATCAAAACTGTGGATGGTGGAGATACCTGGACTGAGCTTGATCCACCTCTTGAAGAAGCCACGTTATCCGATGTGCTTTTCCTGGATGATCAATATGGCGTTGCGGTTGGCAATAGCGGAGAACTCGGGGTTATTCTGGTAACCGAAGATGGTGGTAGCAGTTGGGAGATTTCGGAATTCTCCGGATCATCGGTCTACTTGAAGAAGATCCTGTTGTATAACGCAATGCTGCTCGTATTTGGAGATATCTGGGAAAAGGATATCGGCTACAAAGCATTGATTTTAGCCTTGATGGGTAAAGGCGAATTGTGGGTAGAAGCGATGCGTTTGAATGCCAAGGTTACCGCAGTCAACCAGGGGGCAAATGCAAAAGACGTTGTGCTGGCTGCTATTAAGGCTGGAAGTACGCTTCTGAAAAAAGCACAATGGGAAGATTTTTCCGGTAGCAGTCCTTAGCACACATATTGAGAATACCCCAGGGGTTTGGGTAAACCCCTGGGGTATTCCCTTTTTATCCAAATTGAATCTCTTCGATTGTCCTGAAAAGTATATCCGCCATCGTTCCGATTTGTTGCTCTGTGATGGTAAAGGGAGGCCCGATCATGAAGTGATCGCCGCGCGTCCCATCGATGCAGCCGCCCCCGGGGTAGATGATCAGACTATTTTGAAGGGCAGCATCGGCAATTTTACCCCCTAAACGATGATGAGCCTCGAAGGGGATTTTTGTGTGTTTGTCACGCACCAGCTCTACGCCCCACATCATGCCTATGCCTCGGATGTCAGCGACCCAATCCAGGTCCCCCAATCGCTCTTTCAGGGCTCTCTCCAGCAAGGGCCCTTTGCGGGCGACCTCTTCAACCAGTTGGTTGTCTCTGATGTATTCCAGAGTCGCTAACCCGGCGGCCGCACCGACGGCGTGATGCGTATAGGTGCCACCATGGATGAAATCGCCAGATTTGGCGGCGATCAGGTCGGCATGTTCCCCTTTGACCGCCAGGATGCTGAGCGGAAAATAACCCCCAGCAGCACCTTTGCCGATGGTGATGATGTCTGGCTCTACATCCCAGTGCTCGACTGCAAACCATTTGCCGGTGCGACCCATGCCGGTCATGACCTCGTCGGCGATCAGCAGTACCTCATAGCGATCGCAGATCTCCCGGAAGAGGGGCCAATATTCTGGCGGCGGCACCGCCGCCCCCAGGGTGGCGCCGCTGACCGGCTCGGCGATGAAGGCGGATACATTTTCTACACCCTGGCGTAGGATTTCATTTTCGAGCTCGGTGGCGCAGCGAATATTACAAACGGGGTAGCTCAGTTCAAATGGGCAGCGGTAGCAGTAGGGTGGTGGGATGTGCGGCATGTCCCTGAACATGGGGGTAAATAGATTTCTCATTTTGGGTTTGCCGGTGACAGCCAGCGCGCCCAGCGTCGCTCCATGGTAAGACCCCCAGCGGGCAATGGTCAGGTGGCGACTGGTTTGACCCCTAGCGACTTGAACCTGGCGGGCGAACTTGATCGCCCCCTCGACGGCCTCTGATCCGCTGCTGAGGGGATAGAATCTGGCATCGGCCAGGGGGCATATCCCGGCCAGCTCATGGGCGTATCTTTCGGTGACTTCGCTGGTGAACATGGTGCCATGGATATAGGCGACTTGGGCAGTTTGAGCGGCTATGGCTTGCACAACGCTACCCACACCGTGTCCGATATTGACAACTAACGCGCCGCCAGAGCCGTCCAGGTAGCGGGTGCCATCTTCCTCGAAAAGATAAACGCCCTCACCTCTGGCGATCTTGGGATGATCATGCAGCATGCGCCGGTAAAGAACTGAACTTTGCGTGGGTTTGGATAGCATGTTTTCCTCTCTGACTATTAGAATCTCTGCGAACTCCGCATCGGATCTCTAGGAATCCTCGTGGAAATTTCCAGATTTGGGGGTATAGGGCGTGCGGAGCACGCCCTATACCCCCAAATCTGGGAGCTACCCTGGCGATTCCTGGAGAGCCTCCACGTCTCAGTAGTGCAATTTGTAGTATATTGATATTGTAGACGATATTTGGAGTTCAGCCTATGAAAGTAAAAGTCATCATCACAGCCGCGCTGACCGGCTCGGCGCCGACCAAGGAGATGAACCCGGCTGTACCCTATTCGCCAGAAGAGATTGCCACCTCGGCTGTCGAATGCTGGCGGGCTGGCGCGGCGATTGCCCATATCCATGTCAGGGATCCTCAGACTGGGATGGTAAACTCTGAGATCGAGTTGTTTCGTGAAGTCGTAGTGCGCATCCGCGATCAATGTGATATCTTGATCAATCTGACCACAACGGGTTTCCACCTTCAGGGAGATCCTGAGGAATTGATCGAGACGCGTCTCGCTCCGGTAGCTTTACAGCCCGAGATCTGCTCCCTCGATATCGGTACGCTTAACTTCCGTGGCGGAGTCTTTGTCAACTCGCCCGAATGGGGAGTGGTGGCTGCCAAACGAATGCGAGAGTACGGCGTCAAGCCGGAGATCGAGGTGTTCGACTCGGGGCATATCTCTCAGGCAGCCGATCTCCTCAATCAAGGCTTATTTGATGAGCCGCCTTATTTTCAACTGTGCATGGGGGTGCGCTGGGGGATTGATGCTTCGATCGAAAATCTGCTTTTTATGAAGAGTAAGCTACCCGAAAATGCGTGCTGGTCTGTGCTGGGAGTTGGACGGACTCAATTACCGATGATCACGGCAGGGATATTGCTGGGCGGCAACATCCGGGTGGGCCTCGAGGATAACCTGTATTTACGAAAGGGTGTTCTGGCCAAGAGCAACGCTGAATTTGTGGAAAATGCCGTTAGCCTTGTTCATCAACTCCAACGTGAAGTCGCTACGCCTTCAGAGGCAAGGAAGATCCTTGGAATATGTAAAGAATCGACCGGTTGAAATCTTGCCTGGCCCCCTAGCCCCCCAACCCTTCGGTGAAGCTCAGGGCAGGCATAGGGGGGAATCTGCTCCCCCAGAATTGGGGGCCGGGGGGCGTTTGGGAAATGCCACAGTTTTCTCAGCGATCTCTGCGGTAAATATAGACACGAGTTGCTACCATTTACCTTTATTTCCGTATATTGGCATAGATTAAAGAGTCCCCTGGAAAAAGGTCAATTTCACCGCAGAGACGCTGAGAGCGCGAAGATTTATAAAGTGTTTTTTGAGAAATTCGAAGTATCATTTGCAATTTACTTAAATTATTGCTTCTCTCTTATTCATATTTGCTCTGCGTACTCTGCGTCTCCGCGGTAATGAAGTTTTTTCAGTAGAGTCATTAAACAAATCCAAGAATTGGAGGACATTTTGATGAAGAAGTTGGTTCTATTTGGTATTGCTATGCTGACTGTGACCCTCTCTGCATGTGCGGCTCGCATTGTGCGCGGCTCTGGGGATGTGGTCAGTGAGGTCAGAGATGTAAGCGGTTTC
Organism: uncultured Anaerolineales bacterium; assembly: GCA_964622645.1. Classification (GTDB taxonomy): domain Bacteria; phylum Chloroflexota; class Anaerolineae; order Anaerolineales; family UBA11858; genus NIOZ-UU35. Next base: position 8,086 of record CAZUSV010000163.1, read on the forward strand.
GATGAGGTCGATGTATGCTGTGGCATGGAGCTAATCCTGAGCCAGGGGGATGCAGAGAGCCTGGAAATCGAGGCTGAAGACAATATTCTTGAGGAGATCGAAACTCGAGTTGTTGGTGACGAGTTGAGAATAGGTTTTCGAGACCAATATCCAGAGACAGCCTATCGCCCTACCCGACCGATTCGAATCTATCTCACTACACCTGAGATTCGTGGTGTCGAAATCTCTGGTGGAGGCGAGTTGGATGCTTTCGAGATCGAGACTGATAGATTCGATCTTCACCTCAGCGGCGGTAGCGATGCCGAAATTGATTCCTTGATTGCTGAGAGATTTGATCTGCATATTAGTGGGGGAGGGGATGCCGTGGTTTCGGGTCAAGTTGACGAGCAAAACCTCGATCTCAGCGGTGGCAGCAGCTATGCTGGTGATGACCTGGAGAGCAATGCAACAGATGTAAATGTCAGCGGAGGAGGGGATGTAGAAGTATGGACCACAGAGACTCTGGATGTCAACGCCAGTGGCGGCAGCCAGGTGGCATACTACGGATCGCCGACTGTGGACAGTAACACTTCTGGGGGCAGTAATGTTAGATCCCTTGGAAGCAAGTAATGAATTGCGCGATAATTGGTAGAGCCATGTGTTGGAAAATTCCGTGGCTCTATCAGGGTATATTCTAGTTTTGCGCATAGCCAATTAAGTCATCATTGGCATCAACCTGCGGGAGGTTCCTGGAATCCAGTTTCGCAAAATTATCTACAACCTCCCGCAGGTTATTAATGCCAATACAATCTTATTCGGAAAAGGTGACTGTCATCTTCTTACTAACCCAAACTAGTCCAGGTATGTTTACAGATGACAGTCACCTGGTAATCCCAAAGCAGTTGCCCCCCTAGCCCCTCAACCTTGGGGGGATTCTTTAGAAAACTCCCCCCAGGATTGGGGGGTTGGGGGGGCGTCCTTCGAAAAATTGGGTAACATTTACGTAACTCCTGTTAATAAATAAAACTCCTCAATCTGGAGTCCGACGTCTCCTGACGTCGGGAGGTAAAGATATTCATTGATATACTCTCGCCATCGAAATCAGGAGATTTCGGAATCCGGTTCGCTGAATTTGTGAGCGAATTAGATCTTGTTTTCCCATAAAACGTCGCCGGGGACAGCTACCAGCCACGTTTAAATAAAACGGAGCGGTCTCTATCTGACCGCTCCGTTGTGCTAACCTCAGTATGGGGTTATTGAAACTTTACATTTACATAGGAAAAATGATACTGAGGAGGATTAGGGAAGTAAGACACTGTCAATGACATGAATGACGCCATTGGTGCCTTCGATATCCGTGATGATCACGAGGGCATCGTTAATCGAAACTTCATTTTTGTCCGCATCGACTGCAACTGAAACGCTTTCTCCGGAGAGAGTCTCGACATCTACGCCGTCCATTTCGAGCACATCAGCAGCCATAACCTTGCCATCGACAACGTGATATAGGAGCACATTCGCTAGAGCAGCAGGATCAGCTAAAAGATCATCAAGAGCACCATCTGGTAATGCGGCGAAAGCATCATCAGTAGGTGCAAAGACCGTGAAAGGGCCTTCTCCCTGCAAAGCCTCGACCAACTCAGCAGCTTCCAGTGCCGCTGCCAGAGTGGTGAAACGCCCATCTTCTACCGCAATCTCGACAATGGTTTTGGTCATAGAGGGCGGCAGGATTACGCTATCGATGACATGAATAACGCCATTGGTACCTTCGATATCGGTGATGATTACATTGGCATCATTGATCATTACGCCCATATCGTCAGCCTTAACCTCGATATCTTCATTCGAAAGAGTAGCTACTTTCTCGCCATCAAGTTCGGCAACGTCAGCAGCCATGACTTTACCTTCGACAACATGATAGAGTAGTACATTTGCTAAAGCAGCAGGATCAGCTAAAAGAGCCTCAAGAGAGCCTTCGGGGAGTGCGGCGAAAGCATCATCAGTAGGGGCGAAGACTGTGAAAGGGCCTTCTCCCTGCAAAGCCTCGACCAGCTCAGCGGCTTCAAGTGCCGCAGCCAGGGTGGTGAAACGTCCGTCCGCTACTGCGATTTCGACAATCGTGTCTGTCATCGAAGGAGGCAGAATAACACTGTCGATAACATGAATAACGCCGTTAGAGGCTTCGATATCGGTAATAATCACATTGGCATCATTGACCATCACTCCCATATCATCAGCCTTGACCATGAAGCTTTCATTAGAGAGTGTTTCAACTTTCTCACCGTCCAATTCAACAACATCAGCAGCCATGACTTTGCCCTCAGCAACATGATAAAGAAGAACATTTGCCAATGCGACAGGGTCGGCTAATAAACCTTCAACCGCACCTTCGGGCAATGCCGCGAAAGCGTCATCGGTGGGAGCAAAGACGGTGAAGGGACCTTCGCCCTGTAGAGCTTCTACTAGCTCAGCAGCTTCGAGGGCTGCTACCAGGGTGGTGAAACGCCCATCTGCGACAGCGACATCGACGATGTCATCGCCGCCATGGTGAGAGCGCGTGGCATCCTGAGGCGCTTCTTCAATGGTCGCAGGCGCATAGGCAACCAGGGTGAAAGAAAAAATAGCGAACAGGGTTAGAACGAGGAACTTACGCATGATACTACTCCTTTTGGAAAAATAGATTTGTCCATAATTGGACCTAGTTAGTCCTATATTACCGAATGATCCAGGATATGTCAAGGTATTGTAGATATATTTAGATTAATATTGTATAAGTTTTGCACATGTATTTTCCGTCAATATAGCATTCGTGTCATAAGTGATAAAAGTTGTGCTTGAACTACTATTGGCTATTTCAAGAAAATGGACGATTGATTAGCTTTCCTCACTTTAATCAATTACAATGTAGAGAGTAGAAAGGCAGCTTACAGTCCACAAGATTTGGTAGGGTATATAATCTATTCATGAAAACAATTCACCGTTATTATCTCTCCATTGGTACCGGATTGCTGGTGCTCTTTTACTTGATCTACCGCATTTCAAGCGCACCTCTCTCAGCTCAAAGTGCTGCGGTATTCATATTATTTGTGTTTTTGATCGTCTTTACGACCACATTTGGTGTACCCTTTGGAGGGGGAACGGTTTCGTTTTTGCCCATGTCCACCATCGCGACTTTACTTGTCATCGGCCAGATCCCTGCCGGATGGGCAGCATTTCTAGGTGCGGTGATCCATCAGGGTGTCCGTCAAACATTTGGGGATCGCATAGGGATACCCAAGCTTGGATCCCGGCTTGGTGCGGCAGCGGTTGCTTTGGCGAATGCCGGCATCCAGGGAATTAGTATTTTGGTTGGCGGAGCGGTTTATGAATGGGTTGGCGGGAAAATACCATTCGATGCGCTATCTGGACAGAATTTACTAGCCATGTTCGCCCTGGTGCTTGCCTATATGGGAACGAATTTACTCCTGGCGGGTGGCTATATGGCGGCAAGGAGCAGCGCGGCGTTGAAGATGTATTTTCAGTCATTGCCTAATCTGGTTTTGTATGAAGTCACTCCGCTGGTATTCCTGCCTCTTTTTCCTCTGGTTTATACGCGCTTGGGATTTTGGATATTCCTGCTCCTGACCATTGGTATTGTCGCCTCTTCGCTGATCGCCCGAAACCTTGCCCTGACAACAAGAGGGCTGGAACGCCGCGTCCAAGAGCTTGATAGCCTCCAAGCCGTGGGCCAGGCCCTGAGTGCCAGCTTGCATCTCGACGAAATCTTACCGGCCGTTTACGATCAGGTTGCCAAATTGATGCCCGTGCACAACTTCTATGTAGCCTTGTACTACCCAGAAGAGGATGAAGTCACTTTCCCGCTGGCCGTCGAAGACAGCCATGAAGTTGAGTGGCGATCTCGCAAAGCTGGTAGTGGATTGACCGAATATATCTTGCGAACCAAACAACCGCTGCTGATCTCTTCTAATGTTGAAGCCAGGCTTGCAGAATTAGAGATCGAGCATATCGGCACGCCGGCAGCCTCCTGGTTGGGAATTCCTATGCTGAGCGGTCAAGACCCACTAGGGGTGATTGCAGTGCAATCGTACACGGCTACTGAATTGTATGATGAACACCATAAGGATATTTTGGAGACAATCGCTGCGCAGGCAGCCATCGCCATCCAAAACGCGCGCCTCTACGAACGCACAGATGATGCCTTGTCTCGCAGGGTCCAGGAATTGAATTCCATATTACGGACTTCTGCTGAGGGGATGCTGATGCTCAACCTGGAATTGCGCGTGCTGGCTGCCAACCGGGCATTGGCCGATTTCCTAAAGATTCCCCTGACTGAATTCTCCGGAGGCGATTGGGGGACAATCCAATTGGATGATTTATCGCCCTTACTACCCCAGTTGGGATACACTGTCGAAAGTTTGCGGGCAGATAGTGAATCTTTATCTGCTGGTGACCAAAGCGAGAAGAAACGCGTCATCAAGTTAAGTGGGCCGCCAGAACTCCACCTTGAACGCACATTGACCCCAGTACTCGACAGCCAGGATCAAATAGCGGGTTGGCTTTTGGTCTTCCGGGACATCAGCGAAGAGGTAAAGCTGGCCAGGTTAAGAGAGGACATGGCGCATATGCTGGTCCACGACCTGCGCTCACCGCTGACAGTACTACGAGGCAGCTTTGGGCTCTTGCGCAAAGATATTGAGGAGGCGGCCCCTTCGGAAGAGTCTCAATCACTATTGGAGATGGCCGAGCGCAGCACAGATCGCATGATGAGCATGGTCGATGGCTTGTTGGATATTGCCAAATTAGAAGATGGCCAAATGCCCCTGTATACCGAAGCGGTGCCTGTGGGGGAATTGCTCAACGATGTCGTTTATCGAGTTTCCCGGCTCGCCGATGAAGCCAGCATAGAAATTGATGTCAGTGCCGCTGTAGATCTCCCAGATTTGCGTGTTGATCCCAAGCATATCCGGCGGGTGCTGGGGAACATCCTCGATAACGCCATTAAGTTCACCCCCGATGGAGGCCAGATCCGCTTGTGGGCGCAACTCGAAGATATGACCTATCCACCTACGCTGTTGCTGGGTGTAAGTGATACTGGACCGGGAATCTCGGAAAAGGCACACAAAAAACTCTTCAAGAAATTCCAAACCGATTCTAGCGTGAGAGGCCGGCGTAAAGGCACTGGCCTGGGATTGGCGTATTGTAAATTGGTCGTTGAAGCCCATGGGGGTGAGATCTGGGTAGAGAGCCAGGATGGACAAGGAGCTACATTTGTATTGCGCTTGCCAGTTGATCAGTAAAGGGTCTCTAGGAATTCCCGTGGTAATGTCCAGATTTGGGGGTATGCGGCGTGCTCCGCACGCC
>CAZUSV010000164.1:0-13395 GCA_964622645.1 uncultured Anaerolineales bacterium
TTAAGTCCCTTGCGTCTGCCAATTCCGCCACCGCCCCACAAGATTAATTCTACACTTTGTTTGCGTTTGGTCAAGGGAATTTCGAGAAATTCCAGGGCAATCGCATTTGGCAGATAGCTCTCTGTGGATTGGCAAATCCACAGAAATTGAAGGGTAATCGTTTGGATATGTCTATCCAAACTGAGCGATAAATGCATATGCAATTACCCTGACCCCCATATTATATACGTTGACCTACCTGAATCCTTATGGTAAAAATGCGCCCTGTTGGAACCAATCTAATATTTCTACGCCTAATGCTATCGCAGCGGAGGAACCATTTTTTTGGGGCGAATCGTCCTGAAGACGTAGGGCCAGCTTCTCCGGCCCGAGCCCGTCAGCTAACCCCGTCGGCGTTGGAGAAGGTCACCTAGTAAAAAAATAGGTGCCCTTCTTTTCTGTTAATCAGAGTTCCGAGGGCGCCGCCAATTTGGAGGCAAAAATGACTGATCATTGGGTAGTGCTACAAGTAGCCAAAGAACACCAGGCTGACCTACGGCGCGAGGCTGAACAGGCTCGGCGTGGTCAGAATCTCAAAAATAATGGTCGACTGGCAACACTCGTAAATAATCTACGAGTTGCGGTTATGTCCATGTCATAATTACGTTGAGATTAAGAACAAGACCCCAGCATTCTTCAAGATAGCTGGGGTCTTTTGTTTTGTATAACACATCGTTTTATTGACTCGCCTTTCCTTAGTCGCTATACTTTAACTGGAAGGAGGCACTCATGAACAGGCACAAAAGCATGCTGTCTTTTCTGGTGATGACGGTACTGATTTTGGGGGTCATTTCCTGCAACTTGATGAAGCTGGATTGGAAGTCGCCCTTCAGCAGCCCTTTGGATGATCTTCCTCTTGACGAGCTCCCTGATATCGAAGAGCTTCCGACGATAGAAGTGCCAGACCTTGATGATTTCCCAACCATAGAAGTGCCTGAGCTGGACGATATTCCCATTGAGGTACCCCCTCTTGATGACCTTTTTGGGGGTTCTGATTCCGAGGGTGAGTCTGCTTCCGAAGATACCGAAACGCAGGATACGCCAGAAGAAGGTGGGGGGAAGGCAACGCTCGACTTGGGCATTACGGATCTGTACTCTGACAAGCTGCCTAAAGGGATGATCATTGCCAGGATTATCAACAATAGCCCGGAAGCACTGACTAATTTCAAAACAGATCTGCGTTGTTTTGGCACAGGGATCGCCTGGAGCGGCATTATGGGCGGTATGGACATTGTCGACAACAGCAAAGAAATCCAGCTAAAGCTCGCGCCAGGAGAAGAAGGGGAATACAACACGGGTATCCAGATAGACGGCGCTGAATATCAGTATGAACTGGTATGCGAAGTCGCGCTCGAAGACGACACGAACCAGAACGATAATGTTTACCAAGAGACGATACCAGCGTCGCAGCCATAGGGTGATACTGAAAGTTCAACTTCGTAAGTCGCCGTATACGCCCGAAGGGGCAGAGAAGTAGAACTTCTAGGAGCTTATTATTCGTACGACTTCCGAGGTCTTATGAAACGCTTCGGAAGTCAAATAATTTGCTTTCGTCTATCAACTGCGTTCTAAAAAAGAAGCTGGACTTTTGGCAAAAGTCCAGCTTCTCAGGTTCTTATCTATTGTGAAACTTATTAACAAAGTATCATTCTACTTTTATTAGCACAGCCCTAACAACAATTCTCCAATTATACTCCCCGCTGGACTGATCATAGCCCTGGCAGGTGATCAGGGTCAGGACGTCGTAGTCGTCGTGGGGCAGGGTGCGCACATCGAATATGGGCCTGCCGTAGGCACGCCTGCCCATAGGGCCGCATAGCGTGGCGCGGCCAGCGCGGTGCATGCGATGCACACCGGAGTGGTATTTTTTCATTCGCCATTCTCGCCAATGTAAGCATCATGCAAGAGCAATCCCTCGGAAGGATGTACCTTTATATCGATGACCCGATTGTTGACTGCAGTCACGACCTTGCGCACCAACAAGGGCTGCCAGGGTGCATCCTGAAGGATGATGGATTGTGCTTCAACCAGCAAATCTTCTTTTTCGCTGGAATCATTGGGGAGAAGGGCGGCCTGTTTGAGCAAGTCATCCACTTCAGAATTGCTGTAAGCGACGCGGTTGCTGGCACCAATGCGATCCGCGCTAAGGAACAAGTCTAGTGCGTTGGGATAGGGCCAGAAGTAATGGTACAGGAGCAGGTCAAAATCACCGGTTGGCGTGATTTCTGCAATTTCACTGGGCGTGGCGGGACGCAGTTCTACCGCTACCCCGATATCTGCAAATTGGCTCTGGAGCAATCCGTAAATCTTTTCATAGGTGCTGCTGGTTGTGGTCAGTACCTCAAACTTGAGTGGCTGTCCGTCACGTTCCAGGATGCCATCATTATCGCTGTCTGCGAAACCCGCCTCCGCCAGGAGTTGTTTGCTCTTATCCGGGTCGAATTGATACTCAAATTCCATCAGATCGGTTGTACACCCGAAGGTGGTGGGTGCTAAAGGCGCAAAAGCGGGCTGTGCAAGCGTGGGTAAGATTTCATCAATAATGGTTTGCTTGTCCACCGCATGAGCCAGCGCCTGACGGACGACCAATTCACTGGTCAGGCCCTGCTGGTAATTGAAACCCAAATAGGAGATGCCGCCGACCCAGCTTTCATAGAGATCAAATTGCTCCGCTTTATCCTGGATCTGCTCGATTTCTTCTGCCGAACCGAGGCTGAGCATATCGAGCTCACCGTTCAGTAATGCCTGGAAACGGGTTTCATGTTCTGGGATAAAGCTGATTTTTATCTGATCTATTTTTGCCGGTCCCTGATTGTCGTAGTAATCGGGCGCCCAGGCGTATTCCGGGTTGCGAGTGAGCAGAATATATTCCGAAGCCTGCCATTCCCGAATCTGGAAAGGGCCGGTGCAAACCGGGCTGCGAGCAAACATCTCTTCATCCGCCTGGAGGGCTGTTGGCGATAGGATGGCGGCATACAGGTTGCGCAGCGAGGTCAGGAAATCATAGTTTGGTTCCTCGAAGCGAAACACAATAATGTACTCATCCGGGGTTTCCATTTGTACACCCTGGAAATCCTCATAGATGGGGGAATCGACACTTTCCGGTTGCTGTACACGTTCAAAAGTAGATTTCACGGCATCAGCGTTTAGCGGCGTGCCATCATGGAAGATGACATCTTGGCGTATCTGGAAGGTCATGGATAAACCATCGGGAGCTAGCTGCCAACTTTCCGCCAAAAGCGGCTTATCGGCTAAATCCACGCCTTGGTAGACAAGCGTTTCACAAACTAGGCCAAAGACTACAGAGGCGGCCGGATCGGATGTACGCTGAGGGTCTAATGTGGCGGGTTCATCTTCAATGGACAGAAAGAGCGTTGTCGGTTGGCTTGATTGTGCTCCTCGAAAAGCCACCAACACAAACGAAAATACTAGCAGGGCACTGAGGATACGGTGTTTTTTCATGATGGGTTCTCCTTTCAGGAACAAAAATTATAGCCTAGTATTATCGATCCGTACCCCCAAAATCTGGGAGCTAGTATAGCGCGAGAGTGTCAGTGGCCTTAGCAAATACCTTGCGAGATTTGTCATTCCGATGAGCCCTGCGTTCTTTGCAGGGTGAAGAGGAATCCCTGATAAGGTACGTCTGGGGGATTCCTTGGTCGCAAAGAGACGCTCCCGCGGAATGACAACAATGCTGTGGAGAAGCGCTCAGAGCGGTTTTTTCTATACCTTACCGACACTTTTGCGGTACACTCTAAAAGTCCGACTTTCGCCAAAAGTCGGACTTTTAGATGCTATTCGTCTGAGAGACCCCTGGGGATTCGCAATCCCCAGGGGTCTGGCTTTATTCTGGACTCACATCGATTAGAACGGCTCGCACCCTTCGATACGCATCGCATACCATCCCAATTGTTTTTATTATAGCGTCTTGAGTATGCCGTGGAGCTGCCAAGGCTGTATCGAAAGGTGCGCTGCTACCCTTCGACGGGCTCAGGACACCGCTCAGGATGCTAGCATTTATTTTGGTTTCACTGAAATAAGTACGGCTCGTAATGCTAATCTACAGCCATACTCCCCCTTGGCTTCATCATAACCCTGGCAGGTGATCAAGGTCAGAACATCATAGTCGTCGTGGGGCAAGGAGCGCATATCGTCGGGGGGTTTGGATCGCAGATTGCGCAGAAAAAAAGATTACGCAGAAGGGTTGCTCTCCATCAGCGTAATCAGCCACTCAGTGAAACAAGCGATTCTAACCTTACTCCACATTCACCAGTACGGCCCGCACCGCCAGACGCCAGCCATACTCCCTGCTGGATTGATCATAGCCCTGGCAGGTGATCAGGGTGAGCACATCGTAGTCGTCGTGAGGCAGGGCGCGCAGGTCGTCGGGACGCACCTGCATGACCTGGCGCACTTCGTAGGTGTGGGTCAAACCCCAGGCCTGGATGATGATCTCGTCGCCGTGCTGCAAAGTGTGCAAATCAACAAAAGGTCCCGGGGAGTTATCAGCGTTCCAGACATGGGCGGTGAGGGCGGTATTGCCCGACCAGGTGGGGTAGGCCGTGCCCTGCAGCCAGCCAGCGCTATTACCCAACCAACTGACATCCCAACCGTCCTCGGTGAGGGGTACACCGACGATGGGCAGTTCCAGGTCGAGGGTGGGAATCTCCAGGGTGAAGGTTCCCTCGCTATCCTGGTGACAGTCATCTTCCGCAGGACTTCCAAGCGGAGCGCCGGAAGACAGATGACTTCCTTCGGAAGTGCTTTGCATGTCATCTAAACACGCGTAATTCTTCTCGGCAGGTTGCGCTTCGAGAGCAGTCACCACCCCAGGGGTGAACCCGGTCTCCGGTAGTTGCGGCACGACCAGGGCGAACTCACTCAGCACGCTAACCCTCAGGCACAGGTACTCGTTCTCACTGAAGGCAGTGGGATAGGTATAGGCCGACCACTGGCCGTTACGCCTGTGGTAGATGCTCATATTGTAGAAGCTGTAGCCCGAATCGCGCAACTGGGCGTTGCTGGGCCTGATGCACACCTTGAGCCGCGGCTGGAAGTAGGTGAGTTCTTCACCCCCACAGATCACCTTAACGTCGAAGACGCGCTCACCGAGTTGGAAGTTGGACCGGTCGATCTCTTCGATCTCGATTTGGCAGGCGGCATCAGCCACGGTATTGGGCTCCACGACTACCTTGAGATGCCCAATCTTGCAGGTGGTCCCGCTGCTATCGACAGGGCAGACTTTGGTATTTTTGTCTTTTTCTTTACCTTCTTCATCAGCTGCAGCGGTTGGCGGGGGATCGTACATCTTGACCACGCTGATGTCCCACGCTCCCGTATGGGTGTTGAGCGGCGCAGCGGCGCCTGGGCCATCCCAGGTAGCAGCGCTAAAGCCCGTCAGTAAGATATTCCCACTGCCGTCCATGGTGATAGCACGACCTGCGTCAAGGTTCCCTGATCCGTAGAAGGTGTGCCACTGGTAGGCCCCGTCGCTATCCAGCTTGACCACGTTGATGTCCCAGCCCCCTGAATTGGCGTTGAGCGGGGGGGTGGGTCCCGGGCCATCCCAGGTGGCCTCACTCTGGCCCGTCAATAATATATTCCCACTGCCGTCCAGGGCGACAGCACGACCATCGTCACCACTCCCTGAGCCGTAGAAGGTGTGCCACTGGTAGGCCCCGTCGCTATTCAGCTTGAGCACGCTGATGTCGTAGTTCCCCACATGGGTATTAAGTGGGGTTTGTCCCCCCGGGCCGTCCCAGGTGGCATTGCTCCCGCCCGCCACGACGATATTCCCACTCCCGTCCAGGGCGAGACCAAAACCTTGGTCATGGTTCCCTGAGCCGTAGAAGGTGTGCCACTGGTAGGCCCCGTCTCCATCCAGCTTGAGTACGGTGATGTCACTAAGCCCCGCATATCCGTTGAGCGGGAGGGTTGGCCCCGGGCCGTCCCAGGAGGCTCCACTCTGGCCTGCCACGATGATACTCCCACTGCCGTCCAGAGCGATAGCATGACCCTCGTCATTATTCCCTGAGCCGTAGAAGGAGTGCCACTGGTAGGCCCCGTCCCTATCCAGCTTGAGTACGGTGATGTCACTATTCCCCGCATGGGCGTTGAGCGGGAGGGTGGGCCCAGGCCCGTCCCAGGTGTCTGCACAATTGCCCGCCACGAAGATATTCCCACTTTCGTCCAGGTCGAAAGCATAACCCGAGTCATTATTCCCTGAGCCGTAGAAGGAGTGCCACTGGTAGGCCCCGTCTCCATCCAGCTTGAGCACGGTGATGTCACTATTCCCTGCATGGGCGTTGAGCGGGAGGGTGGGCCCAGGCCCGTTCCAGGTGGCACGGCTATAGCCCGCCACGAAGATATTCCCACTGCCGTCCAGGGCGATAGCACGACCATCGTCATGGTTCCCTGAGCCGTAGAAGGTGTGCCACTGGTAGGCACCGTTCCCATCCAGCTTGATTACGGTGATGTCATCATTCCCCGCATGGGGATTGCGTGGGGCTTGTCCACCCGGGCCGACCCAGGTGTCTCCACTCCCGCCCGCCACGAAGATATTCCCACTCCCATCCAGGGCGATAGCAAGACCAAGGTCATCGCTCCCTGAGCCGTAGAAGGTGTGCCAGGTATAGGTGGGGTCGATGGTCAGGGGGTAAGCGGGGTTGTAGGCACCCAGGGAGAAGCTAATGGTGAATTGTGAACGGGTGAGTTTAAATTCAACATCCACTGGAATCCATTTGCCATCGATCTCCTGCCAGGCGATGGGCGCACTGGCGGTCATCTGGCCACTCTCGAATGTGAATGATAAATTGCCGTTGGGGTCGATCTCAAGCGGCGCGTTGTAGCGCAGGCCAATCTGGCTGGGGTCTGCTCCTGGAGCAATGTGATACGCGCTCTCCACAACGCCGTTTTCAGCGGCCTGGTAGCGCAGGTCGATGCCTGGCCACAGTTCCAGGTATGTGACTGTGCCTAAGGGCGCGGCTTGCCCCATACCCTGGCTGCCCTCGTTCTCTGTGGGCGCGGCTACACCATGCGGGATCACGGCCTGAGAACCCACGAACTCCACCGTCAGGGCGTGGTCCATGCCAGCCAAAACAGCTTTGTCGGGCGCAAAGGCCAGCACGTGCTCACCGCTGGTGAACTGCAGCAGTTCTGGTTGGGTCGTCTCAGCTTGAGCAGCAACTTGCGTTCCAGGGGAAGTTGGCAGCCAGCTTATGGATAGCGCGGCGATGATAATCACCCCCAGGGTGGGAATAGTGTGGTGGCGAATGGCGGGGCGTGCCCTCATTTGGCGATCCTCCTAAAGATACTCTGGTGTGCTGCACGGGTCAGCGACACATTCCTTCGCTCACCCCCGGTGGGAGGGTGTGAACTATTCGTAATTTCTGTCACAATTATAGCAGTGAAGTTCAGGGTGAGGAGCATTTACTCCACTGCAACATCTACCAAAACTGCGCTTCCCCTGGCATTCCCTCGGCCTCGCTCGGGTCAGGTCCCTCGGCCTCGCTCGGGTCAGGTCCCTCGGCCTCACTCTTATTCAACTTCAACTAGAACTGCCCGCACCAACAAACGCCAATCATACTCACCACTGGATTCATCATATCCCTGGCAGGTGATCAGTGTGAGCACGTCGTAGTCGTCGTGGGGCAGAGCGCGCAGGTCGTCGGGACGCACCTGCATGACCTGGCGCACTTCGTAGGTGTGGGTCAAACCCCAGGCGTGGATGATGATCTGGTCGCCGTGCTGCAAGGTGTGCAGGTCGATGAAGGGGCCGGGGGTGTTGTCGGTGTTCCAGACATGGGCTGTCAGGGCGGTGTTGCCTGCCCAGGTGGGGAAGGCCGTGCCTTGCAGCCAGCCGACATTCTCGTCTAGCCAGCTGACGTCCCAGCCATCGATAGTCAAGGGGACACCCACGATCGGCATTGCCAGGTTGAGTTTGGGAATCTCCAGCACGAAGCCACTGTCATTGCGAGCGCCAGCGAAGCAATCTCCTCCATCAAACGAGGAGACTGCTTCGTCGCAGAAAGCGCTCCTCGCAGTGACATCGAGACTTAAATATTCTTCCTCGGAAAGCCGTTCTTCAGGAACTGCGATCACCCCATGAGGGAAGCCGGTATCCGGCATCTGGGGCACGCCCAATCCGAACAGGCTCAACTTATTGACTGTGGCACAAACATACTCCCCATCTACGAAAGTATCCAGAACTTCCCAGCCGCCCCCGGTGTGGCTGTGGTAGACATTCAGTAAATTGATATTCCCCCCGGCAGAGCTGATCTCCCCGGCGTTGGGCTTGATGCACACCGCAATGGGAAAATCGAACTGCGAGACGATCGCCCCGGTGTAGTCGCGCACGACGACATCGAAGACGCGTCCTTCGGCTCCCAGGCGCAGGGTGTCCCCACCTGATGGCCCCTCCGTGGAGACAACCGTCAGGCTCAACTGCGGGAAAATGACCTTGACCGGACCGTATATGAACACCCCACCATCAGCGCCGATCTTGAAGCCAGGTTCGCCTTCGGCGTCTCCATCACCATCGCCGTCTCCATCAGGTCCCGCAGCGGCTGGAGTCACCGTACCGGTTCCCTGGATGCTGAAATCATAGGGGTTCTCATCGCCGTCATCGTTGGCGATGCTGATCGTGGCCTGGCGCAGCCCCGCGGCGCTGGGGTCGAAGCTGATGGTGAATGCCGTCTCACCGCCACCCGCAGCCACTGGGGTAGCTGCATCGGTGGTCAGGGTGAAATCTGCGGCGTGGGCCCCGCCAATGCTTATGCGGGGATCATCAGTCAGGTTGAGGGGCTGACTGCCGGTGTTGCGGATGGTGAAGGTGTGCACCATGATCTCACCTTCTACATTGACATTCCCAAAATCAGTCAGGTCAGCGGTGGAAGGGCTGGTATCCCCATCAGGAATGGAAGGGTTGCCGATGACGTCCATCTCCGGGGCGGCGGCCGTACCGGTGCCCTGGATGCTGAAGTTGTAGGGGTTCTCGTCGCTGTCGTCATTGGCAATGCTGATCTCGGCTGTGCGCAGGCCGGTCGCCCCGGGGTCGAATGTGATGGTGAAGGTCGTTTCGCCCCCCGCGCTGACCGTGGCGGCGGCATCGTTATCCAGGGTGAAATCAGCCGCGTGTGCCCCGGTGATCTCCACTCTATTGGGCGCGCCGCCCAAGGTCAGGTTGGCGCTGCCGGGGTTCTTGACCGTGAAGGTGCGTGTGACGGTGCCCGAGGTGGCATCCACATCGCCAAAGTCGGTGTGGTCGCCGGTGGAGGGGCTGCTGTCGCCGTCCACGATGGTGATATCGTTGCCCTGCACATCCATCTCCGGCAGGGTTGCGCCTGTCCCCTGGATGCTGAAGTTGTAGGGATTCTCATCGCTGTCGTCGTTAGCAATGCCCACCGTGGCGGTGCGGGCTCCCAACGCGGTGGGGTCGAATTCGATCGAAAAGGTCGTCGTCCCACCGCCGGATGCCAGGTGGGCTGCGGCATCGCTGATCAGGCTGAAGTCGGCGGCGTGCGTCCCGCTGATGCTGACGCGCGGGGTGTTAGTCAGGTTCAGGTTCCCGCTGCCGGTATTCTCTATCGTGAAGGTGCGCGTTACCGTACCGCCTGAAAGATCTGCGCTCCCAAAGTCGGTGTGGTCGTTGGGATCAGGAGTGATGTCTTCGTCGGCGATGCTAACACCATTGCCCTGAACATCCATCTCCGGGGCGGTTCCAGTGCCCCGGATAGCGAAGTCGTAGGGGTTCTCGTCCCCGTCGTTGTTGCTGATGCTGATCTCAGCTTCGCGCAACCCGGTATCGCTGGGGTCGAACTGCACCTCGAAGGTCGTCGACCCGCTGGGGGGGATGGTAGTGAGTGCCGGATCGGTGCTCACCGAGAAGTCGGCGGCGTGCGTCCCGGTGAAGGTGAAGGGCAGCGTCAGGGTCAGATCGGCATTGCCGGTGTTCTCGATAGTGAAGGTATGGGTCGCCGTTCCGCTCGCGGCGAGCACATCCCCAAAATCGGTGTCATCCCCCGTCTGGGGCGTGGTATCCCCGTCGAGAATGCTTATGCTGTTGCCCTGCACATCGATCTCAGGGGCCGTGCCGGTGGTGAAGGTCCTATCGGTACCGTAGGTGGTTCCCCCGGAATTGACCGCCACCACCCGGTAGTGATAAGTAGTGTTGGTGGACAGGCCGCTGAGCGTCAGGCTGACCGCAGTATCTGTCGAGCCAGTTACCGTATTTGGAGTGGCTTTTGATGTGGTGCCGTAGCTGGTATCGAGACCGTACTCGAAAGTTACAAAGGTGCTGTCGTTGTTGGCGTTGACCGTGCCGTTGAGCGTCGCTCCGCTGGCTGTGACCGCGGAAGCTGCATCTGTGGTCGCTGTGGGCGCGGCCGGGTCGGTGGTGAATGTCCTATCTAACCCGTTGGTGATGCCCTGGGAGTTCTCGGCCACCACCCGGTAGTGGTAGGTGGTGTTGGGGCTTAGACTCGTGATGGCTTTGCTGACCGCAGTGTCACTCGTACCCGTTACCGGACTCTGGTCAGCGTCAACGTTGGTGCCGTAGCCGGTATCCAGGCCGTATTCGAATTCTACGTCAGTGCTGTCGTTCTGGGCGTTGACCGTGCCGTTGAGCGTGGCCCCGCTGGAGCTGACCCCTGATGTGGCATCCGTGGTCGCGGTTGGCGCGTTGATCCCGGCCCCCTTGATTTCGAAGGTGTAGGGGTTCTCGTCGGCATCGTCGTTGGCGATGCTGACCGTGGCCGTGCGCGTGCCGACCGCGCTGGGATCGAAAGTGACCTCGAATGCCGTCGTGCCACCGCCCGAGGGGATCGGATCTGTTGTAGGCTGCGCCGAGACGCTGAAATCCCCGGCGGTGATGGCTACATAAGGCGTGCCGGTCAGGTCCAGGTCGGCGCTGCCCGTGTTCTCGATGGTGAAGGTGTGCGCGGCTGTACCGCTGGTGACGTTCAGGCTGCCGAAGTCAGTATCGTCGGCGGCCTGGGGCGTAGTATCCCCATCGGGAATAGAGACACCTTTCCCCTGGACGTCCATCTCCGGCGCGGTGGTGCCGGTGCCCTGGATATCGAAGGTGTAGGGGTCTTCGTTGCTGTCGTTGTTGGCGATGCTGACGGTGGCTTCGCGCAGCCCCACAACGCTGGGATTGAAGGTGATCTTGAAGGTCGTCGATCCGCTGGGGGAGATGGTGGTAATAGCTGGAATGGCGGTCACACTGAAGTCGGCAGTATGACCGCTAATTGCCACTGTGGGCGTGCCGTCCAGGGTTAGATTCTCTGTGCCGGTGTTCTGGATAGTGAAGGTGTGCTCAACAGATCCGCTGACCAAGTCTACATTCCCGAAATCGGTCTTGTCAGCCGTCGCAGGGGTGGTATCGCCATCAGGTATAGAAGCGCCGTTCCCTTGCACATCCATCTCTGGGCCGTCGGTGACCGTGACGGTATCGGGGTTGGGGGTGCAGGCGTTGTTGCCTTCATTGGTTTCAGGCTCTTCCCCCTGCGGATCCACCTGGCAGTCGCCGCCTGTGCGAGGGTTATCGAGATCGACTGCCGACTGGGGTGTGACACTGACTTGCACATCGAATGAGTCGCCGGCCGCAATTGTCACATTGCCATCGGCTTCACAGTACAGGGTTTGCCCGCTGCCGCTCAAGGCGATATAACAATCAATTGTGCCCGTAGCGCCGCCCGATGTATCCACGGTTGGTGCGCCGTAGGTCGGCCCGGTGGGCAGGGTATCCTCGAGGATGATCTGACCATCCGCGAAGGCAGAGCTGCCTACGGCTGTATTGGCGTTGGAGACGGTTAACGTCCAGTTGAAGGCTGCCCCCACCGTACCCGCGCCGGAAGTGTTGTTGGTTTTTGCTGCTTGCAGGTCAATGTCGTTTATTTTGGCGGCAAAGCCGTCATCACTCCAGGTGTAGTATCTCTCCGGGCTGCCCCAGGTGGCTGAGGAAGTACCCGACACGTAGACATTGCTGCTGCTATCCACGGCGATGCCAGAGCCTCTATCTCCGCCCGACCCGCCTAAGAATGCGTGCCACCGGCGCACGCCGTCGCTG
The DNA here is from genome assembly GCA_964622645.1 of uncultured Anaerolineales bacterium. Classification (GTDB taxonomy): domain Bacteria; phylum Chloroflexota; class Anaerolineae; order Anaerolineales; family UBA11858; genus NIOZ-UU35. The sequence continues at coordinate 12,107 of CAZUSV010000164.1, forward strand.
CCGTTCAGCTTGCCGGCAAAGGCGTCATAACTTCCGCTGAAGGTTCTCACCGGGATGCCCCAGGTGGCGTTGCTGGTACCCGCTACATAGACATCGTCGCTGCCATCCACAGCGACATCGTCGATTTTATCTTCGCCTGAATCTCCCATGAAGGTATGCCACTGATACACGCCGCTGCTGTTCACTTTGACCACATAGGCATCCAGGCATTCACCTGTTCCTGTGTACCCCGAATGGGCATTCACTGGACTGCCCCAGGGAGTGCTTCCCCCCGCCACATAGACATTGCCGCTGCCGTCCACGGCCATAGCGGTTCCGCTCGTACATTCAGCACTACAGACAACCGGACCACAGCTGTAGTCGAAGGATGGCCCACCAGAGAAGGTGTTCCACTGTCGCCCGCCGTCGCTGCTGTTCAACTTGGTAGCGAAGTTGTCTGTAGAACCCTGGCAGGGTTCTACTGCATTGCTTTCCCAGAGGGTGGTACCCCCTGTGCAGAAGGCAAATCCACCCACATAAGTGTTCCCGCTACCATCCACGGCAATGGCATCGCCATAATCATTGTCAGCCGCACCCATGAAGGTGTTCCATTGCAAATTCCCACTGCTATCCAACTTGGCAGCAAAGGCTTCTGAACGAGCAGGTGCCCACAAGCTTGTAAAAGTTCCGTCCGCCGGGGGGCTGCCCCAGGTGGCGTAGCTGTTCCCTGCCACGAAGATATCCCCGCCCCCATCCAGGGCGATGTCAGCGCCGCTATCGTCCTCCGTCTCGCCCAAAAAGGTGTTCCATAGCAAAGCGCCGCTGCTGTTCAGCTTGGCAACAAAGGCGTCGCTACTTCCTTTGTAAGTTCTCTTGATATTACTGCCCCAGGTTGCGCTGCTGGTCCCTGTCACGTAGATATTCCCGCCCCCATCCAGGGCGATGCCGCCTCCCCAGTCGCTGTCCGACCCGCCTAAGAAGGTATGCCATTCCAATATACCGCTGCTGTTCAGCTTGGCAACATAGGCATCATTATCTCCGGTGTAAGCTCTCTTGGGGCTGCCCCAGGCGCTATCACTTCTCCCAGTTAGGTATACATTCCCGCTGCTATCTACGGCGATTTCAGCGGCAGTATCACTGCCCGACCCACCTAAGAAAGTGTTCCAGGCCAGGGTGGGGTCGATGGTCAGGGGATGGGCGGGGTTGTAGGGGCCGAGAGAAAAACCAATTGTCAATTGTGAATTGTCAATGGTTAATGGGGCTATCCACTTAAGGCGGGACAGCAGCGGTAGCCAAAGGATCGTGGCTGA
>CAZUSV010000165.1:0-13383 GCA_964622645.1 uncultured Anaerolineales bacterium
CAAACCCCCTGAGGTAACCTACCCCCGCCCTTGGATGGGTCCGGCGCGGCAGAAACCTCTGAACCGTGTCAGGTCCGAAAGGAAGCAGCACTAAGGTGGACCTTCTGGGTGCCGCCGGGGTGCCTGTCCAGGGGCATTTGATTTTAATCTGATAGAATCCCTTTGATGTCTCTCATCAAACGTTGGCGTTTATTAATTGCAATCGTAGCTGCCATGATCGTTGTCGCTGTATTGGCAATCATATTGACGCGCAAACAGATCCTGATCATTATTGACGGTGAGGAGCGATCCTATGTGACCAACGCCCTCACTGTGAAAGGATTGCTGCGCCTGGCGGATATCCCCCTGAGCGAATATGATGCCATATCACCTGCACTAAGTGCCTGGCTGCGCCAAGACACAGTGGTGGTTATCGAACGGGCCGCCCAAGTGCAAATTCATGTCGATGGGCAAATTTATCCAATATTGACTCCAGAGCGCACGCCTGTCATTCTGCTGGCGGAAGCTGGGGTAGGGCTAAGCCCCGAGGATCGCATCCTGGCAGATGGAGTTCTCATTGGCTTGGATGAGCCACTTGCACCGGCACAATCCCACAGTTTGCAAGTACGCCGGGCAACGCAGATATCCCTGGACGACGGGTCGCAAGTGAGCATTTTCGCTTCGGCAGCCAGTACGCTGGGTGAGGCTCTTTGGGAACAAGGCATCACTCTATATCACAGCGACCAACTCAACCCCCCGTCCGATACTCCGCTGCAAGGAAAAGCAATCCAGGCCAGGCTGATTCAAGCCCAGGAACTGACCATCCACCTGATGGGAGATACTTTTCAGACACGCGCCATCGGCCCGACTGTCGGTACCGCCCTAGCTGATTCTGATATCGCTTTACAAGGTTTAGATTATAGTATCCCATCTGAAAATGATCGTCTGCCTGAAGATGGCGAAATCCAGATTGTACGCGTGCGTGAGGAAGTGCTTTTAGAGCAAGAGCCGCTCCCTTTTGATCTCGTCCAACAAGCACTCCCCGATGTCGAGCTAGACACAACCCAGGTTGTGCAAGCCGGGCAATACGGTCTGACAGCCCAACGCGTGCGCGTGGTTTACGAAGCCCGCCCAGATGCTGAAGGCTGGCAGGAAGTAGACAGGCAGGTGGAAGATGAGTGGGTCGCCCGTGAACCCCAGGCGCGCATCAGCGGATATGGCACAAACATCGTCGTACGTACGGAGAATGTGGGGGGCGCGACGATAGAGTACTGGCGCAAAGTGGAGGCTTTTGCCACATCCTACTCACCCTGCCGCTTGGGCGTCGAAGATTACTGCAACTCGACCACAGCCAGCGGGGCGCAGCTTCAAAAGGGCATGATCGGCGTCATCCGCTCCTGGTACAACATGATGCGCGGACAGCAAGTGTTCATCCCCGGCTATGGGTATGCCACCATCGAAGACATCGGTGCGGGCGTCTCAGGTCGTCACTGGGTGGATTTGGGATACAGCGACAGTGACTGGGTGCAATGGTCTCAGAATGTGACAGTGTATTTTCTCACCCCTGTTCCGGCGAATGTTATGTGGGTTTTGGAGTGAGATAGGGTTTTGGATTTTGGATTTTTGATTTTGGATTTTAGAATTGGGATTTGGGGGGCAGGAATTGGATCGTTCCCCAGCGACCGTTTACGAGCCAATCGGGGTCTTGTGTTGTGAGGGCTTCGGCCTGGCCGGGGGCTAATCCGCAGGCTAATTGTGATTTGAGCGTACGCAGGGCGGCCAGGGGTGCGGGGAAATAGGCTACAATATCGTCGAAGGGGGTCGTGTAGGGCCAGTGCCGGTCGCCCAATAAGCGGCGATAGTTGGCATCTCCCTTGCTGATCACCAAATTCGATCTGGCCAATTCCCCGACTAAGTGTTTGGGCATCCTCCAACCGTCGAGAGGGGAATTCCAGAAGAAGTCGCTGCGCAGTTTCAGTCGCTTGTGCTGCAGATGGTCCTCCAGGCGCTTGCCAAGAGTCACCACAACTGGGGCATCGGTGGATTGGAAATAGGCAATCGTCTCCTCCACATCTTCAGGAAGTGCATCGGAGACAAATGTTGGGTGAGCTTTGAGATGGTAAATCACTTGCCCGATGATTTCAGATGATAGCAAGTAATCGGCAAATATCAGGTCACTCACTAACTCCAGCCCAGCGTTATCGATCAAAAAATCCATACGAGCGCGCTGCCCATTCAACGCTAAAACATAATAAATGACTTGTCCAGCGGCATCCGTCAGCAAAAAGTCATTAGCCATACTAGCATTGGCGTGATCGGGCTTATCCGCACCCTCAGCGTCGGCGGGCCAGAGGCTGTAATCGGCCTGGTTGCCCCACAGATCCATATACAGCAGTGACAGCAGGATTTCCCGTACTGGTTGCCCGGAGGACAGCCAATCGTCCAAACTGGAAGCCATTTCCACAACTGAGGGGAATCCGTGCTCCAGTCCCTGGTGTTTCGAGCTTTCGAAGGGGTCCAGGCCTGCCATGGTCCCATCCTGGAAATACCGGATGGCTTCCATGATGCGCCGGTAGAAGTAGTGCTCACTGAAAAACCAGGGCGGCTCCAACCAATTCAGGCCTAAATATGGTTCGATATACATGTTCCAATCGTCAAGATCTGCTGCGCCGGGATCATCCAGCAGGCGAAGGGATGCTTTGGGAATATCCACAGCTAACCCCCTCAGTCGCCTGACAATCTGCTCAGGGAATTGATTCTCCCGAATAATTTGCCGGATATAATGATCGAAACGAATAGTTATCGCTCGATATGCCCAGGAATCTGGTTCCAGTCCAAGCATGGGTTTGGGGATGGGGATTTTCGGTATGTCAATCATCGGTGCATTGCCTAGTGCAATAAATTAGGGGGCTTTTGGAACCGCCAGGGTGCTCGGTCTGGATTGACAAATCCAGACCCATATGTGGCACAAAAGCATCACATTTTCCCACATGTCGGGGATTTGGCAATCCCCTTTGAGCAAAATCACGGGAGTTCCCAGAGACACTAAATTAGATAGAAAATTATACCTTTAGCGGGTGATATAATCTCATTCATTCTCTTGGGTTCTAACCTTATGAATTTCCCTACTCCTCTCAATATCCCCGCGCTATTACGAAAACATGGCCTGCGCCCCCACAAGGGTTTGGGGCAGAATTTCCTTGTGGATGACTCTGCCCTTCGGCGGGTGATGGACGCAGCTGAAGTTTCGGCTGGGGAGGCGGTTTTGGAGATTGGCGCCGGCCTGGGAAGTTTGACTCGCTATTTAGCTACCACAGCCGAGAGGGTGATCGCTGTTGAGATAGATAAGAACCTGATTCCGCCACTCCGTGAAGTGTTATCAGCCTACACGAACATCGAAATCATCCACGGAGATATCCTGAACATCAAACCAAGCAAGCTATTAACAATCGATAATTCGCAATTGACCATTAACAATTATCTGGTTGTCGCCAACATCCCCTACTACATCACCTCAGCGATCATCCGTCACTTACTCGAAGCTGAGATCAAACCCCAACGCCTGATCCTGACGGTACAGCGTGAAGTGGCTGAGCGCATTTGCGCCAGTCCTGGAAAACTCAGCCTGCTGGCGTTGAGTGTGCAAATCTATGGGGCGCCTCGGGTTGTGGGTAGAATCCCTGCTGGCGCATTCTACCCTGTCCCAAAAGTGGACTCCGCTGTGGTACGCATTGATATCTTCCCTGATCCAATGATCCCACAGCCGCTGATCCCCGCTTTCTTTGATCTGGCGAAAGCTGGCTTCGGCCAAAAACGCAAAACGCTGCGCAATTCCTTGTCTTCGGGCATGGCCTGGCCCAAAGAAACAGCCAGGCGCGTCCTCGAAAGCGCCGCCATCGACCCCCAACGCCGGGCGGAGACGCTTTCCCTCGACGAGTGGAAAGAATTGGTGAAACGAAGTTTGAAAGAGAAGATCATAGATCATGCCCCAAATCAGTTTTGAATATACCCGCAATATCACCCAAGAGATCGAAACCCAGGCGCTATTCGCGATGATCCATCGAGTGCTTGGAGAGGTCGCCGGCATCCCCATAGAGAATTGTAAGAGCCGGGCAAAGCGGCTGGACGATTACTACATCGCCAATGGCAAACCCGATAACGCTTTCATCCACCTGGAAATTCGCTTCATCGAGGGTCGCACGCCTGAAATGAAAAAGGAAATTGGAGAACAATGTCTGGGGTATTTGGAAAGCTACTTCAGTGAATCAGCATCAAACTTGGATCTACAAATCACGGTCGAGATTCTGGATATCCGCAAACAAAGCTATTTCAAGTTCCCCAAAGGAACGCTATCACCCTAAAAATGGGAAACCAATGACTGAACAAGTATACCCACATCCCACCGTTGGAGCCTTGATCTTCGACCCAGAGGGAAAATTATTCCTGATGAAATCGCACAAATGGCACGGCAAATACCTGGTGCCAGGCGGGCATATCGAATTGGGGGAGACGATAGAAGATGCCCTGCGTCGCGAAGTAAAGGAAGAAACCAACCTAGATATCTTCGATATCGAGTTTCTGATCTTCCAGGAATTCATCTATGATGAAGCTTTCTGGAAAAAGATGCATTTCATTTTCTTCGACTATATCTGCAAAACAAATTCTCCCAATGATGTCATCTTGAACAACGAAGCCAGTGAATATACCTGGGTTGCGCCTGAAGAAGCTTTAGAGATGGACATTGATGAATACACGCGCAGGGCTGTTCAAGAACACATCAACAAATATTAAGGAAATGCGAAGATGATCAACCTATTGAAGAAAGTTCAGGGATTCTCAGAACTTGATGATGATACCTTAGCCATCATTCAAGATCTACTCCAACCGGCGACATTCCAGGAAAATGACCGATTATGTACTGAAGGTGAGATCGGGGATAAGATGTTCGTCATCGAGTCAGGTGAAGTTGCAGTGCTCAAAACCCTGGAGGATGGCGATGAACTCCAGGTCTCCATGTTAGGGCCTGGCGATATCGCCGGGGAGATGGGGCTTTTCGGGCAAAGAGTGCGCACGGCTACCCTGGAAGCGCGCAGCGCTGTCCAGGCCTGGACGCTCAACTACGATCTCTTCGAGGTTTTGTTAGAAAGTCATGGAATTGTTGGCAAAGGCCTATTATCATATCTGTCAGAGAAATTGGCACGCGAAACATCTCTGATCGCCAGGTTGATGGCCAGGGATATCGAGAAGGGTCTCAGGGTGGCTTTCTTCCATACATCCCCCTATAGAAATGAACTCTACAGCGAGAAGAACCGGCACAACTACGCCATGCACTTCTTCACCCCACGCCTGACCCTGGATACAGTTCCACTGGCGGCCGGCTTCCAGGTGATCGTCGTCAGTGCAAATGACAACCTGGATGGAGAAGTGATCGATGAGCTGCATGCGCTGGGTGTAGAAATGATCGCCCTGCGCTGCGCGGGTTTCAACAATGTCGACCTGGAGGCCTGCCAGCGTCACGCTATCAGCGTGGCGCGCGTGCCGGCCTATTCTCCTTATGCCGTGGCGGAACACGCCGTCGCCCTGATAATGGCCCTGAACCGCCGCACCCACCGCGCTCACAACCGCATTCGGGAGGGCAACTTCTCCCTGGACGGGCTGCTTGGCTTCGATATGCATGGCCGCACTGCGGGCGTGATTGGCACGGGGAAAATCGGGTCTGCACTGTTAGGCATTCTGCACGGTTTTGGTTGCCGGTTGATCGCCCACAGCAGGTCTGCCCAACAGGAATTGGTAGACCAGTTGGGGGTTCAATATGTTGACCTGGACACATTGCTGAATGAGTCAGATATCATCAGCCTTCATGCGCCGCTAACGCCCAAAACTCACCACCTGATCAACCTGGAAACAATCGGAAAAATGAAAACTGGAGTGATGTTGATCAATACCGCCCGGGGAGGCCTGGTGGATACCGAAGCACTGATCGAGGGACTCAAAAGTGGTAAGATCGGGTTCGCCGGGCTCGATGTTTACGAAGAAGAGGCCGATTACTTCTATAAAGATTTCTCGGATAGCGTAATCACCGACGATCTACTCGCCCGCCTGACCACTTTCAACAATGTCATGATCACCAGCCATCAAGGCTCTTTGACCGACATCGCCCAAAGCAATATTGCCGACACTACGCTGGCAAACATCCGAGAGTTCGAGCTGGGCAAACGTGGGAGCGAGCTGACCAACGCCGTAATAGCGAAGAAGTAATTTAATCGCCCAGATTTAGGGGTGAGCGGGTGCGGAGCACCCCGCTCACCCCTAAATCTGGAAGGTCTCACGTCGATAGACTAAGAGCCAGATGAACTCTTTTATTGACACCTCAACAGGATGATACAAAATGAACAATTACAAAATCGAGATCGAAATCTACGAAGGGGAAGGGGGGCAGCTTCGCAAAAAAGGGGACAAAATCATCTATCCCGATGTGGTCAAAGAGGGCATCTGCGCCTGGATGTACCGCGGCGATGGTGAAAGAAGCTACCAACAAGGGCAGCGCTTTTCGATTCCTGAAGATAATGAGAAAATCTGCCCCTGGTTATTGGACAGCATGAGTGGCATTGTCGAAGCTTTGAACGCTGGAGAGACTCTTGGGTGGCGGTACAAAGACACTCCTTATGAAAAAGTGATCAATAAGCGTGGCATCACCACTGAGTTTATCCGCTGTATCGATCCGACTGAATCTGGGATCGTGGTTAAGGTGATTAGAACGAAACTCTAGACAATCTAAAATATGAGTCTCTAGGAATCGCCAGGGTAGCTCCCAGATTTGGGGGTATGGGGCGTGCTCCGCACGCCCCATACCCCCAAATCTGGACATTACCACGGGAACTCCTTGAGAGGCTCGATGGGATTTACAAACCATAAGTGAAAGCATGCAAAGTATAATTAAAAGAATTCAATACCACAAAAATCTGGCTAATTCTCTTTATAATATCTCATTCCCGACCATCCTGACCCTCTTCATCTCTCCTCTTCTGATCATTATTCTCTACCTGGGTATATTTCTTCCGCGGGCAACACGTCCATTGGCTTTGCTCATAGTCGAGGAAAACTACCCGGTGGAACTGATCACCTTTTTCGGATATTTCTTTGCAGGTATCCTGGGATTGACTCTAGCGTGGCAAGGCTGGAAACGCAGAGAAGGATTCATTTTAGTTGGCGTCTACACTTTGTTCTCACTGGGAATGCTCTTCATCGGCATGGAGGAGATTTCCTGGGGACAAACCTTCTTCGGTTTTGATACGCCGGCCTTTGTTCAGGGCAATATGCAGGAAGAGATGACTATTCACAATTTGCAGGGCTTACAGGGAAACTCAGAATATTATTTTGTCACCTTTGGAGTAGCAGGCCTATTAGGCGCATGGGTTTTTACGTTCAAACCCTTTCGAAAAGTAAGCGTTCCAGCTATTCTGATACTCTGGTTTGCCATCATCAGCATCATTGGGGGTATTGACCTGATCAACGACTTCGTCCCTATTCACTCGAAATTCGATACGCTGGTGATCACTCTTTCCGAAGTGATCGAGATGCTGATTGCGCTGGCTGGTTTTTTGTATCTGTGGCTCAATGCGCGTATGTTATCGTATGGCAAATTGCGGAAAACATCTGCGAGAGAGATCTCATTCCAGGGGAATGATCTCAGAGTATTTCTGAGGGACTCAAGAACAATTCAGGTTCCATTGCATTGGTATCCTCAACTCTTAAGCGCCTCGCAGCAAGAACGCCAACAATGGCAACTCACGCACGATGGATCTCGGATACGATGGCCGGCTCTGGATGTCGATGTTCACATTGAGCAGCTCATCGCTGGCATTCCCTCTGCCGAAGCCCAGATCATCGAACATACCAGAGAGCAGCCCACCGACAGCGAATCGAAGGATGCCGCATGAAAATTCTAGCTCTTGAACATGAAGTCCCAAACCTGACCGCAGGAGATTTCCAACCCCATCTCAAAGCTGAAACGCGTAGAGTTTGGGAACTCTATAAAAATGGCATCATTCGAGAAATCTATTTTCGAGCGGACCAGACCAGCGCGGTATTGGTTCTGGAGTGTGCTGATGTCAAAGAAGCTGGTAATATTCTTTCAACGCTACCTCTGGTCATGGAAAACTTAATTCGATTCGAGCTCATTCCCCTGGTGCCATATCCGGGATTCGAACGCTTATTCGAAGCAGACGACCACAAGGCATAGTAAACCGAAGTTAAGCAGAACCACGCCAAACGCTTGGAAAGAGACACCCAGAAATGTCAACTGGCGAATTACCGATTATCGAAGGACAAATCGTATTATTGCTCTTCCTTGCCAGCCTGGTAGGCATCGCCGCCCGCCGTTTGCGCATGCCCTATACGGTGGGTCTGGTACTGGTGGGGCTGGGCTTGACCATCATCGGGCAAGTGCAACTCGAGATCACCTCTGATCTGATTTTGGGCATTTTAATCCCCCCGTTGGTCTTCGAGGCTGCCTATCATTTGAACTTTGACGATCTGCGCCGAAATCTAAAACCTATCCTGATTCTGACCATCCCCGGCATCCTGATCACAACTTTATTTGTGGGGGGGCTGATCACCCTGGGCGCGGGATTCAGCTTTGAGATTGCCCTGTTATTTGGCGCCTTGATCGCCGCCACAGATCCTGATGCAGTCGTAGCCCTGATTCGTTCCCTGGGAGTTCCCAACCGCTTGCAAGTTCTCCTGGAAGGGGAAAGCCTGCTCAATGACGGTACTGTGATCGTGCTCTACAACTTGATCTTAGGCATCATTCTCACCGGTCAATTCAGCATCGTTGATAGCCTGACCCAATTTGTAAGCGTCGCCGGGGGCGGCCTGGCCATCGGCTTCATCCTGGGGCTACTGCTCTCCGAAATCATCAGCCGAATTGATGATCATTTGCTAGAGACCACCCTGACAACGGTTCTGGCCTACGGAGCCTACCTGATTGCTGAAAACATTGCCGTCAGCGGCGTGATGGCAGTGGTTGCTGCAGGATTGGTCAATGGCAATATCGGCGCCAGAGGCATGTCACCCACCACGCGCATCGTGGTTTTCAACTTCTGGGAATACGCCGCTTTTATCACCACCAATTTTGTGTTTTTAGTGATCGGTCTACAAATTGAAATCAACATGCTGGTGGAGAACTGGCAGGTGATCTTCTGGTCAATCGGCGCAGTGCTGGTGTCGAGGGCAGCCGTCGTCTACAGCTTGAGGCTGTTCAGCAAAGATATCCCCCTGCGCTGGCAGCATGTGCTCTTTTGGGGAGGCTTACGCGGCGCGCTGGCTCCTGCCTTGGCGTTAGCCCTGCCCGCGGACTTAGGCGATTTGCGCTGGCAGCTTCAGGCCATGGTATTCGGTGTGATGCTCTTCAATCTGCTTGTGCAGGGCATCAGTATGGGGCCGCTGGTACGTAGACTGAAACTCAGTCAACGCACCGAAACCCAGGATGAGTACGAACGCCGGCATGCCCGGGCAGTAGCTTCACGGGCAGCATATGCCCATCTGGAACAACGTTTCCATGAAGGCTTGATCTCGCGCCACACCTGGGAATCGATCTCCTCTTTGCTGGAACGGCGCATCGAAGCGCTCTCTCAAGCTGTTGGGGAAATGATGAAAATCGACCCTAGCGTCGAGGCGGAGGAATTCGACACCGCCTGGCGAGAAGCTCTGCGAGCGCAGCGCTCGGCCTTCAGATCGCTGCTGATGGACGGTGTCATCACTGAAGACACCTTCTCGATACTGGTTGGAGAAGTCGATGCTGCGCTTACCAATTCAGAAGAATACCCCACGCTTTATGAATCCCCCCCTGCTGAGAAGCTGATGACCGTCTTTATCGAGGAGCAAGACGCGGAGAGCGCGGTCAATGCGCTCAATAAAATGGGAGTTTCCGTCACCCGCCTGCCCAGCACCGGCGGGTTCTTGAAGAGAAAAATCACCACCCTTTTGCTAGGCATCCCTTCCAACAACGAAGATGCTGTGATCAAAGCCCTGAAATCCAGTTGCCAGAAGCGTTCAGGGTTTTTCCACCCCACGATCAATGATTTATCGATTGACATCGGTCGGGCAACACTCTTCAGCTTCGATGTCGAACGATATGAGGAACTATAAAACGTAAAAAGGGTGGGCGCTTGCAGCGCCCACCCTTTTTTACGATTTATCCTAACCTTCCTAGGTTTATTTTTTGTGACGCTGACGCATTTCGTCGGCTTTTTCCTGCAGCTCCTGGAAGAAATTAGTTTCTGTGATGGCTTTGACCTGTTCCTTTTGTTTGCTGCGGTCGATGATGATTTGCAGGTCAGCAACCTGTTTCTTGAGCTTTTCCTCACGTTGGCGAACTTTCTCAACCATCAAATTGAAAATTTCCGTCAGGGTGGACACTTCATCTCGAGTCCAGGCCCTGATCTGCTCAGCCAGATCATATTGCCCCTCTCCGATGCGCACGGCGACATTGGAAAGGGCCCGGATGGGGGCCGCAATGCGATTCGAGATCAACAATACAGAGGCCAACAGGACAATGAAGGTGATCATAAAAGCCGGGATGGCAGCGAACTTGATGCGATCCTGAAGTTCGATGATGTCGTTGGCCTGGTAATCGACACCCAAAGCGGCAACGATTTCCTCCTCCGAATTGAAGATCGGCACAAATCCAGAAACCCAGGCCCCCCATTCATCCTGCACAACATTGGTAGAGAGAGTTTCTTCGCTGAGGCCTTCCAAAATCACCGATTCAGGTCCGGGTTCATAAGGGGCACGGAAAGGGGCACCCGCCACCGGATCCATCACAGCCCCCATGCTGACGATGAACTCGACCACCCCAGGTTCAGGAGAAAGATAGGTGTACACAAAGGCACGCGGGTTGCTTTGATGGATCAGGTGCAACCAGGTTGCCATCTCCCAGAAGCGTTCATCTTCCATCCCGTTGGGCCATTCCTGACTATCATCATAATCAGGATCCTCATAGAGTGCCTGGTGTGTGTCGCCGTCGATGCCTCCAGCAGCCGTGTGGGCCGCAGCCAGCAAATTCTGGTAGAGATTGTCCAAAGCAAGTTGCGTCGAGAAGGTATAAAACCAATAGAACGCGCCAGCAAAAACAACCGTAAACAACAAAGTGAACAGGATCAACATCTTTAGTCGAATGCTGAGATACAAACCTTTGTTCTGATCCGTGGTTTCACTCATAATCACACCTCCACTCCAGGGATAGAATTCAAAATAATCTTCACGATTTTATCTCCAGGGTCTAGACAGTAATGGTCAACTAATACACCCGCAACAAGTTTCCTGGTCATATCTGGGCTAACATGGCTGATCTCTGCTCGTACAGGATTCAAAATCAGGTGCATTGGGATTGGTTCGGCAGGTAAAGGATCATCACCCGCTTCCTGATTCCGGATCATGACAGGTTCTAGATAGTCAACATCCAAATCTATCGCGCCGCACTTATGGAGAAAATATTCGATCCGCCGCTGGTAGATCTCCCTTTCCTGTTCAGATTTCGCTTGGGCGGGAGAATCGACTTCAGTACAAAAACCAATCGGTTCAGGCTTGGCTTGCTTCTGGGCATCTGCGCAGATTTGCTTCTTCGTTTCCTGGATAATCCTGTAACCAATCCCAGCCGAACGATGGTCGGGATCAACGCCAATATAACGGCCAAACCCCATATTGCTCTCTATCAGATAATTGAATAAGGTAAAACCAATGGGTTGGTGATCCTGCAATATTAGCCAATGATGTGGGATGAGACGCGGGTTGAGGGCCATGCCCAACTTCATGCTTTTGCGAATATGGGGCACATAGCGCAAATAATTTGGAAATGTTGCCCGAAACAAGCCCAGTAACACATCCTGATATGGGGTTTCATCAGGCTGGATGTCGTGGTAAACAAGCTCAGGTTGTACCATTAGAAATCCAGGACGCTGCTGCGCCGTTTACGCCTGGCCAGACGCCAATCCAGCATGCTGGTATCATAGGAAAGCCAGAGCTTTCTCGCTGCCCATACAGAGCCCAGGGAGATTACCACACCAACTGCCAGGTATACCCAGGTGTGCCATCCTGCTGCTAACAACCCAGAATTATTGAGCCACAGTAAGAGCATCAATAGTGCTGAGCCAATGATGGTGCCGGTGGCATAGAGATAGCCATCCAGGAAAGAACTCACCCGACCGCGTTTCTCATCGGGGATCAATCCTTGCAAGGACTTTCGGGCTGGTTCGTCGATCCCAAAGAGGATCGTGCGCCCAAACAGTCTGGCAACGGCGATCGCAACCAGCCCGGGGATGAGCAGTGCGGCCAGGATTACCAGCACACAGGCCACGGGCAACAAGATGAATATCCGCTTCAGATCCAGTGAATTGAGCAATCGACTGGCTAAGAGCCCCTGCACAAGCACAATGGAAATCGTCTGCGCAATACGATACATTCCAAAAAATGATTGAAACTGAATTCCTTGAAAATTCGCATTGAGCACATCCAGGAAGTTAAACTCAATCACGGTGAGGGCAAAGCCCACACCAAGCATGGCAATAGCCAGGTAACGGAAAACCTCGACATTACGGACAAAATCCCAGCCATCAGCGAACATTTCTCTCAAGGTCTCCCCCTCCCGTGCCAGCCGCGCAGTGGTAGGTATTTGCCGACCAAGAACCTGGAATACGACGAACAGGATTAATAATAGTAGGGCATTGATGATCAGCAACTCATAAGATTCCCTACCCCGGGAAGCAAAGTAATTCGCCAGGCTGACGGCTAAGGAGTTGCCCACAACACCCCCGATTACTCCGCTAGCAGCAATCAGAGGAAAAAGGCGCTTGGTCTGTTGGATGCTGAAGATATCATTGGCCATCGCCCAGAATACAATCGGGATCACCAACACCTGCTGCTCGGCAATCATGTACAAGAAGGGGTAAGCTCCCCGTTCCGGCACTCCATATGATAATAGCATTCGGATGAACAAATAGAAAAAGGCCAACCCGAATAATATCCAACTCAGAAATTTTTTGCGTGGCCAGCGGTCAATCACTGCCGAACTAACCGTGGTACCGATCAAAACCAAAACCATATCGATTATCCATAATAGGGGTAATTGATTTGACCCAATCGTTTCCAGAAACCCACTTGTCGAGACCACAAAAGTAGCCTCTAGTGTAAGCATATTGACTAACATGATCAGACTGAATAACAGCAGGGCTTTGCGCTCATCTGGTCGGAAATTCAAGATTTTCATCGGTTATGCCCTCTCTGGCTTGAGATTGACTGTGCTTTCCTCAATCTATTATAAACGATACAGTAAGAAGGGTCTCTAGGAATTCCCATGGTAATGTCCAGATTTGGGGGTATGCGGCGTGCGGAGCACGCCGCATACCC
>CAZUSV010000166.1:0-13078 GCA_964622645.1 uncultured Anaerolineales bacterium
GCGGCAATCATCACTACCCAGACAGGTTTGGCTTTCATCACGATACCGCTTACTCTGACGCTGGTGCAGCAGCTTATATAAAAGAAACCCGGTTTCTTGCGAAGCACTTCCGAAGGAAGCAGAGAAACCGGGTTTCTGGTATTAAGCAAATCTCTCCTCTGCCCGCTGGACGATAGCCCTGATTTCTTCATGGATATCCTCGGGCAAGGGTTCGGGCAGATGTTCTTCGAGAATAGTATCCACCCTCTTGGCGGCGCGCTCGCCCAAACTGAGTCCGCCAGCCTCCAGCCACTGGTCGTAGTTCCCCCGCTCGAAGACCTGCGGATACCAGCGCTCTCGAAAATGCTCCATCGTATGATCGGTATCGAGATAGGCTCCATCAGGGCCGATCTCATCGATCAGATCCAGGGCTAAAGTTTCCTCGCTGATCTCGATAGGGGCCACCATCTTCTCGACCCAACTGACGATCTCATTACAGATCACCAATTGAGCCAAAGAGCCGCACAAGCCTGACTCTAAATAGCCCAGGTCATGGATCAGGTGTGCCCCGCCCAGGGTTTCTGACATAATCGTCAGGGCCGCTTCAGCCGCGGCTTGTTGATCGACCAGCTTCGCATCACTGCAACCTCCCATGCCAAACAACGGCAACTTATAATGATGCGCCAAGGCGTGCCCGATTCCCCGCAGATCAGGCTCGCAGTAAGGGCCGACCATGGTGCTCATATCCAACGAGGCGCCACCCATTCCAGAGGTGATAAAGGGTGCCCCTGCGCGCTTCAACTGCGAGAGCACTAAACCGACCAATGCCCCGGCGTTATCAAAGGCAACCCCAGCTGCAGGCGTGATCGGCGCATTGACCCCACCAATGGATACGGGGATATATAACGCCGGCAGCCCCTTTTCGGCCAGGAAGAGCAGCTTTTGCAAGGCATCGTCATTGTGCTGCAAACCGGAAGTGACGTTGATATAGCATGCCGCAAATGGTCTCAAGTTGAGGGCCTCTGCACCACCCGCAACAACTTCTGCCATCTCGACATCATCCACACAGCCGGAGAATTCGTTGGTCACATAGATGATCGGTTTGGTTGTATTGTTGAGGATGGCTTCCATCTGGTAGCGGTCGCTGACCATCTCATCGACATCGCTGGGCAGGAACATCGACATGACAAAATCGACATAAGGAAGACCATCACAAACTCGCATGGCTTCGATCACGTCCTGCAACACAGGTTTGCGATACTCCCCAGTGCGATGATCGATAATATTGAGACAATCGGACCCCGGGCCATAGTAGCAGCGGCCTTCTTCCAGGAACATGGCCGCCTGGCCGTTGCGATCATAGAGAGTGACCCGCTTGGGAACTGTGGTGAAGGCCTTCTCGACCAATCCAGCCGGGATGCGCACACGATTGCCTTCAGAGACTGAGGCACCGGCTTTCTTCAACAAGTCAATGGCTTCCTGGTCGTGGAGCCGCACCCCCGTCCGGGCAAGGATTTCCAAACTGGCATTGTGCAGCTTCTGGCACTGGTCTGGGGAGATACGGCTATATTGCGAGCCAGCGTACGCAACGTCGTTGATGCGGATATTTGTCATACAATATCTCATTTCAGTAAAATAATTTTAAGACACGGATGAACACGGATTTTACGGATTATTAATAATTCTATCTGTGTATATCCGTGTAATCCGTGTACTAAAAATCTCTTAGGCCTGTTTAGCTTTTAAGCTTAGATGGCTATGCGACCATCTGTTTGGCTAACTCCACAGCTCCCACGGCATCTTCAGCGTAACCATCCGCGCCGATGGTTTCAGCCCATTCCTGGCTGATGGGCGCGCCGCCGATCATCACCCTGACCTGATCGCGGATGCCAGCCTCTTCCAATTCCTTGATGATCTGGCGCTGCACCGTCATCGTCGTGGTCAATAATGCTGATAAACCTAGAATATCGGCGCCAGTTTCCTTGACCTTTGCGATAAAAGTTTCGTTAGGCACATCCACGCCCAAATCGTGGACCTGGAAACCATTGGCTGACATCATCGTACCCACCAGGGATTTGCCGATCTCGTGGATATCCCCAGCCACAGAACCGATTACCACCACCCCGGCTGATTCTGCTTCCTGCTGCCGGGAGCGTAGCTCCGGCTCCAGGAGTTCCATGGCTTGCTGCATTCCACTGGCGGCGATGATCAGGTGCGGCAGGTAATATTCACCCGTTTGGAACTTGTCCCCAACGATATTCATCCCGGCGGTCAATCCCTCATCGATGATCGTCAACGGTTCCAGGCCATCTGCCAGGGCTTGCTTGGTCAGTTCAACTGTGTCATCGGGTCGGCCTTCAACGATGCTGAGAGTGATGCTGTTCAACAATTCGCTTGACATTTTTTTTCTCCTTGAAGTGCAAGATGTGCATTAGTCCAGTGGTAAGGGCGGGAGTTCATCCATGCCAAATTTATTGGCCGCGCTGGTAGCGATCGAGCGCAGTTCGGCGCGCAATTCATCTGAGATCGGTGAGGGTTGGTAGGTCCCCAACAATGCCTCTACCCGATCCTGAGCGCGCTCCCAGGTAGTCTTGGAGCCTTTTCTCTTCCAGCCATCGAGCGAACCGCGATCGATCACTGCGGAGGGCAGATAGAGCTCCTTGTCGAACCACTTCAGTGTGTGAGGCTGAGCCAGGTAATCGGCCCGGTGACCCAGTTCCTGCATCAGGGTCAGTGCGATAGGGTTATCACGCGCTTCGATACCACCGATCAGGCGTTTGGCCATACCTACGATCTCGGCATCGATGACCAGCTTCTCATAGCTCTGGCAGCTTTCGAAGTCCATCATCCCGGCTCCCGAGACCATATTGACACCGGCCAGGGCGGCCATCATCGCGCCACCCGAAGACTCTAATCCAGACTGGGCATCGACGACCTTTGCATCCGTCATGCCCAGGTAGGCGTGGGTTGGCATTCCCAGATTCTTACCAACTTGGGTATAAGCACAATCGATCAACCATGTACCGACTGCCCCCATAGGCGTAGTGCCCTCGCGCATATCAAAGGCCGCTGGAGAGCCACCCCAGACGATGGGCGCGCCTTCCTGGGCCAACTGGCAAATGGTCACGCCGCTCAAACATTCAGCGGTATGCTGCACGACTGCGGCCGCCAATGTGACTGGCGAGGTTGCTCCTGCCAGTGGCATGGATACCAGTTCGGAGGGAATACCGTGGCGCGCGCAATCGATCATATTCTGGCAAGTCAGGTCACTCCACAGCAATGGTGGCGAAGGACAGACATCGAAGACTGCAATGGGTTTTTCGGCCAGGGCTTTCTCGCCACCAGCCATGGCCACCAGCATGTCCTTCATGGTCCACCAGGTATCTTTGCGGAAGGCCCCCGTGACGATGGGCTTGCGCATGAAGTTCAAGGCAATGTAGAGGCGATAGAGATCACCAATTTCCTCGGGCACGTCGACACAAATTATGGACGTACTCTGGGCATCGATCTGCGGGAGGGTCTCGACAAGTTTGACGAACTTGACAAAATCCGCTGTCAACGGCTGACGTTGTTCCTGCGTCTCGCTGTCGAGTACATTAATGGCCGCTGAACCCGGATCGAACTGCACGCTATCGCCACCATAGTGGACAACCTGTTCGCCATCCAGGTTATAGAGATAGAACTCAGAAGGGCGCGTTTCTAATGCTCGACGGGCGATGGCTTCGGGGATGTACGCAATTTGGGTGTCGAAATCCACTTTGGCACCCGCATCAGCGAGCAACTTGAGAGCTTCATCATTGTGAACCCTTACGCCAGGATTCATCAACAATTCGAAGCCCTCGGCAATGATCTGCTCGACCAATTCGTCGCTGAGGATATTCAGTTTAGGTCGCATTCTTAAGCCTCCTATAGGTAAAATGATATTTTGAATAAAGTGCTAGCTGCCAGACAGGCCTACTATTTGGACGAGAAGTCCGAAAATAGGGGGTTACAGGTGTGCTCCGCACACCTGTAACCCCCTATTTTCGGAAGTTCTTGCGAAGTTGACATTGCTAAGTTAGTCATCATCTGAATTCACATAGCCTAATCGCTGGGATATTTTTGCAGCTGCCTGGAGAACCTCTTCGACGACTTTTTGAAGCTGGTCGGCTGCTAATCGGGCGCTAGGGCCACCGACACTAGCCGCTGCAACCACCTCAGCATTGTGATTGAACACAGGTGCGGCAATTGCGACAAAGCCCAGTTCTAATTCTCCATGAACGATGGTATAGCCTTGTTCTCGAATTTGATCGAGTTCAACCATCAATTGATCCTTATCGATCACAGTATGTTCGGTGTAACGGACCAGGGGAAAAGATAAAAGCTCCTCGCACTGAACCAGCGGTAAAAAAGCCAGCAACACCTTGCCTGTCGAGGTAGCGTGCGCCGGCCAGCGGGTGGCGATATCTTGCGCAGCCCCAAGCACGTGAGCGCCTGCAACCTGATCCACGATCAAGATATCACATTCGACCAGGATTTCGAGTGACGCGCTTTCCCCAGTAGCTTCAGCCAGTTCCTCCAGCGCAGCGCGGCTGGCGACATGCAGATCATTGGTCCGCAAGGCACGCCCACCCAGCACGATCGCGCCCGGCCCCAGACGATACGCTCCCGTATGCTCATCGCGCGTCACCATGCCCTCATGTTCCAAAGCGCTCATCAGGCGATAGGTGGTAGTTTTATTCAGTCCAACGGACTGCGTCAAATCAGCCAGACTCCATTCAGGCTGGGCATCGCTGAAGGCCTTCAGCAAGCTCATGGCTCGGTGGATGGACTGGGTTCCGGCATAAGGCTTCTTGTTCATATTATGAAACTTAATTTCATATTATGAAATCATAATAGCATAAATTTTTTCGGGATGCAAGAGGGAATTTCCGGTTTTCAAGAAACATAATTAGATCAAGACTGACCCCGACGTCTGGAGTCCGACGTCAGGAGACGTCGGAGATTATGTAAGTTTGGCAAGGAACGCGGTTCCTGCCAGGAACCGCGTTCCTATTTGCAATAATCCGTTCCTTATCCCAAGTATCGATCCAAAAACCCCCCCATTTTGGTGAACGAATCGATGCGGTTGTGCAATTTAGCGATCTTATGACCCTCATCCTCATAGCGCAAGTACTCCACCGGATGTCCTCGCACCCGCAGGCTTTCCACGATCTGATCGGCTTCTGAGACGGGGACGCGGGGGTCATTGGCTCCGTGGATCACCAGCAATGGGCATTGGATTTTATCAACATCGTGGATCGGCGAGATCGATGCCAGAAATTGGCGGTCATTCTCCAGGCTACCGTATTCCTGCTCGCGGTGTGCCCGGCGCCACGAACTGGTATTCTCCAAGAAGGTGACCCAATTGGCAATGCCCACCACATCGATAGCCGCTGCCCAAAGATCAGGATAGGTTGTGATCGCCGAGAGCACCATGAACCCGCCATAGCTGCGCCCATAAATGGCAATCCGGTCCGCATCCACGTCATCCTGCTGGTGCAGCCATTCCACAGCATATTTGAGATCGGTGACCGAGTCCATGCGCAATTCGACATCATCCAGCGCCATGTAGGTTTTTCCATACCCGCTGGATCCTCTCACATTGGGAGCAAGAATGCCATATCCGCGGCTCAAGAAGAACTGGAAGCGCGGGTCAAAGTCTGGGATGGTCTGGCTGGCGGGACCGCCGTGCACGTATAAAATGCAAGGGAATGGGGATTGCGCATCTTGAGGATGATAGAAGAACCCTGGGATTGATCGCCCATCGAAGGTTTCATAATGAATCAACGCTGGAGCGACGAACGACCTTCGTGGGATTCCTGCCAGGGAGCTTTGGGTCAGCTTCCGAGGTGCGCTGGGCCCATTTTCGAGATCTACGACCCAGACATTCAAGTTTTCTTGAGGACTTTGGATGCTGACTGCTAAGTGAGAACTATCCGGCGAGAATTTCGGTTCGACAATTACACCCTCAGGGAAATCGGAAACACGTAGGCGTTTGCCTGTATCAAGGTTATACAAACCAAGATGAGAGTATCCATCGATACTGCTCACAAAAGCGATCGCCCTTCCATCAGGCGAAATAGCCAAGGCCTCCACATCATGCTGTAGATCCTGCATCAGATATGTGATTTGCCCAGTTGCGATCTCCAGTTGAGCGAGGCCTAAGAATTCACGTCCTTGATTGGTCAACAAATAGATGAACTCATCTTCAAACCAGTGCGCCTGAAGGTTGTTTACAGGCTCATGCTCAGGAGTTAAAGGCTTGGCGTCCTTAGATTCGGTATCCAACAAATACAGGATTTGATGGGCAGAGCTAACTTCATTGACCAGGATCAACTGCCTGCCATCGGGAGACCACGCCAGAACACGGAAGTTCCCCTGGGTTTCATAGATCAGCTGCGTGTTTTCAGTGTCTACATCCTGGACGTAGGCATCAAAATGGATCCCATTACGCTGATTGCTGGCATAGGCAATGCGGGTGCCGTCGTGCGCCCAGGCTCCAAAATGGTAAATCGCATCCAGGCTTTCAGAGATCCTGCGGACTTCGACACCATCGCTGGAAACCAGGAACATCTGGTAGCGCTCATTACCGCCGATATCGCGCGTGCAAACCACTCGTTTGCCACCGGGCGCGGCGCTCAAAGTCCACACCTTCTCCTGGAAGAAGGTCAGTTGGTCGGGCCAGCCACCCTCAACTTCCACACACCACACTTGCGGAGTGCCAGTGATATCGCTGAGAAAAGCCACCTTCGCCCCACCATCGAGCCAGGCCGGGCTATTGGCGCTGCGGATATTTAGATAGCGCTCAAAACCAAATTTAAGCTGGGGCATGGACAAAAACTCCTTCCTGCAAGGAACGCGGTTCCTGACAGGAACCGCGTTCCTACGAGTTTCCAAAGTATAGTTCGTAGTGACGACTTAGATCGTCACTACGAACCTTCTTCACTAAAAACTTTCTTCCGCCCGCTGGATGATGGCCCTTATCTTCTTGGCGACATCTTCCGGTAGGGGTTCAGGTTGGTGTTCGGCAAGGATCTGCTCCACCCGCTGCTCGGCTCGTTCGCCAAGGCTCATACCGTCATCTGCCTGCCACTGATCGAAATTACCACGTTCGAATACAGTTGGGTACCAGCGTTCCCGGAAATGCTTCATGGTATGGTCGCTGTCAAGAAATTGGCCATCGGGGCCTTCTAAATCGATAAGATCAAGTGCCAAGGCCTCCTCACTCACATCAACCGGGGCCATATTGGCTTCGATCCAACCGGCAATCTCATTACAGATCACCATTTGCGCCAACGATCCACTCAAACCCGATTCCAGGTAGCCCAGGTCATGGATCAGGTTGGCACCGCCCAGGGTTTCAGCCATCATGGTTAATGCCGCTTCTGCAGCTGCCTGCTGATCGACCACTTTTGAATCACTGCAGCCGCCCAAGCCGAACATAGGCAAATTGTAGTGATGCGCTAAAGCGTGGGGAATACCGCGTTGGTCGGGCTCGCAGTACGGGCTGACCATGGTGCTCATATCCAAAGCACCGCCGCTCATACCAGACGTAATGAAGGGCGCACCCTCGCGTTTCAACTGCGAAAGCACCAGACCGACTAACACACCTGCATTGACTACTGCCACGCTGCCCGCGGGGGTAATCGGTCCGCTGATGCCACCAATGCAGACAGGGATGTACAGTGCTGGCAAGCCTTTCTCCGCCAGGTATAGCAGCTTCTGCAAAGCATCATCGTTGTGTTGTAAACCAGTGGTCACATTGATATAGCACGCCGCAAACGGGCGCAGCTTGAGTGCCTCGGCTCCACCGGCGACAGCTTCCGCCATTTTGACAGCATCCACACATCCAGAAAACTCATTAGTGACATAGATAATGGGCTTGGTTGTGTTGTGCAGAATGGCCTGCATCTGATAGCGATCACTGACCATTTCATCTACATCACTGGGCAAGAACATGGACATGACGAAATCGACATTGGGTAAGGCATCGCATAGGCGCATCCCTTCTACAACGTCTTGGAGTACCGGGTCACGTCTCTCACCCGTGCGGTGGTCGACAATGTGAAGACAGTCAGAGCCGGGGCCATAATAGGCGCGACCTTCTTCCAAATACATGGCAGCCTGGCCATTTTGATCGTAGAGAGTCACACGCTTAGGCACAGTGGTGAAGGCTTTCTCAACCAACCCAGCAGATATCCGTACTCGGTTACCCTCTGATACCGAAGCGCCTGCTTTCTTCAGCAGATCAATGGCTTCCTGTTCGTAGAGCCTCACCCCAGTGCGGGCCAGGATCTCGAGGCTGGCATTATGGATTTTTTGGCACTGATCGGGCGAGATGCGCTCATACTGCACACCCCCATAAGCTACATCATTGATTCGAATTTGAGTCATTTGAAAGTCTCCTTACTTCACAATTGGGTTCAATATTTCATGTGGTTGAATTTTCTTTGGATCACGTCGATACCACTTCAGAAGCAGTATAGATGAGATTGCTACAAAAGGTCCTACAATAAAGAATACCACCGAAAGTTTCGATTTTTCGACAATCCATCCTAGAAGCGGGGGAAGCAAAGTCAATGTTATCGCCCAAGATGTATTGAGCAAGGCGTAGGCCAGGGGCTGGTCATCCTGAGTGACATTTTCTCCTATCAGCGTGAACATACCCGGATTACGCAGGCGGTCAGCCCCATGACCAATACAACCTATCAGTGCTAAAACAGGTGCTTTGGTCAGGAAAGGAGTTAGGGTCAGCGCCAGGCCTCCCAAAGAAACTCCGGAGAGGGCAGTCAACACCACTCCAAAATTGCCAGCCAGAAAGGTAAACCCGAATTGGGCCAAGGTAATCGCGCCCCCCCTTAGCGTTGTTAATAAACCAATCAGATCCGTGGAGAACCCAAGGTTATCCAAATAGGCCAAGTAGAATGAAGACCCTACAGCCACCCAACTGGCAGTCCCTAAACACCAGACGAGTGCAGCCAGGCGCACTGAACGGTTCTGAATCAGTATCTGGCCCGCGCGATGATGGGTGTCTATGAGTTTATGCTTGAATTTACTTTGCTTCACCGTTGAGGGCCTCACATCCGGCAATTTGTATGCCAGGAAAAGCCCCATTAAGCCGAGAAGAACAACGCTTATAAAAGAGAGTAAAAACCCAAAATTTTGGGCGACATATCCTCCGAGTGCTGGACCCACAACCATCCCTAAGCCCATCAAGGCGCTTGCCATACTCATGATCCTGGTATGCTCTCCTAATGGTGTAGCAGAAGTGAGATATGACATCGCTGCAATCCAGAGAAAGAGGTCGGAAATCCCTACAAGCACCTGAGCGGCCACAAGCCACAATACAGGAGGAGCAGCCATACTCAACAGGCCTACCGAAATCCAAAAACCCAAAGAGAGGATAATCACCTTGCGTTGACCTAGATGGTTTGACAATGCACCGCTTGATATCGATAGAAAAATTCCAGCAAAACCAAATGCCCCCGAAACTATGCCTAAGACAACTTCAGAAACCCCCAAATCCAGGGCATACAAAGGTTCGATCAATTGAGTCATCCCAAGCAGCAAAAAATGGAGAAACAGGATTGCCAGGATGAGATTACGACCGAGATTTCTTTGCATCAGACATGCCCATAATAATCTCGATGCACAGCTACCGAGTAGGCAAAATCTAGCAGAGTGCCCCAACTGAAGATAGGAATGTCGATCTCTCGCTGTATCGCCCGGGCAAAGGGTTGGAATCCCGTACACTCTAAGACCATGGCGCCCATGTTGGGGTGTTTAAGGTAAAAATCTACCGCGATGGGGACGAATTCGCTCTCAGCTTTGTCGTAAATCGCCGCAGGGGGGTCGGTACGCTGCTCCTTCGTCCAGAGATGCTCGAATTCAACACACACCCCGGGGTCCATCGAGCCACCCAGAACGTAGTTCGTTCCAGGGATGATGCCCACGGACTCTAGATGTCGCTCGGTAAGGCAAGGGAAATCATGGGATTCAGACATCAACACGCCAACTACCCTTTGGGGACCAATGAGCTGTTGAGCCCAGGGCACTTGTAGCAAACTGGACATAAAGACGGGCACTTCCACATGATCAGCGATTTCCTTTTGAAAGTAAGCAAAATATCCACATTCGGCGGCAATCGCCCGGCATCCCATATTTTCCAGCTTCTTAGCAGCGCGCTGGATCGGCTCAAGGCAAGGCGATTTATCCTCGGCGTAACATAGTAGTTTGATATCAACCCCCTCGGCGATCTCGTACTGGATGGGAAAGGGATAGGCGCTGGCATTGCGCACATCGCCTGGGAAACCGGGATAGATATCGTCCAGGATGATGATGCCCAGGCCCATGCCATAGCAGCGATGATCCTTTCGAGCCTTGATGTGGTTGATGCCTAGGTCTCTGTTCTGATACATAGGTTACCTTTTCTCCCTAACTGAAAATTAGGGTATGTGGGTGCTCCGCACCTCACACACCCTAATTTTCAGCATTTTCTAATTGGACAATTCTACCCACCATTTCTCTTCCAGGGCATCCAACTCTGCAACCAGCTCTGGGGATATAGGATCAGGCTCGTGAGTCTCCAGGATTTCCTTTACCCGGTGATTGGCTTTTTCACCCAACAACATCTCCCCAGCGGTCTGCCATTGCTCATAATCCCCGCGGTTCAACAGGCCTGGACGCCAGGTCTCCTTGAAATGCCTAAAGGTATGATCTTCGCCCAAATAGTTTCCATCCGAGCCGACCTGATCGATCACATCTAGCGCCAACGTCTCCGGGGATACCTGGACACCTTCCAAGATTTTGCGGATCATGCCGATAAATTCATCAGAGGCCACGATAAGTTCCAGGGAAGCGGAATTTGCTGCCTCTGCAAAGCCAACATCGTGGATTAGATTAGCCCCACTCAAGGCTGCCATCAGGCAAGAGAGAGCCGACTCGGCTGCGGCTTGCTGATCGAATTCCACAGCATCTGTGCACCCAGCCGTGCTCAAGACGGGCAATTTCAGATATTGAGCCAGTTCAGCCAATGCCGCTGACCAAAGACTCATCTCCGGTGCGCCGTAGGAAATCAGCATGGTGGACATATCCAGGATGGTTGGCACTCCCCCAATGATTACTGGCGCGCCGCGCCGCTTGAGTTGAGCCATCACTAATCCGCCCAGGGACTCAGCCAACAAGGCAGCCAGGTTACCAGCCGCTGTCACTGGCGAATTGCTGCCACCGGCGGTCATGGGAGTGTAGATCACGGGGATGCCATGCTCGGCACAGAAAAGCAATTTGGATACCCCATCGTGCGTGTGCCTCAAAGGGGAGAGTGGCTCGGCATAATGCACATAATAGGGACGTTGGGCCAGTTCGTCCCACCCGCCCCTCACGGCTGCTGCCAACTCCCCTAAGGCCCTCAATCCAGCAAAATCCAACATACCGTGCATGACGGGCTTGGTAGAATTCATCACCGTGTCCTTGTGGCCCACCAGATAGGCAATATCGCTAGGGACATCTTCGAACATCGCCGAGAAGGAGATCATATCGATATTGGGCAAGGCATCGCAAAGGACAGCGCCCATGCGAGCATCATCGCGCACACATACCCGTCGGGCGCCGTCATAGGGATCGAAGAAATACGTCGAATCTACCTGACTGCAAAAATAGGCGTTGCGATTTTCCAAGATCATCTTTTTCTCCCCCAGCCGATCATAGATGGCAATCCGACGTGGGGCGCTGGCCAGGGCGTCTTCAACCAGATACGAGGGAATGTGAACTCGTTGATCTTGGCCCACTTTTGCGCCAGCGCCGGTCAATAACTCGAACCCTTCATCATGATCAACACTGACTCCAGTATCCTCCATGATCTGCAATGCACTTAAGAACAAGATTTCCTTTTGATCTTCTGTGAGCACTTGGAGTCGGGGTGTAACAAGGGATGTAGAAATTGATTTCATTCGATAAATCTCCTTCGTATATCAATTCCTTTGTTACTACTTCGACAATGTCAACTTCGCGAGAACTTCCGAAAATAGGGGGGTTACGGGGGTGCGCTGCACCCCAGTGCACACCCTTTTCTTGGGCAATCTTTTTCGATAGCGTAACTATGAACTAATCCTTGACCACCACCCGGGCGCCTTGATTGTCGGTAATCGTTGCCATATTAATGCCGCCATAATGTCCAAGATGCTGGCGAAGGGCTTGCCGCATGGAAACCGTCGCTGAAGACCCTTTGACGAGCGCATAGAGAGCAAAACCGGTAGCACTCCGCCCGCAGGTCAGTGCGCCATTCTCACGCATCACGGCTAAGATCGCCTGTTCATCTGGAGAGAGCGCTATAGATATCCCGGCCTTGGCTAATGCTTCATCGTTCAACCTGGACAATTCGCTCAATCCTTGTGCGAATTCATCTAGATCATCATCGCTCACTGATGACCAAAGATCCTCAACCAGTTTTCCACTCTCGCTGCTCAAATGGGGTGCCGCTTGCAATAAATTTTCCAACCGCATTTGCTCAAGATGCCTGGGAGTTTCCCCGGGAATTCGGGGGAAATGGAAAACAAAAGCCCAGGCATTTCTATCTTCATGTTGGATTTCCTGCCGACGGACAAGAGCAGGCATTTCCCCAGAGGGTGCTTCTGACTCTACGACAATAAATCCTCCCTGGTCAAATCCCCATAACTCAAGGGCATGTTGCGGTAAAAGCCCAATCGCCTTAGCTAAGGCTATTGAATCCTCTTTTTGACTGGTTAAACCATTCAATTGAGACAATATCTGGGCAACGCTCAACCCCAAGATGGCCTCAGATCCAAGCCCAACAATGGCCGGGATTGCTAACTCAATCTCGACCTTGGCTTGACGCTTAAGCTGATGGAAATCCAAAAATTTTGTGGCATATTCATACCCCACATCCCCTCTTGCCCCCGTAATCTCATACCCGGCATAAGCTTTTACAGATAGATGTACAGGCGGATGTTGTAATGTAATCCCCAACAAACTGGATTTGTCTTCTAGGCGAACCAGGCCAAAGGGTAATACAGCTGGGGCACCGATTTCGATCAACATAAACCAAGTTCTCCTTTATGAT
>CAZUSV010000167.1:0-12944 GCA_964622645.1 uncultured Anaerolineales bacterium
CTCGCAGTGCTGCGCAATCTCTAAGGGACTGGGAAAAGGGATTTGGTAGGTGACTGTCACCTTCTTAGAAAGCGTCTGAAAAGTAAATTCTCAGCCAGACCCCAGGGATTTTGTCCATCATGCAGTTCAAAAAGGTGTTTCGCAGCCTGTTGTTTCAGTGGTAAAAGCATTCTTCTGGAAATCCCTGGGGTCTTTTCAGACAGTTTCTTACGATGCCGAACTGGGCCAGGAATGTTGAGATGACAGTCGCCTTTCGCAAATAAGTTTGTTGTATGTGCATTCGTAACGAAAATCCGCGTACAACCAGCCCAACCGGTCGATGGAGTTGCAAAGGCTATTCAATTGTCCACAGATTCCTGTCGCAAGCCGTCGATTTTATGCTATACTGGAAACGAGCGGTGAACCCGAAAAACCCTAATGGGTCTCCAAAGACGGAGTTGACAGAAAAATCTGTATGGGACGCCGCTCATTGCTTTGCAGGAAACCTTGAAGGCGGCAGGGGGACGAACTCGCTGCCCTAGTTCAAGCGGGCAGAGATCGATCATAATCGCCTTGAAATGTGGGGAGACTTTCCTCGGAAGGACATCTAATTGGACAAGTTCGTTGCTGGTACACACGCTCTGATCTGGTATCTTTATGATGATGAGCGCTTATCGAGGAATGCCAGACCGGATCATAGCTGCCACCGCTGTTGCTGAGGGGATTCCACGCATCAGCCGTGATGGAAAGATCCAAGCGTGAAGGAACACGGTTCCTGCCAGGAACCGTGTTCCTAGCCGAAATTACTTAAATACGCATTTCATAATCTACTTCGTAGCTTTTCGCCAAGTTTTCAAAGAATAATATTCAGTCTGGAGTCCGACGTCTCCTGACGTCGGGAGATAAGAGAAAAACTCCGCCTTCTCAGCGAACTCTGCGGTAAAAATCGTCAAATGTCTATTTTGTCAGTCAAGCAGATATTATGGGGGTAAATGGATTTAGCGAGAGCACCACACAAGGTCTGAAATAAAAGAAAATACACCTGATTGGTGACAGGATGGCCCACAACTCGATTTTGCGGCTGTTCATCCTTTTTCAAATTCTGCTCCTTCCCTTTGGAGAAGCAGCAAAGGGAGGGTTTTGGCGCGCCATCTACGGAGAGGGTGGGGAAGCTGGCCAGACCACGACAGCGGTCTACACCTGGTGGCTGTCTGACTGGGCCAGCGGGCAGATGGTCTGCGAGCTGAAGATCAACCACGCCGGCTCGCCCACCGGCGTCGACATCTACACCCACTGCGGCCAGGGCTATTACAACACCTGGCTGAACACACCCCCCTGTCATGCCGCGGCCTCCGGGGGAGATATTTCAACCTGCAGCGGGGTCTACCTGCGTTACGTCTCGAAAACATTTACGGATAGCAATCAGCTTGCCAACCAGGGGGAATCTATCGATATCGCAGGTCTGCCGCTATACGGCTTGCCGCCCCCACAGGCCTGGCTGGATATCGAGGGCTGTGAGTTCCGTTTCCAGAGCTATCACTGCAGCCAGACTCCCTTCCTGATCATCAAAGCCGAGGAATTGCTGCCCACCGAGCAGATCCTCAGGATCGAGGGCCAGCTCAATGGCGTGCCCTTTACCTGCCAGGGCTCTGAGTGCAAAGTCGAGCTCCCCCCAACAGAGCCACTAGGCGTGCAGATGGGTTTCTACGCCATCTCCAGTTCCGGGATGAGCAGCCCGCCTTATCTGGCGCAGCTGCGCGCTATCCAACTGGGGGATGGGGACACCAGGACGTGGCAGGTCAATGCGCTCAGCGATCGCTGGCGCGGGCAGAGCCTGAGCAGTTGCGAGCAAATCTGGCAGATCTTCCCACCCTTGGGATCGCTGCCAGGTTGGCTGAATTCACCCCAAGACGCGGCCGCGCTGGCCTCGGATGTGCCCTACACCTACCTGGCCGGCCAGTTGATCACCAAAGGCGTGGTCAACGCCAATGAGTGCGCCCGCCTTGGTCTGCAGGGTAGCGGTTATGCCAACCCTTGCGGGTTAGAGAAGGCGCGTGCAGAGGTCGACACCTGGCAGGACCGCTTCGACCCCCAGATCATCGCCGCCGCCAGCACCATCGGCATCCCCGCGCAACTGCTCAAGAACCTGATCGCCCAGGAGAGCCAGTTCTGGCCGGGGAGTTATTACCTCTCCCCCGAGGAGCGCGGCCTGGGGCAGCTGACTCCCGAGGGGGCTGATACCCTGCTCTTGTGGGATCACGCCTCCTTTGCTGATCAATGCCCTCGCGTGCTGCACCCCGATACCTGCCGCAAAGGCTACCCGGCGCTGACGGAAGAACAGCAAACCTTCGTGCAGGGGGCCGTCATGCAAACCGTCAACGCCGACTGCCCGCTGTGCTTCATGGGCATCGATTTGAGTAAAGCCGGTCTGAGTATCGAGGTCTTTGCCAAGGTCTTGAAGGCTAATTGCCAGCAGATGGGCCAGACGATCATCAATCTGCGCGGCATACCCCCAGGGGTGGCCAGCAGTTACGAAGACCTGTGGCGCTTCACCCTGGTCAACTACCATGCTGGGGCAGGCTGCCTGACAAACGCCATCACTGCGCTCCCCCTGGAGGAACCCCTCATCTGGGATAATCTCGCCCCGTTTTTAGACACGGACTGCCCGGGGATCAGCGAATATGTTGGCAAGGTCACCCGGACGATTGAATAAGTTGGCATCTATCACCTACCCCCATTAATCAGCAGGCGAAAATCTTATCACAGACTTGACAAATATTTTCGCGCCTCCTGGACGAACTCATTAGCTGCTTGATATGCTGACTCGGTATCTTCAGAAGAAAATAGGATCCCCCCATAATCTGCCGATTGCCGTTCATCAAATGCATCAATTAGCGCTTTGTGAAGGTGAACGCCTATTTTCCCTGTTTTGGCAAAGTGCCGGCCTATCTGGGCGATGACCGCAGAGTGTTTCGATACCGACATCCCTTCGCTATGCAGTAGGGCTGTTGCTGCATAGAACATGGCATAGTAAGCCCGGGAAACAGCATCGGAATAATACTTGTTATCAATAAGTAGACGAGCTGCTTCCAGGCTACGGTCAGCTCTGGATATCAAATCCGGGATATCTTGGCTCAAGTCCTTGACCATATGGTAATCCCCTCGCGTTCGATATTATGCTTCAGTCCCGCACTCCGTTTGGACAATCCCTGCCAATCTTTATCGCTTAGGACTAATAATGAGAGCAGGGGGTAATATTGGTGTCGCTCCATGACTTCATATCGCACAGCACGCATTTCTTCGACGATGGCCGGAGATGACTCCTTCACGAGGACGAGGAGATCTACATCTGAATCTTCCACTGCTTCCCCACGCGCATAAGACCCATATATCACAATGCGCTGAATGAGATCCGGCAGGCGGGAAAGCAAATTTTCTCTCAGATCATTGACCGATGGCAAATCAATTTCGGTAGTTACGGTCATGGTTTACTCCAGAGTCATCGTAGACATTATACCCGATCAATCCATGACCCCAGTTTCGAAAAATCCAGAACGCTGCTACGAGCGATAACTTCCGTAGCAGCGTTTTGCTGAATAGATTAGTCCCCCATTTCGAAAGTTACTGACACCCGGGCATTGACACTGATCTGGCCGGGAGCGGCGCTGCCATCGCTTGACCAACCGGCATTGCCCACCTCTTGAACCACATTTTGGGCCACCGACCCGCTGCTCCAGTACCCCCACCAAGAGCTGTACCAGGAATACCAGCCAACATGGTTTTCGTTAATGCTGGTGGCCTGGCCGATTTTCAGTCCCAGCTCGCCTGTCAGGGCTTCGGCTTTCTCTTTGGCTGCTTGAGTTGCTAAAGCGCGCGCCTGGTCTTTATATTTCCTGAGTTCCGTAGTGCGGAATTCGATGCCATGCACATTGGTGACCCCGGAATCGAGAGCGCTGGTGAGCAAGTCTTCGAATTTAGAGACCTCTCTGAGCGTGATCACAATGGTCTTGCGAACGACGTAATCGTCGTTGTCCCCGCAACAGTAGTATCCCTGATCGATATAGATATAGTCTGTTTGAATATGTCGGGAGGGAATGCCGTAGGATTCTGCCAGCTTGAGCACCCTTTCGACAATCTGGTCATTCTGCCTTTTGGCGACATACAGATTCCTGTCGGAGGTCTCTACCCCCAGGTTGAAGATCACTTCGTCGGGCACGACGCGCACTTCGGCATCGCCGGTGACGCTGATGTGGCGCGAAGCCGCGGAAGAGTATTCACTGCTGGCCAGTGCTGGCTGGCTCTGCATCCTTGGGGAAAACCAAAACACCAGGACGATCACCAGGGTGAGGAGTAAATGAGTTTTGTCTTTCATGGCCTGTTCCTTTCGTTGTCTGAGAATCTGCTGCTATGCTAGCAAGTTTCGATGACAGCTTCGAGACAGAACGGGGACTTTATGGGGATATAATCTAACTCACTCAAGCTGCATTCAAAACGAGAATTCCGAAAAATGGAGATGCCAGCAGGGTTTAATCCCGCTGGCATCTCCATTTTTCGACACTTTTCAAGAATGCTGCAATGGCAATTTAGTGGGCTGGCAAATTAAAACTCGCCAGTGTACCTTCCCCCACCTGGCTTTCCAGCCAGAAACGCCCCCCGTGTGCCTCGACCAGGGCCTTGACGATGGCCAGCCCCAAGCCGCTGCCGCCCTGCGAACGCGAGCGAGCCTGATCGGTACGGTAGAAACGCTGCCCGATATATGGCAGGTCCTCGGCGGGGATGCCTGCGCCTTCATCTTGAACCTGCACGCGCACAAACTGGCCATCACCAACATCCATACTGATGGTCACTTTACCTCCAGATGGGGAGTATTTAATAGCGTTATCCAACAAATTGAGCAATACCTGTTCGATGCGGTCAGGATCAGCCCAGGCTAAGGGAGCATCGGGGCTCACGATTGTGTTCAAAACCAATCCTTGGGCTTCAGTGCCAGGAGATAGGCGAGTTATCGTCGATTGAATTAATTCCCCCAGATCGACGGATGTGCGGCGCAAATTGAGCGCATCCGAATCGACTTGAGACAGCAAAAGCAAATCGTTGACCAATCGCACCAGACGATCGGTTTCATTCTCGATCGTGCCCAAGAAATGGTCGCGCACTTCGGGATCGTCCACAGCCCCACCTCTAAGGGTTTCCAGCATACCTTTGAGTGACGTCAGCGGCGTGCGCAGTTCATGAGATACATTGGCTACCAAGTCAACCTGCATCTGGCGGGCGGCCTGCAGCCGCGCCGTCATATCGTCGAAGGCCCTGCCTAAGAGACCGAGTTCATCCTGGGAGCGGATGCCCACCTGCTGGTCGAATTGGCCTCGGGCCACTGCCCCGGCAGCCGCCGTCAATCGTCGCAAGGGGCGCGTGATTGCGCCCGACAGCAATAATCCCACCAGGGCTGACAACACCAGTGCGATCGCAGTAGAGATCAAGAGACGAGTGCGCAAGTCTCCCAATACTGCGACCACATCGCGCAGGGGCTGGCTCAAATAGATCACGCTGACGATTTCTCCATCGAGGACGGCCGGCATGGCTACATGCATGAGCGGCTCTTGGCCGGCGCGATCTAACCAACTGGCGTGCTCGCCCATCATGGCCTGGGCGATCAAGGGCTCGGCGGATAAATTTTCATCAAAGTCCGACTTCCAAGAATCAACCAACACCTGCCCCTGCGTATCCAGGATGCGGATACGTGTCTCGAGTTGAGCGCCCAACTGTAGGGAAGCATCGGCCAGATAAGTCAAATCGAACCGTTCTGCGCCTGCGCCAGGCAGAGCGACGTTTTCAGTTTGCAGGGCCAGGTTGCTGATTTGCTGCTGCTGGAGGGCATTGGAGAGAGGTGCCTGGGCTTCGATCTCAGGTCCCGCAAGTATGGCCCCAGGGATCAACGCCTGAGCGGTGATACGCGCCTGGGCGATCAGGCTTTCTTCGGTAGCCTGGATAAAATAATTCTCCAAAAAGGTGATCAATAACACCCCCGACAAACCCATCGCCAGGACGATCACCACCAGGTGGCTAAAAATCAATCTCACACGAATACTGGAAAACATAAACCACCAAACTATCCAACCATCAAACTAAACCAACTACCAAACTACCCAACCACCAAACTACCCAACCATCTTATACCCCACCCCTCGCACAGTCTGGATGATCTCTGTCTTGGGTGCAGCCTGACGGAGTTTGGCCCGCAGGCGCTTGATGGCGGCATCGACCACGCGCAGATCACCATGATAGTCATATCCCCAGACTTCTTGCAGCAACTTCTCTCTGCTAAAAACAACACCCGGAGTGAGCGCCAGGGTGTGCAACAGGTCGAACTCGAGGGCGGTGAGTTCCAAAGAAACCTCTCCTACCTGGGTCTCTCGACGCGGAATGTCTATCAGCAAATCTCCAACCTTTAGCGCAGCGGTAGTCTCTGCAGACGGGCGAGCTGCAGTGCGCCGCAGCACGTTCTTGACCCGGGCTAACAGCTCGCGCACACTGAAGGGTTTGACCAGGTAGTCATCGGCGCCCAATTCCAGGCCCACGACGCGATCCACCTCGGTACCCAGGGCAGTGAGCATGATGATCGGCACCTGGCGCTCGCGGCGCAGGATGCGGCACACATCCAGCCCGTCCAGCCGCGGCAGCATCAGATCGAGGATGACCAGGTCGGGCTGCTCCCTGCGGGCCTGATCCAGGGCTTCTTCTCCATCCCGGGCCACCACCACCTGGTAGTGGGCCTTTTTCAGGTTGTAAGATAAAACATCGATAATCGGAGCTTCATCATCGACGATCAGGATCTTTGGATATTTTGCAGACATAGGTATATCATTTTTTGTCCGTAGGGTTTATCCAATTGTAAACCCAAGCCATCGCCCTGGCAAAAAGATTTGGGGCAGAATGATGACAATCAGGTGACAATGATCGTTCAAGTACCTCATGCAAAGCATTTATTCGTAATTCCATTCTCACAGCACAACACATCCGCCTTGAGCGGAGACGAAGGGTTTTAACCCGCACCCAGCAAGTCGTATTTCCTCCCCAAATCCATTGTATAATAACAACATGAATAATGACAAATTAGGTGAGGTGCTGAGTCGTTTACGATCCGGGCTATCCGAAATCTTACGTGATCGTCTGGAGGCCGTTTACCTGTACGGATCGCAAGCACGGGGTGAAGCACACGCAGCTTCAGATATTGATGTGCTTATCACTCTCCGGGGCGATTTTGACTATGCTGAAATGCTGGATCAAACCATTGATCTGGTCGCCGATTTGTCCCTTGAATTCGATGTGGTTATATCGCGTGCTTTCGTCTCCACAGATCGCTATCAGCACGAAATGAGCCCTTTCTATATGAACGTCCGCCGTGAGGCTGTTCCGTTATGAAAGAGTCATTGCAAGCCATCCTGGATAAAGCACAAGACAGCCTCGAAGCCGCCAGGATGTTAGCTGAAGGTGGTTACCATGATTTTTCTGCCTCCCGTGCATATTATGCAATGTACTATACGGCTGAGGCATTACGGCTTGTGCGCGGGAGGTCATTTTCCAGCCACGCGGCTGTCATCGCCAATTACGGAAAAGAGTATTCCAAAACGGGGGATATGGATCGTAGATTTCACAAATACCTCATTGCTGTCCAGGACCTTCGCAGTCAAGGAGATTATTCTTACAGCCCGAGGGTATTAGAAAAGCAATCAAGAGATGCTCTGGCCTGGGCAGAAGAATTTCTGCAAGCAGCCAGGGCATATCTAGATAAAAATATATCCGATTGATGACATCAACCCCATAACGGATTAGGGTCACCTACCTGCAGATGATAACTACCACAGGTGCCAGCTGATTGGTCCTGTTCACTCTGCCGACCGGAAACTACTTCATTCAGGCCGACCCTTCGACATCCCCTTCGGGGAGAGGGCAGGCGGTAACCACCAGCTACACCCTGGACTCTTCGATTTCTGATATAAAGGAGGGTGAAATAAGGAGAATGAATGAATCATTGGTATACTTCTCGCCCAATCTTATCCCTAATCCTGGCTCTGGCTTTGGCAGCGCTGGCCTGTTCTCTACCCAAGCTGATCACCACCACTTCCGCGCCGCCCACACAACCGGCTTCAGAGGGTGATACGGCCATACCCACAAGCCAAGCCCCATCAATCCCGCCAATCTACATCAGCATTGTCACCCACAACGAGGAGCCGCGTAGCGGATTGTATCCCGATTATGTCAACGACGAAGCCGCCTTCTGGGAACACCGCGATGCGCTGGCACGCTTTGCCAAGATGTTAGAAACCAATCGAGTAATGTACAACTACCAATCGGATTGGAACTTCCTCCTGGCGGCGACCATGTACGATACCGGCACACCCGAAACCAACGGGGAGAACATCCTGCGCTATATCAAGGACTTGGGCTTCGAGGTCGATCCCCATGCCCATGAAAGCCAGTACAGCTATGCTGATGTAGCATACTTGATCCAGGAGTTGGGAGTTTCACCATCTACCACTACTGGGGGTTTTATTGCCGATCCGCCAGAGAAATCCAAGCTGGAGTACCTGTGGCTACCCATCCAGGGGCGACAATATCCATCCTATACCTGGCAGGCTGAAATCCTGTGGGGCGGCGCTACCAGCCTGCACAAGGACGAAGAAGCCCTGTGGGTCTCGGGGATCTGGAAACCCAAAGACAACCAGCACTTCACCGAACACGATGATGCGGCCCCACTGCCCCATGTGGGTGGCTGCGGCCGCAGTTGCGACCAACTCATCCAGATGCAGCAACAGGGGAAACTCGATCCTGGAAAGATCTACACCTGCACGCTCTTCTTCCCCCAACATCGCCTGCCGCTAGCAGGCTACATCGAAGATGCCCAAGAACTAATCCAAGAATTAGATACAGCTGGCGACGTCCGCTGGGTAGGATTGGCAGAGGTGATCGACATCTGGGAGGAGGACTATAACGCAGAAGCGAATACTCTATCTTGTGATTGGTAGAGGGTACATCGAAAAAACAAGATGCGAGCTGGCGAAAAGCGCCGCTCGCATCTTGTTTTTTCGAATATCTAATATGTTTCCTACTCTTCGTCGGAATTGTTTATGTTGAACGAAGTGTAATGATAGATGATCTTGCCATCCAACAAACCGATCGTGTCGTCGCCATCCTCGACCTTCAGCTCATGGATAGGGTCCAGATAGCGGGCCCGGATGCCCAGGTGGTTGGATACCGCCCGTTCGCTTCCATCGCTGGGAGAGTTGAGCACCTTGGGGACACCATAATCGTCCACGGCCAGCGTGCTCGAGCCACCACCGTCCATGCAGATGGCTTTTATGGCGCCCATTTCCAGGTTCAGGCTGGCCAGCTCCCTCAAGGTCAACGCCTTCCGAGGGGCACTGGCTGGTCCCTCGGCGACAATCAGTATCAGGCGGTTGTCGGCGGTCACTCCCATGGAGGTACGCGGCGCCAGGTTCACACAATACACTTCCGGCTTTTTACAATCCTTGAGCTTTTGATTCATTTGCCCACTGCGCACCAAAGTGTGCGAGCCAGAGATGGCGTCCCAGATGAAGTTTGGCCGCGGTCCGTTCACCCACACCTGGCTGCTCTGCGAGATATACGTGGTCGGCTCGGCTGACGGTCCAGAATACTGGATGCCTTCAGCGACAGCCAGCCCTTTGGGATTGGTCCAACTTGTCCATTCGTCGCCATTGATCGCCAACTGCAGGCCAAATCCGGCCAGATAGCGTGAGGCTGTATTCCCAAGGCCAATGGGAGGGGTCACCATCAGATCCACAGCGGGATCGTTCAAATCTACGCTGACGATATGCACAGTATGCTGACGAGGTTGCGAAAGAGCAATCTTCTTATAATAAACTTTCCTGAATATTTCAATCGCCCCAGAAATCGGAGGCGGTGTGCTGGAACTGTGATCACCGTTATCAGGCTCCAAAATGCTCTTATGCACCTTGGCACTCCACAGGACACGGCGAAAATTTCCCGAGCCGGACAGGTCTGTCAACAGGAAATCCACCTCAGGGAGCATCTCAGTGAACATCAGTTGATACCAGGCGCGGATTTGCTCCTCGCCAGAAATTGAGCGAGTTGTGGTGACCAGGACGCTGCGAGGGGAGTATAAATCCACTACTTGCTGTGGGTCTTTGGAATTCAATGCTTCAAAATACCGCTGGACGATGTCGCTATCAGCAGCGACATCTTGCGGGGGTTGATTGTGTATTTCGCCCATCGAACACCTCCTGCTCGATCACTTCCAATAGAGTACATTCTATCCCGGATGGATAATTTAATCCAACTTTCCCTAAAAAACCTTACCAAAGGCTCATTGACACACACAAAAAAATGAACAACAATATTAGTGCAGTCTATGATTATAAAGAGAGAGATACATGGAAGAAATCAAGGTTAGATTCAGCGTACAGGATCAAGAACTCATCCGGGAGGGTTTAGCCGGGATCTATTTTTTGATTCAAGGTGATGAGGTTATTTTTATTGGAGAAGACAAAGATATCAAGCGCCGGGTGCAAAAATTTGCCAAAAAAGGCCTGCAATTCGACGTTATCGGTATCAACCCATACAATGGAGACAATAAGCAGCGGCGAGCAATAACACGCACCCTGATCCATAAATACCGGCCCAAACACAACAAAATCAAAGGGCGCAAATCACCACGGCCCAAAAGAAAAAGCAGCCCGCGCCGTCAGCCCTCCAAAGAGATTTCCCTGCCCCAAAGCAAAATGGACCTGGCAAAGCCAAGAAACCAGAACGGGACAGTGCAGTTATCTGAACCCACAGCCGAAATGGTGGCATGGTTAATGGAACAAGGCCTGGGAACACGCGCTGAAATCCTCCAGCAAGCCGTCGAGCGTTTTTACCAGGAACGAAAAGCTTCTCTGGAAGACACACAGCCCACATTCATCGTTCAAGATGAAGACCAGCCAGAAGCAAAGCAAAACTCGAT
Source organism: uncultured Anaerolineales bacterium (assembly GCA_964622645.1). Lineage (GTDB taxonomy): Bacteria > Chloroflexota > Anaerolineae > Anaerolineales > UBA11858 > NIOZ-UU35. Next base: position 10,985 of record CAZUSV010000167.1, read on the forward strand.
CATCTCCGATGAAGCCCGCGATGCCTTAATCGCCTGGACCCAGAAACTCAACCAAGAAGCCTTTTCAGAAATGGAATTGAGTCGGGTTGAGCCACAAACCGTCGAAGCCCCTGAGCCTGACGTTCTTGCTCAGACCGAACCCAGCATCCAGGCAGATCATGCTCAGGATGCAGATGAAGAAAGCAGCGATCTCCCAGAATGGTTGACCAATCTGAGGGACGAAACTTTGTTCGGGGATATATCGATCGAGCGCAATAATATCGAACAGGTTGAGATAGAAAACACATCGCAAAAAAGCGCCGCTGACCTTCTGCCAGATTGGATCACGGAACCATCTCAGCCTAGCGCTCAAACCCCAGCATTCACCACCCTCAATCAGGAAGCAGAGCATGAAGAGGTCCCTGAGTGGATGAGTGATATCGATATGAGTAAACCCAGGAGTACATCAATCTCCCCATTTGTGTAGGTCCAGTTTATTCAGAATCAGACAGCGCGTCCTTCAAGTGGACGCGCTTTTTTTTGTCAATGTGATTAGCTTGACAATGTCAATTTTCAGACGAGAAGTCCGAAAATAGGGGGTTACGGGGTGCTCCGCACCCCGTAACCCCCTATTTTCGGAAGTTCTCGCGAAGCTGATTTATCTTGAATGACATGAAATGATAGATGATTTCCCCCTCTAGCAAGCCAAAGGTGTCATTCCCAGCCTCGATGATGGGAATGCCTGCCTGGTCGAGATGTCTAGCTCGAATCCCCAGGTGGTTAGATACCACCCGCTCCTGGCCATCACTGGGTGAATTGACCACTTTGGGGATGCCATAATCATCAACAGCCATTGTACTCGACCCACCCCCATCCAGGCTGATGGCATTATGGACGCCCAATTCGACGTTCAGGGTGGCCAATTCTTTCAAGGTCAAGGCCTCCCGCAGGGAATCCTGGAGCCCCTGGACCACGATCAAGATCAACCTGTTGTCCCTGGTCAGTCCCAGCGAGGTGCGCGGTGCCAGGTTTTTGCAGTACACTTCGGGCTTGGCGCAAGTGCTCAGCTTGCGGTTGACACGCCCATTCCTGACCAGGGTATGCGAACCAGAGATAGCATCCCAGATTACTGCAGGGGGCACTCCCCCAACCTGGACCTGGTTATTCGCCGAGATATACACCGTCGGCTCGAAGGAGGGCGCCGAATACTGCACTCCCTCGGATACCGCCCGCCCCTTGGGATTACGCCAGCTCAACCATTCATCTCCATTGACGGCTACTTGCAGCCCGTAATGGGTCATGAACGCTGAAGTCGTTTTGCCTAAGCTTTCAGCAGGAGTCACCATCAGGTCGATGTCGGGATCGGACAGGTCGACGCTGAGCATATAGGTAGTGTGAACCCGGGGTTTGGTGCGCACCAACTTCTTGTAAGCGACGCCCTGGAATATCTCAAATGCACCCGCCCCTGGCCCTGCTCGAGCAGCAATGCGCAGGCCTGGATCGAAGATGCTTTCCTTCCTACCTGTGGCAATCCAACGCATGCTGCGCACATTCCCAGTGCCAGCCTGGCCGGTTTTGATGAAATACACATCAGCAGGCAATTGGGTGAATAACTGCGTATACCAGGCTTTGATCTGTTTCCAGCCCACGATAGTGCGTTTTGCTGTGACCAGGGCGCCTTGGGGTCGGTACAATTCGACCACCTGGTCTGGGTTCTTAGAGTTCAAAGCCACCATGAATCGATCGAGAAAACTCGCTCCATCCCCACGCCGACGTAGATCACCATCAAGGTATTCGAAACTCCTGCCGGGGGTGCGCTGACCACTGCGTATTGATTGATGAGGGATTTCTTCGCTAAACATCACAAATAACCTCAGATGCAATATTTAAACCAATCTATTGGATCGTAGCGTGGTAACTTCCAGATTTGGGCTATCCACTTAAGGCGGGACAGCAGCGGTAGCCAAAGGATCGTGGCTGA
>CAZUSV010000168.1:0-12841 GCA_964622645.1 uncultured Anaerolineales bacterium
TCAGCCACGATCCTTTGGCTACCGCTGCTGTCCCGCCTTAAGTGGATAGCCCTTATTTCAAATGCAGTCTTGGCAATTCCGGGGGCTTGATCTAGTGGGTATACTTGCTGACTAATTGGAATCATAAAATCCCCTATCGCGGCTTTTGCTTCGATTGTATTTAATTCCTTGTTGTGCAATAAAATAACACCTGTGTCAGCTCGGATGTGCTCTAAGGATAATTCTAATATCTTATTAAGAACTTCTTCATAGTCCAGAGTCCGACTAATTTCTAGATCAATTTGTTGTAAAGCTTCTAGTTCATTTGCCCTTCGAAGTTGTAAATCTCGATATTGGCGCCAGTTACGGATTGCTATAGAAGCATAAGTACCGAGACTTCTAACTAACCAATTTTGAACAGAATCATATACTTGCTTCTGACGGTAGTTAATAAACAAAACACCAATTGGTTCATCACTTACCCTAAGTGGAATAACTATTGTGGACTTAATTCTTTCCCTTACCGTAAAAGCATTCTGGCTAACATCTGTAATTCCACAAAGTGATTGGTATAGTGATATGCTGTCTTCTGCAAAGATTGGGTTAGTTATTTTTATAGCTTGACCAATAATATTGGTATCATCTTTTACATCAACTTGTAAGAAGCGTTCATCTATGAAATCGCCTTTGTGAATAGGATAGATGAACTCATTCTTATAGAAGGGGTAAAGAATCACAAGATCGCTATCGGTTGTATCATGTATTATTTCAACGACTTCTTCAACAATATCCTGATCAATGTCGATTTTTTGAGTTAGTAATTGGCCTGATATATCAATTTGCTTTAGATTATTTTGTATTCTGGAAAAATTTAGCGCTAGGGATACATGATTTGCTAGTAATTCCATAATCTTTATATCCTCTTCATCAAAATGGTGAGGATCCGAATGTTGTATACTAAGTACTCCTAAGATTGTGTCAGTCATCTTTAGTGGCACAAATATCATTGACTGTTCGTTAGTTTCTGTACCTTCAATGTGAATGGCTTGGACCCCATTTGGAAAATAATCTGCTTCTTTATCTAGATGATTTACCCTAAAGAACTGCCCTGTTTTTATTACCCATGATGTGATAGATCCTTCTTTGATAGGATGATTTTCCCTCAGCATCATTCTACCGTTTTCGATCATATATAAATCCAAATTATGTCTCTGACTGTTATAGAACGCTAAAGAGAAGAAATAGCTGATATCCATAATGCCATGCAAGTGCCTTACCACATTATTGAACATCTTGTTAATATCTTCGATACTTTTATTTATTTCATGCCCAATTCTAGTGATTTCTCGATATCTCCGAATAAACCAAGTTGTTTGCAATTCTGATGAAGCAATTTTTCCAAATGCTTTTAATTCGGAAAGAAAAGTTTCATCAAACACTTGTCTACTCCTATAATCGAGGTACATTACTGCCAAGGGTTTTTGGAGGCGTTTCGTAAATAATGCCAAAGCAATAAAAGATTTGATCTTTTCTGCTTTAGTTATGCTACTTTGGGAATTTTTATCCGCGGTTACATCCTCAATTTTCAGCATTCCTTCTTTTAAAACCTTTTGAGCTAATCCTTTTGCCCTTGGCAATTTAAAGTCAGATACCTTTGCATTAACGAGTTTCCCTTCAATCTCAGCAGGTATTGCTAAAAACACATCTGTTATTGGATTCATTGGAAAAATTACGCAAATATCTGCTGAGAAAACCTTTTTCGCTAATGTAGCAATCCGGTTCAGAACAATCGATAGATTTGCTGGTTCCCAAGATTCAGAAGGAATTTCGTCGTAATAGTCAATTAGATTTTTGACCACTTTCGTGTCCTCCTAAAGATTGAAAAATACTAAAATGTATTATCATCATTGTAATAATATACTAAAGTTCGACCAAAAACAAATTAATTTTCTGATCAGTTACTTTATTAAGAAAATTAATTAGCGTCTATAGCATATTTGTGCTAAAATTCAATCACAACTGAATATGGGTATCCCGGAGTTTACCGCCCGGCGTTCTTCCAAATGGAAGACGCCGGGCGTTTTGCATTAAAGGAGCAAACCATGAAAGGTCTATTCAAATCCCGCAAGTTTCAGCTACTCATCCTCGACACGGTGATCTCACTGGTCACCTTTGTGGGCGGATATTACCTGGCGCCAGAACACATGGAGTTCGTCGCCGGGCTGATCGCCATCATCCAGCCGGTCTTCGTGATAGTGATCAAAGGCATCACCGACGAAGATGTGGCCAAGCTGGCTGCCGGCACCCACATCTCTCAGCAATAATGCCGCAGCGGCCGGCCAAGCCTTGTCGACAACCAGGCTGTCCTGAGCTGGTCCGTGGTCCAAATGCATACTGCCAGCAGCATCAGCAGGATCAGCAGCGAGCATACGATCAGCAGCGGGGATCTTCAGCCCAACGTGGATACGGCGCCAGGTGGCGCCGGCTGCGCAGGATCAAGCTGGCCAGGGATCCACTTTGTGCAGATCCCTTCGATGTGCATGCTGATCAGGTTGTGATAGCCACTGAAATCGATCATATTACCCCCAAGGCACAAGGTGGCCAGGACGCTATGCAGAATCTCCAATCCCTCTGCAAGCCTTGCCACAGCCGCAAAACACGGCTGGAGAGTACCGGTGGGTAGGGGGGATCAGTTTTTCCTAGCCCTGCCGCGAGAGACCGTGCGGGGGTGATACGCACACCGCCGCGAATTCGATAACTTTTTTTGGAGCATCAATGTCAGTACCAGGTCGAAAGCCAAAACCAACCGCAATGAAGGATCTCGCCGGGAATCCGGGGAAAAGGCCGCTCAATGAGAACGAGCCTAAGCCCCAGGTGGCCAACCTTACTCCTCCCCGGGGCAGGCTGCCCAAGCACGCCCGGGATCTGTGGAAGAGCCTGGCGCCAAAACTGGCGGATCTGGGTGTGCTCACCGAGGTGGATGCTGCAGCTTTCGAGTTGTTGTGCCTTCACTTTGGCTTTGCGGTCGAGGCTGGCAGCGATGTCAGGGATCCCAAAACTGGATCCATCCAATTCACGGTCGCATCTGCCCAGGGTGGGGAGAAGAAAAACCCTGTTTTCCAGATCTTCAAAGAGAACTCGACCATGTTCAAGCAGTTTGCCACCGAATTTGGCCTGACACCCAGCAGCCGGGCGCGTTTGAGCAGCTCTCCTCCGGAAGATGAAGACGACCTGGCAAAAATGCTGTTTGGAGCAGATATCGCCCGTGAGTGACTTCTATTTCGACGAGCAGGCCGCTCAGGCGGCGGTGAATTTCTTCGAAAGGGGCCTGACCCACGTCAAAGGCGAGTGGGCAGGGTTGCCTTTCCTGCTGCTCGATTGGCAAAAAGAAGAGATCATCAGACCTTTGTTTGGGTGGAAACGGCAGGATGGCACCCGTAAATATCGCACCGCATACATCGAGCTGCCCCGCAAGAACGCCAAATCGACCCTTTCTGCCGGCATCGCCCTGTATCTGCTCTTTGCTGACTTCGAAGCCGGCGCCGAGGTCTACTCTGCAGCTGCAGATCGAGATCAGGCCGCGATTGTCTTCGATATCGCCAAGCAGATGACCGAGGGCTCCACCACCCTGGCCAAACGGGCAGAATTGTTCAAGAGAGCCATCGTGGTCCCTGGAACAGCCAGCTCATACAAGGTGCTCTCCGCCGATGCCTTCACCAAGCATGGCTTCAACGCACATGGCGTGGTCGTCGACGAGCTGCATGCGCAGCCCAACCGGGACCTGGTCGACGTGCTGGTAACCAGTACCGGATCTCGCCGGCAACCTTTAGTCGTGTTCATCACCACAGCCGGCTTCGACCGGGAGAGTATCTGCTGGGAATACCACGAATATGCCCGGCAGCTCTTGGATGGCATCATTGAGGATGACACTTTTCTCCCCGTCATCTACGCTGCAGACGAAGAGGATGACTGGTTGGATGAGAATACCTGGGAAAAGGCCAACCCAGGGCTGGGGGTGACTGTGAAGCGGGAATATCTGCGCAATGAGGCCCGCCGGGCTAAAAACGTGCCGGCGTATCAGAACACTTTCCGCAGGCTGCACCTGAACCAGTGGACCCAGCAAGAGAGCCGCTGGTTGGATATGCATGCCTGGGATGCTTGCAATACACCGGTGAATGAGAGTCTATTAGAAGGCGCCGGCTGTTATGGTGGTTTGGACCTGGCCAATACATCGGATATCGCCTCTTTCGTGTTGGATTTCCCCTCGGAGCCCGGTGAAGAGGAACACCATGCCTGGCTGCCCTTCTTCTGGATCCCCGAGGAGAACCTGGTGGAGCGGGTGCGCAAAGACCGCGTGCCCTACGATGTCTGGGTGCGAGAGGGGTTGATCACCGCCACCCCTGGGAATGTGATCGATTATGGCTACATCGTGCGGGATATCGAACTGCTGGGAGAGCGTTTCGACATCCGGGAGATCGCCTTCGATCGCTGGGGAGCCTTCCAGGTCAGCCAGCAGCTCGAGGGCGCCGGCTTCACAATGGTCGGTTTTGGGCAGGGTTTCGCATCGATGAGCAGCCCCACCAAGGAATTATTGCGCATCATTCTGGACAAGAAGCTGGCGCATGGTGGCCACCCGGTGCTACGTTGGATGGCGGACAACCTGATGGTCAAGCAGGATCCGGCCGGGAACGTCAAACCTGACAAGGGCAAGAGCAGAGAGAAGATCGATGGCATCGTGGCCGGGATCATGGGATTAGACCGGGCGATCAGGCACGCCGGCGGAAATTCGATCTACGAAGAAAGGGGCATTCTCACGTTATGAAGAAGATCAACGGGAATGATGTGCTGTTTGTGGTTGGTCTGGGCTTGCTGGGGTATGGCTTGTTTTTAGTGTATATGCCTCTGGCTTTCATTGTGCCTGGCATGGTTTTGATTGTTCTGGCAGTACTGGGCGCCAGATCAAAGGCGGTGAAGAGCTGATGTTGGAGCAGATCTTTCAAAACCGATTCCACGTGAAGCAAGAACCGCCTGGTTGGGTGGAGAAGTTCTTTGGATGGAAAGTGGCCAGCGGTGTACAGGTCAACCAGGAATCAGCTCTCACTTACAGCGGGGTATTCGCCTGCATCCGCATCCTGGCCGAGACGGTGGCAGTGCTGCCGCTGCATGTCTACCGCAAATTACCCGGTGGGGGTAAGGAAAAGGCCTCTGAGCACTCCCTTTCCGGAATTTTGCACTCAGATCCCAATGAAGAGATGACTAGCTTCCATGTCCGGGAAACGCTGCAAGGTCATCTGGCCAGCTGGGGAAACTGCTATGCCTACATGGACTGGGCCCGAAGTGGATATTTGCGAGCATTGTGGCCACTGCGGCCAGACCGCATGAGCGTAAAACGGGAAAAGGGACGGCTGAAATATATCTACCGGTTGCAAAAGCCAGATGACAAGGGGCGTACCGAAAGGATCTGGGGTCCTGAGCGTGTCTTGCACATCCCAGGAATGGGCTTCGATGGCGTAATAGGCTATTCCCCGATCCGCATGGCCAGGCAGTCGATCGGTCTGGCGCTGGCAGCCGAGGAGTTCGGCAGCCGGTTTTTTGGGAACGATGCCCGGCCCGGTGTAGTTTTGGAACATCCAGGGCAATTGGGATCTGAAGCCCATAATAACCTGAAAGACTCCTACGAAGAGGAGCATGCTGGATTGACCAAATCCCACAAACCGCTGATCCTGGAAGAGGGCATGACCTTGAAAGAAGTGGGGATCCCTCCGGAAGACGCCCAATTTCTGCAGACACGCAAATTCCAGATCGCTGAGGTGGCCCGGTGGTACAACATGCCGCTGCACAAGCTGCGTGAGATGGACCGACAGACCCACAACAATATCGAGCACGAGGGGATCGAGTTTGTCGTTTACACCATGATGCCCTGGCTGGTGCGTTGGGAGCAGGTGCTGACAAAACGGCTGCTGACACCCAGAGAAAGGCAGCAGCTGTATATCAAGTTCAATGTGATGGGCCTGCTGCGCGGGGATATGAAAAGCCGGCACGAGGCCTACGCTATCGGCAGAAACTGGGGCTGGTTGAGCGCCGATGATGTTTTAGAGTTAGAAGATCGCAACCCGTTGCCAGACGGCCAGGGCCAGATCTATTACATGCCCTTGAATATGGTCCCGGCCGACCAGGCAGCGAGTGGGTTTGCGGAAGACCCTTCGTCTTCGCTCAGGACAGATCCTTCGACTGCGCGAGCCTTGCCGGCTCGCTCCGCTCAGGATGACAGTTTTGAAGAGAGATCTATCAACGTCGCCAGGTATCGAAGGCGATTGATGATCGCTCAACGACCGGTCTTCCAGGATGTAGCAGCCAGGTGGTTTCGAAGAGAGCGCAATGATGTCGGGAACAAGGCCAGGCAGCTGCTCAAGGAACGCTCGGTCCAGGAATTCACCTTATGGCTGGGTGAGTTCTACCAGGAGCACGCCCGATTCATCTCTCAGCAAATGTGGCCTGTGGTGCGGGCCTATGCGGAGCTAGTGGCTGGAGCTGCCCATGAAGAAGTGGGGGAATCTTATGAAGAGCTCTCAGATGAGCTGGAACGATTTGCACGTGCCTACGGCAATGCAATGGGATCCCGGCATGCGGTCCGGAGTGAAGAACGCATTAGGAGCGTGCTTCAAGAATCTCTCAATGAGAACGAGGATCCTATCGAGGCGATTATCGGAGAAATGGAAGCCTGGCCAGATGATCGAGCCGAAGATATCGCCCAGGAAGAAAGTTCGCGTGCGAACAATGCCATTGCAGTGACAGCGTATTCGCTGCTGGGTGTGATGTATCTAGTCTCGAGGGCTATTGGGGACTCGTGCCCATATTGTTTGGATCTTGATGGCACGAGGATTGGCATCAATGAATTTTTCTTACAGGCTGGAGTTAATTTCCAGCCAGAAGGAGCAGAGACTCCCCTGACGGTAAAACAAAGCAAACGACATCCACCCTATCACAGCGGATGTGATTGTGTGGCCACTGCAGGATTTTGATCATCGGAAGTACCAACGCGAGGTGAATTATGCCAGAACAATCAAATTATGAACGAAGGTTTTTTCCTTTGACGGAGCTGCGCTTTTCCGAGGCAGGTGAAGAGCCAAGAATTGCAGGTACTGCAGCGGTTTACGAGCAGGAATCGGAGGATCTGGGTTTCATCGAGATCATCGAGCGGGGATTCTTTCGAGACGTACTGGATGACGATGTGCGCGGATTGTTCAACCACGACCCAAATCTGATCTTTGGACGCTCGAAGAGCGGAACCCTGCGCCTGATCGATAGCGATGGAGGCCTGGGCTTCGAAGCCGATCCTCCCCAAAGCCGCCTTGTAGAGGACTACGTGCTGACTCCCATGAGACGGGGCGATGTAGACCAATGTTCTTTCTCCTTTCGAGTGAATGTAAATGGAGATCGATGGGAGAAACGTGAGGATGGCACGATCGTGCGGCGCCTGCTGCCAGGTGGCTGCCAGGAGCTGCGCGATGTCAGTGTGGTGACTTTTCCGGCATATCCGCAAACCAGCGCGGAAGTGCGGGCGAAGTTTGCAGAATTATCGGATCAATAGCCAAATGAGACTGATTCACAGCCCGGGGCCGGGCAGGAATCGGTAGACGATGATGGATCTAGCACGCGGGCGCGGCTGGATATCCAACGTCAACGGCTCGAGTTGGCTGAAATGGAAAATAAATGAATTTGTTTTGGAGGATACGATGCCAAGTTTAATCGTACAAGCACAGGAATTACGACAGGATCGCGCTGCAGTAATCACGCAAGCGAGACAGATCTTGGATACGGCAGAGCAGGAAAATCGCGCTCTGACCGAGGAAGAAGAACAGAATTATGACCTGGCGATGAACGACGCCCAGGATCTGCTGCAGCGTGCTGAGCGCCTTGAGCGCCAAGAAACGCTGGAGCGCGATCTGGGTGAACCGCAAGATGATGGCGCCCCACGCCCAGATCCGGATGATCCTGATGGAAATCGGGAATTCAACTACCAATTCCAATCCCGCGGGATGCAGACCTTGAATGAGGCGGATCCCGTTTGGAGGCAGGAGCCTCTCTGGCAGCGGTTATTCCCCTTCGCCCAGGATCCGTACCGACCTGCTTTTCGGGGATGGCTTCGAAGCGGGCAAATGCCGCCTGAAGCTCGAGCCCTGCAGGCAGATCTCGATACGGTGGGTGGTTTCCTGATCACTCCCATGCAATTCGTGGACCGCTTGATCAAAGCGGTGGACAACTATGTCTATATGCGCCAATGGGCGACCGTTTTTGCAGTTCCACGAGCCGAGAGCCTGGGTGCTCCCTCCTTGGAGAACGATCCTGCTGATCCGGTTTGGACCGCAGAGCTGGCCATCGGTGATGAGGACAACCAGATGGAATTTGGCCGGCGCGAGCTGCACCCCCATCCGCTGGCCAAATATATCAAGATCTCTCGCAAGCTGCTACGCCAGGTCCCGGATGTGGAATCGCTGGTAATTCAACGCCTGGCGTATAAGTTCGGCGTTGTTGGTGAAAATGCCTATTTGCACGGCGATGGTGCCGGTCAACCTCTGGGCGTGTTCACTGCATCCGATGACGGCATCCCCACCAGCCGTGATGTTTCCAACGGCAACACCACAACTGAGATCAAATTCGATGGCTTGATCGAGGCCAAATACACCCTGAAGACACAATACTGGCCCAAAGCCAGGTGGCTCTTCCACCGGGATGGCCAGAAGCAGATCGCCAAGCTGAAAGATGACAATGGCCAGTATATCTGGCGGGAGTCTGTGCGAGTAGGTGAACCTGACAGAATTCTAGGATTACCCACCTTCATGAGCGAGTACGCCCCGAACACTTTCACAACCGGTCTCTATGTGGGCATCTTGGGTGATTTCAGCCAATACTGGATCGCCGATGCCTTGAGCATGGAAATGCAACGTCTGGTCGAACTGTTCGCAGCCACGAATCAAATCGGCCTGGTCGGACGGCTCGAATCAGACGGCATGCCCGTATTGGGTGAAGCTTTCGTTCGGGTGAAATTGGCGTAAGCGGATACCTACGTTAGGAGATATGAAATGAATCTATCAAGAAATATCCAAATTCGAAATGGGTTGGATCACGCTGAAAGCAACGCCGATCGCAATGGTGAAGTGTTCGACACCCAGGGTTTTGATGGCGTGATGATCGTCACCAAGTTCGGCGATATCGCAGCCAGTGCAGTGACAACCTTCAAAGCTCAGCAAGGTGAACAGGCCAATCTTTCAGATGGGGCTGATCTGGCTGGGACCGGAATCAGCGTGGCTGCCGATGATGACAATCAGATCTTCGTGCTAGACATCTATCGTCCTCTGGAGCGGTATATCCGCGGTGTGGTGGACAAAGATGGCGTCAACGCTACCGAAGAGATGATGTTCTACATCGGTTACAAGGCCCGTAAGCTGCCCACCACGATGGAACTGGCCGATGAAGTGACCTATGAGATGCATGCCAGCCCTTCTGAAGGTATTGCATAGCAGTTGTTAGTGGACAGTGGTCAGTGGTCGGTTATGAGCACTGACCACTCATTGAAAGGAGTTTATTATGCCTAAAGTTAAGTTGATGACTACGATGGCGGGTCCCAAGGGCGCGCATAAGGCTGGAAGTGTTGTGGTGCTTCCCCAAGAGCAAGCCCAGGTGCTGGTTGACGGCGGCTTTGCTGAATTTGTTGAGAATGACAAGGCTCAGACCAAGCCAAAGGCATCGAAGCCGGCAAAGAAAGAGGCCGAAACCGCCACCAAAAAGGCTGACGAAAACGCTGCCAAGAAGTAACTTCTCAGGTAAGACATGCCATTGACTTTAGAAAGTCCCCCAGCAGCCGAGCCCGTCGATGTGCCAACAGCCAAGAGTCAGCTGAGGATCGACATCGCCGATGATGATGCATTGATCACGGCATATATCAAGGCTGCCCGGACGGTCGTGGAGCAGAAATCGCTGCACGCGCTAATCACTCAGACGTGGGATCTCTATCTTGATGCGTTCCCCTCAGGAAAGGAGATCGAGATCCCACTTCCCCCGCTGCAGTCTGTGACGCATATCAGGTACATCGATGAAGATGGCAACGAAAGCACCTTCAGCAGCGATGATTACCTTGTGGACACAGTGAGTACGCCTGGAAAGGTTGTGCTGAAAGATGATGCCACCTGGCCAAGCGAATCTCTTCAGGAGGTCAACGGTGTGGTAGTGCGTTTTGTGGCCGGGTTTGGCGATGCCGGCACGGATGTGGACGAACGCGCCATCCAGGCTGTCAAGCTGCTGGTCGGCCACTTCTACGAGCACCGGGAAGCATTCGTGGACGGGCGCCCGTTGAACGATCTGCCGATGGGTGTGGATGCCCTGCTGGCAGATCTGCGCGCCAAAGCAAAGAAGTTCTGATGTTCGCACGCAAATATTGGAGGTACAGAGTTGGTACGAGCAGGCAAACTCAGACATCGAGTGACCATCCAGCAGAAATCTGGCAGCCAGGACAGCTTCGGCGGTGAGAGCTGGGATTCTCCGACAACTGTGGCCACGGTTTGGGCTGCTGTTGAACCTTTGCAGGTGCGCTGGAAGGAATCTGTGGCTGGCAACCAGGAGATCGCTGAAGCGACCACCCAGATCCGAATGCGCTATCGAGATGGCATCACCACAGAGATTAGAGCCGTTTATGGCAATACGACCTACGATATCGAAGCGGTCATCGATGTGGATGGTCGTAAACGAGAACTCATATTGATGTGCAAGGCAATCTAAGATGGAAAACGAAAAGAATTCGCCAAATGGCTGGAATGAATGGGCCAAGTATGTGCTGAAGGAGCTCGAGCGGCTCAATGAAGGCCAGAAGGAAACCAATGATCAGATGCAACTGTTGCGCACAGATGTTGCCATGTTAAAGGTAAAAGCAGGCATTTGGGGTGCAGTGGCAGGTTCGATCCCCGCAATCGGTACGCTGATCATTGCGCTGTTGTTGAAATTCATCCCATAAGCATTATGGCTAATCGAAGGGATTTTTCGGTTCTAGTCGAAGGCGGTGAGCAGCTGATCCGCAAGCTGAAACTATTGGGTGTCGAAGTAGAAGACGCTCTGGAGATCTCCGCGCATGTGGGCATGGCCGTGATGAGAGCTGCTTCGAATGACCTGGCGCCATCCCCAGAGCTGGAACAGGAAACCACAGAGAAAAGGAAGCACCTGGTTGCAGTGGATGCCGGTCCGCCAGAAAAGAAGTGGTACTGGCAATTCCTGGAAACCGGCGCTGAAGCCCATGAGATCAAAGGGAATCCCCTCCTGGTCTTCGAAGGCGATCAAGGCATGGTGGCCACAGAAAGTGTGGATCACCCCGGCATGGCAGCTAAACCTTTCCTGGCGCCAGGCTTCGACCAATCCCACAAGCAGGCTGAGCAGGAATTCGGTGCCAGTGTGAAGCATAAAGCCATCGCCAGAGTAACCAGATGACCATCGAAGAAGGTTTGTACGCATTTTTGAGCAGCGCCGGGATCGTTGGGGCCAGGATCTACCCATTGGTGATCCCCCAGGATGCGGCACTGCCGGCCATCGCCTACCAGCGCTTGAGCGGTCCTCGAGAACACAGCCATGATGGTGCTTCGGGAATGGCCTGGGCTCGGATGCAGCTTGCCATCACCGGTGAATCCTATGCTTCTGCGAAGAATACGGCAGAGCAGATCCGGGCAGCAATGGATGGGCACAAGGGGCTGATGGGAACGGTGAGCGTTGGCCAGTGTCTTCTGGTCAACGAGATCGATGGTTATGCTGAGGCAAGTGACAAGGCCACCATCAGGCAGCAGTATCAGATTGGCTATAAGGAGTAACGCATGACAGAGAAAGGTGAAAAAGCACAAACTTCTGATCGAAAATCCGAAAAGGATTTCAAAACTAGTGAATGGAAGGGATTACCGCAATTCGTCTGCAAGAAGTGCAGCTTCGACACCCTGGACGAAGCGGCGATGCACGAACATATCAAGAACGTCCATACGCCACCAAAACCGAAGATCCTGGTGGCCAAAAGGAGATAGATCATGACAGATGGAGTATTTGCACACGGAACATTGTTGAAGATCGGCGATGGCGCCACCCCCACCGAGGTCTTCACCACCGTCGCCGAGGTCACCGAGATCGGCGGACCCAGCCTGGAGATGGAAAGCGTTGATATGACCAGCCACGACAGCACGGATGGTTGGAAAGAGTACGTCGGAGGGTTGCTGGACGGCGGCGAGGTCTCGCTGAGTCTCAATTATCTGCCGGCGCACGCCACCCACGACGCGTCCACCGGTATGCTGAAAGACATGCAGGACCGCACGGTGCGCAATTTCGAGCTGGTGTTCCCTGATACAGGATCGACAACCTGGGCATTTTCTGCACTGATCACGGGCTTCGAGCCTTCCGCTCCGCATGATGACAAGCTGGGCGCCGATGTGACCTTGAAGATCTCAGGCAAACCGACCTTAGCATAGTGGAGATGATCGATGCCATATTTGACGAGACAAGCAATCCTTGATGCCCAGGACCTGCTCACCGAAGAGGTGCAGGTCCCGGAATGGGGCGGGGCGGTGCTGGTGCGCGGCCTGACCGGTGAAGAGCGTGATGCCCTCGAGGCTGAGATAGTAGAGCTGCGCGGCAAGAAAACGCAGGTCAACATGCAGAACTTCCGTGCCCGTCTGGTGGCCAGATCGGTGGTTGGTGAAGATGGCAGACGGATCTTCACCGATGCCGATATCAAAGCCCTGGGCAAGAAGAGCGCAGCTGCGCTGCAGCGCGTCTTCGAGGTCTCTCAGAGGCTCTCCGGATTGAGCGAAGAAGACCTCGACGAGCTGGTAAAAAACTA
>CAZUSV010000169.1:0-12776 GCA_964622645.1 uncultured Anaerolineales bacterium
AGGAGGCCGTTATGACCTACAAAGTCAACCATGCCGTGGTCATTGGTGCCGGCACTATGGGAGCTGCGCTAGCCGCTCACCTGGTAAACGCCGGTATCCGCACGACCCTGCTGGACATCATTCCCTGGGAATTGACCGAGGAGGAAAAAGCCAAAGGTCAATCCCTGGATGACCCCCAAGTGCGCAACCGCATTGTCAATGCTGGATTTCAGGCGGCGGTGAAATCCCGTCCAGCCAGCTTTTTCGCCAAGGAATTGGCTGACCAGGTTGCCGTCGGCAATCTGGAAGATGATTTCGATGTCATCGCCGAAGCTGACTGGGTGATCGAGGCCATCATCGAGAACCTGAAGATCAAGCAAGATCTGATGGCGCGCATCGACAAGATCCGTCCGGAACACTGCATCATCAGCACCAACACTTCGGGAATCCCAGTGGCGGACATCGCCGAAGGACTCTCTGAGGGTTTCCGGCAGCATTTCCTGGGGACGCACTTCTTCAATCCGCCGCGCTATCTCAAATTGCTGGAAATCATTCCAGGACCTGACACCCTGCCTGAGGTAATCAAGTTCATCAACCATTTCGGTGAGTATCGCCTGGGAAAGGGTATCGTCCCCTGTAAAGATACACCTAACTTCATTGCCAATCGATTAGGATTTGGCAGCGGCGCCTTCTCGATGGATTACATCCTCGAGCACGGCTATACGGTTGCCGATGTAGATGCCATCACTGGACCGGCTATCGGCCGGCCCAAAACCGCCACCTTCCGCCTGATCGACCTGGTGGGCGTGGATGTTTGGGAACATGTCGGCACCAACCTGGCCGAAGCGATCACCTACGATGAGCACGCCATGCGCTACCTGGGATCGGAACGGGCCAATTCGCTCATCCACACCATGGTAGAGAAAGGCTGGTTGGGAAACAAGACCAAGCAGGGCTTCTACAAGATGGTCAAGAAGGATGGCGGCAAAGAGTTCTGGACGCTCAACCTGGAAACTCTGGAGTATGAACCGCCAGGAGAAAAACCGCGTTTCGACTCCATCGGCGAGGCCAAAGACAAGGAAACGCTGCCCGAAAAGCTGGCAGTGATGTTGGCTGCCGACGACCGCGCTGGCCAGTTGGTTCAGGCCATGACTTATCAGGGTCTGGCCTACGCTTCTGAGCGCATTCCCGAAGTGGCTGACACGCCCAAACCCATCGATGACGCCATGCGCTGGGGCTTCGGTCACCAGGCCGGGCCTTTCGAGATCTGGGACATGATTGGCGTCGCTAAAACAAGCGAATCCATGAAAGCTGCAGAGTTCCCCCCTGCCCCCTGGGTGGACGAGATGCTGGCAGCCGGGTTCGAGACCTTTTACCAGTACAAAGGCGATCAGAAGACAGGTGCATACAACCCCGCCAAAGGGGATTACGAGGCTATCGAGCGCACCCCAGGTCTGGTTGTGATCAAGGAAGAGAAAGACGCTGGCAAAGTGATTGCCAAGAACCCTGGAGCGACGCTGGTCGATATCGGTGAAGGCGTGGCTTGTGTGGAGTTCCAAACCAAGATGAACTCCATCGATGATGACATCCTGGGCATGCTGAACGAAGCCATGGACCGCGCTGAGGCTGGCGAGTTCGAGGGCATCGTGGTCAGCAATGACCACGAGCGCGCCTTTTGCGCTGGGGCAAACATCTTCGGCGTTGTGATGGCTGCCCAGAACGGTATGTGGGATCAGCTCGAAAGCGTGGTCAAGCTGCTCCAGGACACCAACATGCGCATGCGCTACTTCCCCAAGCCGGTGGTCGTGGCTCCCTTTGGGTTGACCCTGGGTGGTGGCGGTGAGATCACCATGCACGGCAACCGTGTGGTAGCCGCGGCCGAGTTGTATATCGGCCAGATCGAGATAGGCGTAGGAGTAATCCCAGCGGGCGGCGGCACCAAAGAACTGCTTCGCCGCCTGGTCAATCCGCCTATGCGCACCAAGGACGTCGAGGTCTTCCCCTTCATGCAGCAAATCTTCGAGCTGATCGGCATGGGTCATGTTTGCACCAGCGCCGTAGAGGCCCGCCAAAGCGGGTTCCTTGGTGAAAAGGATCGCATCGTGATGAACCGCGATCACCTATTGGCTGAGGCAAAGAAGGAAGTTCTGCATATGCTGGATGTCGGCTATGTACCGCCTGCCCCGGAGAAGATCTACGCCGCCGGGCGGGATACACTGGCTGCTTTACGCGCCGGTGTGTACATGTTCGCCCAAGGCGGCTTCATCACGGAATACGAATCCCACATCGGCGAGAAGATGATCAACGTCATGACCGGCGGAGACCTGAGCAAACCCGCCTGGGTCAGCGAGCAATACATCCTCGACCTGGAGCGCGAGGCCTTCGTCTCCCTTTGCGGCGAGGAGAAGACCCAGGAGCGCATGTGGCACATGCTGCAGAATAACAAGGTATTGAGGAATTAATGGGACACGTCTAAATCTGTACACGGATTTCACGGAGAAACACGGATTTCTTTTTATGAACAAAAATCGGACACCTTTTACTGGAAAGCACAGTGATTTGACTAAGAAAATCATAGGGGCTTTCTTCGAAGTACACAAGGAGTTGGGTTTTGGTTTTTCTGAGAAGGTTTACGAAAATGCTTTGGTCATCGCACTGCACGCTCTAGGGTTGACAGTTGATCAGCAGATACCATTAACGGTATATTATGCTGGTCAGGTAGTGGGCGAATATGTTGCTGATCTGTTGATAGATGGCGTTGTTCTTCTTGAATTGAAATCAACGAAGGCGCTCGTCGAACAACACGAAGCACAATTGCTAAACTACCTTAAGGCAACAGAAATCGAAGTTGGCCTATTACTCAATTTCGGCCCAAAAGCTGAATTCAAGCGCAAAGTTTTCGACAACGAACGCAAAGGTTCTTTGTCTTGGACAAACCCAGATAAATAGATATATTTAGAGAATCCGTAAAATCCGTGTTCATCCGTGTACAATAAAGGAGAACAACAATGACAAGTAGAGACCCCAAACACGACCCCGTCATCGTGGCGGCGGCGCGCACGCCGGTTGGAAGGGCCAAGCGTGGTAGCCTGGCAACGGTACGCCCTGAGGATATGGCTGCCGAAGTGATCAAGGAATTGCTCAATCGGGCTGAGCCGCTAAAGAAAAATCCCGAACAGATCGACGATGTGATTATCGGTTGTGCTTTCCCGGAGGGCGAGCAGGGCATGAATATGTCAAGGCTGATTGGATTCCGGGCTGGGCTGCCTGTATCGGTGCCCACCGAGATCATCAACCGCTTCTGCTCTTCGGGCATGCAGAGCATTGCCCACGCCGCCCAGGCTATCATGGCCGGCTGGATCGATGTCGCCATTGCCGGTGGTGTCGAGTCCATGACCATGGTGCCGATGACGGGCTACAAATTTGCCCCCACGCCCCACCTCTCTGCCAACTATCCCGAGGCTTTCACCGGTATGGGCTTGACTGCAGAGAATGTGGCCGAGAAGTATGCTATCAGCCGCGCAGACCAAGACAAATTCGCCCTGCGCAGCCATACCCTGGCTAACGAGGCTGTGACCTCAGGCCGCTTTGACGAAGAACTGGTCCCCCTAGATGTCGAGATTGTCGAACCTGGCTCGAATGGAAAATCCAAATCACGCACCTTCACCTTCTCACGAGACGAAGGCCCGCGCCCCGACACCAGCTTGGAAGCGTTAGCTAAACTGCGTCCAGTCTTCAAGGAAGGCGGCACCGTCACCGCAGGAACTTCCTCGCAGATGTCAGATGGCGCCGCGGGGGTGGTGATCATGTCGCAAGCCAAAGCTGACGAAATGGGCTTAAAGCCCATGGCGCGCTTTGTGGCCTTTGCCGCTGCCGGTGTTCCACCCGAAATTATGGGCATCGGGCCGGTAGAAGCCATTCCCAAAGCACTCAAACGTGCCGACATGTCCTTGGATGATATCCAACTCATCGAGCTCAACGAGGCCTTCGCCGCTCAGGGGCTGGCAGTAATGCGCGAGCTGGATCTCAATGAAGAGATCACTAATGTCAATGGCGGCGCCATCGCCTTGGGTCACCCCCTGGGCGCTACAGGTGCGAAGTTGACAGTGCAATTGCTTTACGAGATGAAACGCCGCCAACTGGAGATGGGCATGGTGAGTATGTGCATCGGTGGCGGCATGGGTGCTGCAGGGATATTCGAAAATCTAAATTAATTCTTAACGCGAAGGCGCAAAGGCCGCCAAGAATCTGTAAATAATTTTTCCATTGCGTTCATAGCGTCTTCGCGTTGCAAAGCGAACCAAGGAGACTATTATGACTGAATTGGCCGTAAAAGAATTGATCCTAAACCACGAGAAAGCCTTCCTTCCTGAGAAAGCAGCCGGGATCGAGGCCGTGATCCAATACAACCTTACCGGCGACGAGGGCGGTGAATACATCATCAACATCAAGGATGGCGCCTGCACCGTCGAAGAAGGCACTGCAGACGCCCCCACCATGACCCTGACCGCTGATGGCCGCTACTTCGGCGATGTGCTGCTTGGCAAAGAAGATGGCATGAAGGGCTTCATGCAGGGTAAACTCAAGTTAGCTGGCGATCTCAACCTGGCCATGAAGCTGACTAGCTTCTTTAAAATGAGGTAGTACGTTACACGTTACAAGTTGCTGGGTATACGGCTCTTCGTATGCCCTGTCTTGATTCAATAGTCAATTTCAGATGCTTTTCAGACAAGCGAAAAAGTGACCAAAAAGCATCACGAATGAATACGAATTTGCCGAATAACACGAATACTGCCCTATAAAAAGGGGGATTCAGATGTATTCGTGTTATTCGCATCATTCGATAGTATTCGTGATTTGAGCTGTTATGATCTCTTTTACCATCGAAGAAAGGAAATCATCCAAAGCCCCAATCTGCTGATTGAGGCTCTCTTTCTTAATTGAAGATCCCATTTTTAGTGCAGCATCTCCGCAAAGACGTTGTTGCCCTGGTGGGGGTCAGCGAAGCCGGGGGGCAATCAGATAGCTAATGACATTCGTGACATTCGCCAAATTCGTCAAATTCGTGATAGACCGAATTGAAACCTTGAGACAGGAATAACGTAGATCTATTTATAACAGCATGCATGGAAGAACTATGAATAGATTACATATTGCCCATTTCACGAACATGTACCACCCCGTCATCAATGGCGTGGTGCGCTCGGTCTCGGCATTCAAGAATGCTTTCGACAAGATGGGACACAATGTCTTTGTCTTCGCTCACCACGAGGGCAACTATATTGACTCTGAGCCCTTTGTATTCCGCTATCCCAGCCTGGATTTACATCTTTCTGTCGATATACCAGCCGTAATTCCTGTATCTCCATTTGTCGATAAATTGCTGCCTAATCTGAAACTCGATGTCATCCACGCACACCACCCGTTCCTATTAGGTCAAACTGCTGCTACCAAAGCCCATAAGCTGAACCTGCCGTTGGTATTCACATTCCACACGCAATACCGAGAATACAGTCACTATATCCCCCTACCTCAACCCGCTGTACAAGATTTCGCCAAGAACATGATCCACATCTGGCTAGGCGAATACATCAAGCACTGCCAGCATATCGTTGTGCCCTCCACAGGTATGAAAGATATCCTGGTTGACGAGTATGGCTTGACTGGCGGCTATTCTGTTATCCCAACTGGGATCGATCTGACTCCCTATCAACATCTGGATGGCAAAGCAACCCGCGCACAATTAGGCTGGGAAGACAAGAAAATAATCATCTCCGTTGGACGCCTGACACAAGAAAAGAATTGGCGTACCTTGATAGCGGCCTGCGCCAAAGCCTTCAAGGATCAACCTGAGCTCTGGCTGGCGATCATCGGGGAAGGTCCCGAACATGAGGATTTAGCCCAATTCGCTCAAGAACTGGGCATTGCCACTCGCGTGCAGTTCTTGGGCAAAATCCCCTTTAGCCATATCCCCCAATATTTGACAGCCGCCGATTGTTTCGCCTTTGCGTCAATCACCGAAACCCAGGGGTTGGTTACTATGGAAGCGATTGCCGCAGGGCTGCCAGTTGTGGCCGTTGCCGCAACCGGCACTTCCGATATCGTCCGTGATGGGATCGAAGGCTTTGTGACCGCCAACGATAGCACTGCCCTATCCATGGCCCTGAAAACCATGCTGGCAAACTCTGAATACTTACACAAGTTTAGCAAAGCCTCCCTCGAGAGGGCAACATATTTTGACATCCAAAAACAGGCCAAACGACTTGAAGAGGTTTATCACCTGGCCATCGATGACCATGATCGGGGTCGCTCCGTGCAGATCGAAGACGCCGGCGGCGACTCGATTATGCCCAAGATCTTGAATGCTGTCAGGCAACAAAACGTGAGCTTGTATCCGGTGTAAGAAAAAACCTTCATAGCATATCTAGAAAGTATGCATCTGAAAGATGGATTCATACCCATAATAATTCTTGCCTTGGGAGTGATCCTGTTTCCCGGGTGTGGCGCTGCGGACGCCCTTCAAGTTGATTCTGGCAACCCCCAACCCTCTACTACACCCGAACAGAATAGCGTCTCCCTCCCCCCCACAACGACACCAACCACCCAGCCAACGCCAGTCCCCACCAAGATCAAACCCACCTGGATCCCAACTCCATCTGAACTGCCGTTAGGTTACGAGCAATCGATTCCCTTCGATGGTATCTACCCGGTTTACACACCTTTCTTTGTAAATGCTAATGACGCTCCCTTCGACGACGAGGAACTGGTATTGGGTGTGGCATGGGACGGTGAGGCTAAGGCCTACCCCATCACAGTGCTGCGGTTCCGAGAGATGGTCAACGATGAGTTGGCCGGCATCCCTACCTTAGTCACCTACTGACCGCTGTGCTACACCGGTCTCGTGCACGACCGGCGCATCGAGGGAGAGACCTACATCTTCGGCAACGCGGGGGGACTCTATAAAACTGCCATGACCTGGTGGGATCACACGACCATCTCGATCTGGTCGCAGCCCATTGGCAAAGCCCTGGCTGGTCCGCTAAAAGGCACCGAGCTAGAAATCCTTCCATCCCAAATGACCTCCTGGAAAAATTGGAAAACAGCCCATCCCGAAACCCTGGCCATGACCAACAGCTACTCCCAGCTGGGTTTCCGGCGGCAGAAATTCTCGCCAGAATTCGTCATCGGCGTGGTGCTGACCGATCTGGCCAAGGCATACTATTTTGATGAAATTGCCGTCGAAACGGTGCTTAACGATTGGATCGGAGAATTCCCCATCTTGATATGGGCTTACAATGATGACTATCGCACGTATCTACGAAAAGTTGGTGGCGATACGCTCACTTTCCGATGGGACGAGGGAATCTTGAAGGACACAGAGACAGGATCCACCTGGGATGCAAACCTGGGCCTGGCTACTGAGGGCCCACTCAAACGTCAGGCACTACAGCCCGTCCCAAGCCTGACTGCCTTCGATTGGGCTTGGGAAGATTTTTATCCAGACAGTCAAATATTTCAACCATGAAAACTCAAAAGCTAAACTTCTTGGAGAAGTTTAGCTTTTTGATTTGTGATTGAGAGATGACTATCTCCTAAATCGTAGAAACTGTCTGAAAAGACCCCAGGGGTTTCCAGCGGGATTCTTTTGCCGCTGAAACAACAGGCTGTAAAACACCTTTTTGAACTGAATTGATGGACAAAATCCCTGGGGTCTGGCTGGTAGAATTTACTTTTCAGACGATTTCTTAAGAAGCTCAACTATTTCTAAAAGTCAAGCTTCTTCTTTCGTCAAACTATTTCACCGCTACCAGGATGTCGAACTCGGATTCGTCTGAGTCAAATTTGAAACGATCATCATAGAGTTCCATATCGAACTTTTCTGGATGCAGCTCGACTTCCGCCTGGGGCAGCCAGGTTTCATAGATGTACTTGTACGTATCACCGATTGTGTCTAGCGCCCCGCGATGCGTAAATACCGCATACTTATGCTCTGGGATTTGCCGCACGACCATGCCATCGGGGACATCAGACGAATCGCTGACTTCCATACATGCCACATATTCGAACTCGCCTTCACCAGCACCTTCTGGATTAGTAAAGCAAGCACCATAAGCGCACATGCCGGTCTTGTGTTTGATTTCATTACTGCGCGCATTCCATTGGCCCCACAATTGGGGGATTTCATTGTTCTCGTTTTTGCCAACATAAGATACTCCAACCACAGTCATGGCTGGTTTGGTGATAAATTTGGGTTCCATGATCATTTCCTTTCGATCTTTGGTTGCTGAATGAATGGATATGGGGATCCTCGCCCGTTCAACAGGACACTGCACCTCGATGAACCCAGAATGAATATCGGTGTCTACGTTTGTGCCGATCCCGGACTCGGGCAGGTAGACTTCGCGACAAGGTCCGGCGATTTTGAAAGCATTCGTCTGAGACCAGACAAACAGATCCGTGTATGCCTGAAAAATCCCGGCATACTCGCCCTCATAGATCACGCTGGCCATATTACTGACCGCAGACATCTCTCTTAAGATGACTGGGGTACCTTGCCAATCACCAGCGCGCTGACGCGCTTCAGGCTTAACCGGAATGGCCATCTCTACTTCTAGATCTACCTCTGAGTAGGGCAGATCGTCGATGATCGCAAACCAGGGACCCGTGGGCTTCATTCGGGCTCGATCCAGGCTGCGTATCAACAATTCCTGCAAGCTTTCTCGGGCTGGGAGAATGGCTGTTTCGTTGGCCGCCACGGCACGCGCAGACAGTATCACCTGAGGGCCGACCTCTTTGATGGCGATGCCACGATCCAGAGAGACGCCCTCGCGCTCTAATTGACGCAGACGGATCTCGACCTGAGCGAGGCGAGCCTGCTCGAATTCGACTTTTTCTGCCAACTCAATCTGCTTCATGCGCAACATGCCACGCAACTCAGCTACCGAGAGATTCTCGTCCATCAGTTGCGCAACCTGATCGAGGGAGAATCCCAAATCCTTGAGTGCCAGGATTCGATTGAGTCGTTGAAATTGAGCGAGGGTATAGTAGCGATAGCCCGTATAGCGGTCGATATGGGCTGGTTTGAGTAAGCCTAAATCGCCATAGTGATGCAGGGTCTTGACGGTAACGTGGGCCAGTTTGGAAAAGTCACCGATCTTGATCATAAGTCTACCTAGTGTGAGCGTATGCGTTCGTATCGCCCGCTCACCATACTTGTACTGAGGCCTTCAGTGTCTAAAGTATAGACCCTCCGGTAGGGGGAGAGTCAAGAGGTAAAAAGAAACTGCGTTGAAAAATACATCAACGCAGTTTTTTTTCTGCAAGGCCGCTGAGACAATCACTCCTCAAAATGGACTTCAACAACTTTGGCCTGGATGTCAGCCTTGAGGGCAATTATTTCATTTTTTACCTTCTCGATGATTCCCTCTTTGGGGATCATGTACTTCTCTTTCTGGTCGCGGCGCTTGAACTCAATGTTGCCATCTTCGAGTCCACGGGCGCTGACGGTCAACCTAATCGGCAGCCCGATCAAGTCTGCATCATTGAACTTGACACCGGGACTCTCGTCGCGGTCATCGAAAAGCACTTCGATGCCTTCAGCCTGCAAATCCTCGTAGAGCCGGGCAGCGGTATCCTCTACGTTTCCGACACCCTTCTTCTTGGGCAGCATCACCAGGTGTACCTGATAAGGCGCTACGGTGATCGGCCAGATCAGACCATATTCATCATTATATTCTTCGGCCACTGACGCCAACAGACGTCCACTGCCGATGCCATACGAACCCATGATCACGGGTTTCTCTACTCCATCTTTATCCTGGTAGGTGCACCCCATTGAGTCACTGTAGCGCGTACCCAACTTGAAGATATTTCCGACTTCCACACCGCGGATTTCATTGAAAGCTCCACCGCAGACCAGGCAAGTATCGCCTGCGCGGGCCGCGGTCAGATCGGTGACGATATCGGCCTGATAATCGCGCCCCAGGTTGGTGTTGAGCATGTGATAACCAGCATCGTTAGCACCAGCCACCAAGTTGGAGGATTGGGGGATCAAATCGTCTACCAGCACTACAACCGGCAGATAATCATTAGTTTCAGGCAATCCAATTGGCGAAGCATAGCCCGGAACCGCGCCGATGGCCTCGATCTCATCCTCTGTGGCGGGGCGCAGCTCACTGGCTTTGAGGGCGTTAGCCAGCTTGACTTCGTTGATGTCCATATCGCCGCGCACGATGGCGAAGACGAACTTCTGGATGCTAGACTCACCCTCGGGAATGTCGGCCACCATGAAGACCGCTTTGGCCGTCCGGGATTCAGGGATACCCAGGAATTCAGCCAATTCGGCAATAGTTTTACAATCCGGCGTGGCTACCTTTTCTAAACCTAGTGCATCTTCTTTTGGCAAGGCTTCCTTTTTGAATGTAGCAACATGACGGTTGGCCGCATATCCACAATCATCACAGATCAACAGCGTATCCTCACCAAAGGGTGTCAGATACATATACTCATGAGCCAACTTGCCCCCCATCATGCCCACATCCGACTTAACAGCGATCACCGGGATACCGCAGCGGTGGAAGATATCGAAATAGGCCTGGTAGTGCGCCCGGTATTGCTTATCCAGGCCTTCCCAATCCCGATCAAGACTATAGCTGTCTTTCATGGTGAACTCACGCACTCTGATCAGCCCGGCTCGCGGGCGGGGGTCATCGCGCCATTTAGTTTGGATATGGTAGATCAGCACAGGCAATTGGCGATAAGAATGGATCTCCTTGCGCGTCAGGTCCGCTACGACCTCTTCGTGTGTCATGGCCAAGACCATATCGCGCTCATTCTTGTCCTTGAAGCGACCCATTTCCGATCCGATCTGGTACCAGCGCTCCGTCTCTTGCCAGACCTCAGCAGGATGAATTACAGGCATGGTCATCTCCTGCCCGCCAATGGCGTTGATCTCCTCACGCATGATGTCTTCGATCTTGGTGATCGAGCGCTTGGCCAGAGGCATGGCGGTGTAAATTCCCGCGGCCAACTGACGGATAAAGCCCGCCCGCACCAATAATTTGTGGCTGGGCATTTCAGCATCCGTAGGTGCTTCTCGCAAAGTCTGGCTAAAGATTTTTGACATTCTCATTGAGTACCTCCAATACAGTATCCGTTGAATGCGTGTCAATCCGTGCACAAAAAAACACCCTCCGGCTCATCAGTCCAGAGGGCGCATTAATCTGGGGTTATCTTCTTCCCATCAACCGTTCTCACGGCGATGCCCAAAGAGACCGGAAGCCTATCCTGGCTTGCGGTTGCTAGGGACGGGGGCTGGGGAGAAGCGCTTGGTGTGCATAACGAGAGATAGTTTACCAGAGGTGGGCATCCTGTCAAGACGAATTACTCAGTTATGGATATCACCATCTGCAACTGGGACAATTCTTCCCGTTCAAAACCTGCCCGCTCGAAGATATTACTAAACACCTCAGGAAAGATGGCCGGAACACTCCAGGTTTTCTGGGGAAATCGAGCGAAAAGCCCTTTCAGTAATTCTATGCCCTGCCCACGCTCTTGCGCCTCTGGCATGATCAGCAAGGACCGCAGAGAGATCTGAGAGGCTTCTGGTGAGGATATGGCTGCATAGGCATCCTGGAAACAAAAGGCCCGGAAAGGAGGCGCTAATTGAGCCAGTGTTTCTCCTGAGATCTGCCAGGGCAAATCAGAAAGTCCATAGGAGTTAACCAATCGTCCCATCGCCCTGAGATCGATTTCGGTAATTTCGCAAAATTCCCCCTCAGACTCTTCAAGAGAATAACTGACTAAACGCCGTAAAGTCACAAATCCCGCGTTCTTATACAGACTGACGGCGGGCCCATTTTGCTCGATGACTTCCAACTCCATGCGGCGATCCCCGCGTTCTCGGGCTTCTTTGATGAGCTCTTTCATCAGCCAGCGACCAATCCCCTGGCCGCGCCTGCCAGGGATGATAGACATGCCCGCCAGACGGCTGCTCCAACCCCTGATGGCGATCAAAGCTGCGCCGACGGCTTCTTCGTCCTGAATTACCACATGACTGTTGTTGATATCAATGCTATCGTAGCGCAACATGCCATAGATTTGCTCCACCCCAATATGGATAGGGACAATATAATCCGAAAATCCTTGATTGAGCAATTTTGCGGTATTTGGAATACCAAACTCCAATACAGATTTGAGTTCAAGATCCATTTTCAGTTCTCGCCTTCACTGACCTCAAATTTAATTATCGGGTTTTTCCAGCCATCTTCCTCAACAAAATCGAATTGATCTTGGGTGTACTCAGAAACTACCTTTCGCCAAAATGACTGCGCTGGGAGATTATCAACCTCTTGGTAAATCCGCCACTCTCCTGGAAAGCGCTCAAACAGCTGTAGAGCTACTTCGCTACCGATACCCTGGCGGCGATATTTTCGCATAATGAAAAACTCTGCTATCGAGTGGAATACACCATCATCAGTATCGACATTGCGGATCAATGCAAACCCGGCTAATTCGCCAGAAACCTTAATTAGGTAGGCATACCGCCCCAACTCTGTCCAATAACGATCCAGGTATTGATAGCCATAACGCCCATGAACATTTACATCAGCGTCATTGAACTCACTGAAATCGTATTGATAGAGTTCTAACAATCTTTGCAAAATGGGTTCATCTTCGATGTTGGCCTGCACGATTTCGAGTGTCATTTTTCGCATTCACACTATACCCCAAAATATCATACCCGGCAACAAAGAAACCCAGGGCTTTCATAAAGTCGTGTTTCATGTGTCATTGCG
>CAZUSV010000170.1:0-12761 GCA_964622645.1 uncultured Anaerolineales bacterium
AGACAGATGATCACCTAGGCGGGATACCCCGCTGGACAGAATGCGGCTTATAGGCCGGCCTGGGGTTCCAGTATGAGTTTGTCAATTTCCTATTTGATAAATCCTTCGAACCTCATATGCGCGCCGATGAATTATGCACGGCATTTGGAGTCTCGAAGAGCTCCGGCGGCAATAAGTTGAACTTCTTGCAGGACAGAAATTGTAATCCCGATGCCTCAAGATAAACGCCCTACTGTATGGTCCTCCGAGCATGGAGATTTGCGAAAAGAGGACCAGAAACCCGTGGCTGTGACCTCGCTGCCACCTATGCAGCAGACAGCCTACTTGCATCGCGAATCTAAAGGGCGTGGTGGCAAAACTGTCTCCCTGGTCAAGAACCTGGTGCTTTCCGAAGCAGATATGAAAACGCTCGCGAAAACTCTGAAGCGCGCCTGTGGTACCGGGGGAACGATCAAAAACAATGTCATCGAAATTCAAGGCGAACACCGCCAGAAGATCGCTGGAGTGCTGCGCAATCTGGGATACAAGGTTGTGATCGCTGGGGGATAAAATATAGGATAGGGGAATAGTGCTTCAGGTTTACAGCGACCGAAGTACAGCAAGCAATTCCTCTACATTGCTCATCGTGTAATCTGGTTGAAAATCTGCATCAACTAAATCCTTGGGCTTTGTTTCCCCGCTGAAGACCAAAATTGTCCTGATCCCAGTTTTCCCCATGGCGATATCGGTATACAGGCGGTCACCAACCATAGCCAATTGATTTGGACGCAAGCCGGTTTTTTCTTTGATGGCTTCAATCATAGGTGAGTGGGGTTTGCCCACGATTACATCGGGCTGGCGTCCGGTGGATGCTGCAACCATGGCGATCATCGAGCCGATATCGGGCATGAAGCCGTTTTCAGTGGGGCAGTTTATATCGGGATGCGTGGCGAGATAGGAAACGCCTTCTCGCACAAGGTCACACAGCCGCCAGATCTTCTCGTAAGTCAGTGTCGTATCGAAGCCTAATACGGCATAGTCCGGGTTCTGCTCTACGAGGTTGAATCCGTGCTGTAAGAATTCTCTCTCCAAAGAGGGTGTCCCCACCAGAAATACTCGTGCCCCAGGTTCTTGTTTTTTTATGAAGATGGCTGTCGCTTCTCCGGATGTAAGAATCTGCTCCTTTCTGGCAGCCAACCCAAACTGAGTCAGTTTAGCCAAATAATCTAATGCAGACCGAGATGAGTTATTGGTCAGGAAATAATAAGGGATCTCTTGATCTTTCAAATACCGGATCAAATTTTTGGCACCAGGGATCAATTGGTTTTCAAGGTAGAGGGTACCATCCAGATCAAAGAGGAAGCATTGGAGACTTTGTAATTTGGCAATATTCATGTCCAGAATTATATCCCCTGGATGGGCACGCTCGCCTTTGGATCTAGATGTCCATTGACTTTCATGGCCGAACCTTTGTTCTGAATACTTATCGGAAAGTATCCTTACAAACTAGGAACGCGGTTCCTACCAGGAACCGCGTTCCTAAAAGGGGCGCAGAGCGAGCTGCACCAATATCTGCGAAATTGCCCTTCGGCAATTGAAACCCAAGCTGCGCGCTTTGCGGGCCTTCGGCCAGACAGCTATCCCAGCCGTTGCCGCGACTATTACGAAAGCTCTGTAAGGTGAGAGAGGGTACATTTCGGTTTCAGACAAAGCTAAGCGAGAATAGGGGGGGGTCGGAATGACACAAAATGCTGTACAATATCACATACTGGTCGGACGGGTGATTTCTTAGGAGGCTTGGCTAATGGTTTGGCAATGGACACCCTATGCGATACTACCCCTAGCAGCGGCGCTTACACTATTCATAACCGGATTTAATGTCCTGCGGCGTCGCATAAATCCAGCTTCCGCTTCAGGTGCATTGGTGTTGTTCGCCTGTGCAGAGTTGATGCTGGCATTTTTCCTCGAGACATTAAGCATTGAATATTCAGCCAAGATCCTTTGGACCAAAATGCAGTACGGGGGTCTGATCGTTGCACCCACAGCCTGGGTGGTGTATTCGCTCCAATACACTGGTCGGGAGAAATTGCTTACCAAGCGCAATGTTATTTTGATGAGCATTGTGCCTTTGACCATATTGTCCTTAGTTTTCACCAACGAGATGCATGGTTATGTCTGGGGCGATATCCAGCTAGACACCAGCGGCCCATTTCCAGAATTGGATAAGACCTTTGGGATTGGATACTGGGTGATGGTGACATACCTGTATATCTTGTTGCTTATCTCTGGTTTCCTGCATGTCGAAATGTTCATTCGTTCGCGCCGCCTGTATCGCTGGCAGGCAAGCGTGTTGATCATCGCCACGATCTTCCCATTTTTAGGCTCAGCTTTTGATGCTTTCAACATCAGCCCTTTACCAAGACTCGTATCGACTTCGGTGGGAATAATGCTGGGGGGTTTGATAGCCGCTTTTACCATTTATCGAGTTCGTTATGGTGACATCAAAGCAGTTTCTCACAGTGCGGTTTTTGAGCGCATGGGGGATGCGGTCATTGTGCTGGATGCTCGAGGGTACATTGTCGATCTGAACGCCAGCGCGCAGAACCTGATCGCCCATTCTTCCTCGGAATCGATCGGACAACGTGTGACACAAATATGGCCTGACCGATTAGAGTTACCCCAAGGAGATGCTGAGTTAAGCAAGGAAGTTGTCCTTGGTCCTGAAAACATGCAGCTTTCTTACGATATGCGCATTTCTCCAATGACCGATTGGCGTGGTCATCTGGTGAGTTGGGTCATGGTTTTGCGCGATATCACCAAGCGTACCCGCTCAGAGGGCATGTTGGTTCAAAAGGCGCAGGAGCTATCTCGTTCGAATGCCTTTATCACTGCACTGAGTCGGGTGTCTGCGCATATAAAAACCACCCAGGACCCTGAGCAAGTCATGGAGACCTTGGGGACAGAACTTCAGGATATGGGCATCACTTCCATCGTTTCGATGCTGGTACCATCCGAAGATGCACTGGTCATCCGCTATTCTTCGATTACCGCCGATATTTTGCCTTTAGGTGAGAGAATCTTTGGCCACAGGATGCGCAATTTCCACATACGACGAGATCATTTCCAAATATGGGAAGATCTCATTGAACAAGGGCAAGTTACGATCATTGAAGACGAAATTGGATTAGTGGCAAGTATGTTGCCCGGAATCCTGCGGCCTCTGATCGAGTCTGTTTTCCGTATGGGAGGCTGGAAACCAGGGGGGATCACGGTCTGGCTTCCCTTGATCATTGAGAGCCAGGTGATTGGTGCGATCATGTTGTGGGGACAGGAGCTCAAAGAAAGTGACGTACCGGTGCTTTCCGTTTTCGCCGGTCAGGTAGCGACGGCACTTGAGAGTGCGCGTTTATATGCGGCCGAGCAAGAGCGTTCTGAGCAGCTATCAAGGGCGGGTGAGCTTTTACAGCAGGAGCTTGCTGAGCGCAAACAGGCAGAACAGGCATTACAAGTATCACTCAGAGACAAAGAGATATTGCTAAAGGAGATCCACCATCGCACGAAAAACAATCTCCAGATCATCTCCAGCATGATCAACCTTCAATCCAAATTGCTCAAGGATCAAAGGGTTCTATCGATATTTGATGATAGCCAAAGTCGCATCCGATCTATGGCGTTGATCCATGAAATGCTTTATCAATCTGAGAGTCTGGCGGAAGTGAAGTATTCCGAATATATTCACGGGTTGGTGTCTCATTTTCGGGACACGTATTATACAGACTCACAGAAGGTCAGGTTTCAGATTGAGGTCGAGGATATTTCCCTGAGCATTGATCATGCGATACCCTGTGGCTTAATCTTAAATGAGCTGGTTTCTAATGCGCTGAAGCACGCTTTTCCAGCAGATCAGGAGGGGGTAGTTCAGATCGAGTTTTTCAGGGATCGCCAGGACTACACCCTGCGAGTCCATGATGATGGCGTTGGGTTGTCTGATGAGGTTGATTTCCCCAATTCAAATACCTTGGGTTTGCAGTTGGTGTCAGCGCTGGTTCAACAATTGGATGGAAGCATCTCCCTGGATAGATCGCAGGGGACTGCGTTTGCGATTACATTTGATGATGCTGGATGAAATTTGCTTTGGCATCAAGATTTCCAGAAACTTTGCATAAAACAGAATACAGGCAAAAACAAGGAATTATCAATTTTGTCCGGACTTCGGTCACAACTTGAGCCTATATAATTATTCGAATACAATAAGATCGGACAATTTTTGTTAAATAACTGTTGAAACCCATCAAAGCTATTCAACACAGCACACAGGTCGACCTGTGGTTTCTTCTGGTTTGAGCAGCGCCCAACGCGCAGTGGCGATACTTAGAATGGCATATCGAGAAACTCCACGCTTGACTACTGTGATACCAGGTCAATACAGCTCGGAAAATTTATGGGAACGATTGATTTGAATTGGTTAACATATGCAATTCTTTTGGGTATTGTTGCATTGCTGACCTATATATGGGGATTGCGCCTCATCTGGATGCAGCGAAAACTACCGGGATGGCGAACTGCGTCCTTCCTGTTGACAGCGTCAACACTTTGGGTGATTTCAAACGTTGGTGAATTTGCTAGTCCTTCATTAGAAACCCAGGTATGGTGGGTGAGACTGGAATGGTTATGCTGGTCTATCATTCCAACACTTTGGTTTTTCTACGGTCTACTATACAACGATTGGGTCAAGAGGCTGAATTGGAGGCATTTCCTGATAATCAGCATTATCCCGATAATTATATATACACTCTTTTTGACAAATGATCGTCATCGACTCTTATACGATACTCATTGGGTAGAGGTTGACATTTTCATCCCAGTATTCAAAAAGACATTAGGACCTGTCAGTTGGGTTTACATGTTTTACTGCTATTTCTTATTAGCGTTTGGGTTTATAGCAATTGTCTATAATCTCATAATTTCAAAAAGAATCGTCATCTGGCAAGTCATTATCGTGACGATTATTGTTCTTGCGCCTTGGCTCGTCGTTTTGGTTAATATTTCCACTGATATCAAGAATTTGCCTGATATTGACCTTACTCCGCTAGCCTTGGTGATTACAAACCCAGTGCTCATTTGGTCAGCCTCCCGGAGACAATTAAGTTCCCTCAGCTTGTATTCCCTCGATACAGTGTTTGAATCTTTGAACACTGCCATTTTCTTGATTGGGGGTAACGATAGAGTATTGGATCTAAATCGTGCGGGGGAGCAGCTCGTCAAAAATACCGTCACCAAACCCCAAGAGAAGTATCTTAGTGAAATCTTAGATTTCTATTCAGGCGAATTGGATCTTTCAAGTGACTCTGAAGACAGCGCTCAAGATATATCTTTGAACTGTAACGGTGTGATCAGATCATTTCAAGCGGATATTTCTCCTATAAAGAATTGGTTGGGGCAAACCACGAGTAAGGTTTTGGTGCTCAGTGATATCACCGAGCATGAAAGGTATTTGCAGGAAACCTCCGCCTTGCTGGATATCAGCACAGCTGTATCCTCCTCGCTGGACATCCAGGAAGTGCTGCTGCTGATGGCAGAGCGTTTGCTGAAAATGACTCGTTTCAATATGTGCGAGATCTATGAGTGGGATGCAGAGAGCGATCAGTTTTCCCTACTGATTGAGCATGGCCGCTCTTTTTGGGCAAAAAACCAGGGTGAAAAATATTCATTGGATGAATTTCCCACCTCCAAAAAGGTTCTTCTTACGGGTGAACCGGAGCTAATAAATTCAACGATGGATGATCCAGATGCAGCCCTCTTACGGGATGAAGGTTACGCCAGTTCACTCATCATGCCAATCCGAGATAACGATCAGGTGGTTGGTTTGATAGAGATCTCACATTCTGAGGCGCTCGATTCCGATTATGCTGCGATTGAAGCGGTAAGCCAAAAATTGCTGTCTGAATTTGATTGGTTGCGGTTATCCGATGAGTTTCAGGGGGACAAATTAGTTGAGCAGTTGGAGCGATTCGCAAAGAAAATCAAGGCCTCAGATTGTTCGATATCAAGATGGAATCGTGCGGAAAATTGTATAGAATTCATCGCCTCTTATACATACGCGGTTTGGACCCGGCACCAGGGGCCCAAGTATCCATTGGATGATTGGGGCAGCGCTGTTAGTGCTTTGCAAGAAGGGCAGTGGAGCATTGTCCGTAGGGATGATCCGGATATTTCCCCTGTTGATCTTGATGATTTGCGTACATGGAATTCACAGCTGTTGGTGGTTATCCCAATTTCGGTAAGAAACCAAGTCATGGGAATTGTGGAGCTTTATAAAATAATCGCTGACGATACGATTACAAATGAAGTCCTGCAGCTCTGGAAAACCGCCGCTGATTATTCCGCCATCGCCTTAGAAAATGCGCGGTTATTTGACGAAACCCAAAGCGCACTAGATACGCAAATCGCCATTAGAGAGGCCAGCAACGTGATCGTTTCCGAGTTAAAGACAGATGCGATTTTATCCCAGCTTACCGCCCAAATGTGTGAGGTGTCTGGTGCAACCAGCGTTTATATTTGTGAATTCGATGAATCAAAAACGTTCGCCACGGTGATCGCAGAACATTTTGGCTCGGAAGCAACCCCAGATGAAAAGGAATCAGATATTGGCAAGATATATCCTGTTTGGGACGATGGTGCTGTTTTTATGGAGAAGATGGAAACTGGGCAGTACGATTACTCGTATATCGATGATCCTGAGGTAGATGAGGATGAAATTGCCCATATGCAGGAACATGGCGCTAAATCGATCCTATATGTCCCCATTCTTATCAAAGCACAATTGATCGGATTTATTGAGATTTGGGATTCTCGCTGGAAACGAGAATTCACTCCTGAACAGATCGGGTTATGTCAAGATATTTCTAGGAGCGCGGCTGTGGCCCTTGAAAATGCGCGCCTGTACGAGCAGGCCCAGGAAGAAATCGACGAGCGTATGAAAGCTGAGCAAATCATCAAAGATTCCCTGCAAGAAAAAGAAATCCTGCTCAAAGAGATCCACCACCGGGTCAAAAATAACCTCCAGATCATTTCCAGTATGCTGAATTTGCAGTCAACGCAGGCAGACGATCAAGTCATTTCTGCATTTGTCACCGCCAGTCAGAACCGCATCCGTTCGATGGCGTTGATCCATGAAATGCTCTATCAATCAGAAAACCTGGCGCAGGTCAAGTTCGACGATTATGTTCGAAAATTGGTGGCGCATTTTCTAGAGACATCCTCCTCACTCAATAAAATGATCAGGTTCGAGGTCGATGTTGAGGAGATATACCTGAGCATCGATAGTGCCATACAATGTGGGCTGATCTTGAACGAACTGGTTTCCAATTCGCTCGAACATGCCTTCCCAGAAAATGAGCAAGGCTTAGTTCAGATCAATTTTTCTAAAGATCGCCAGGGATATTCACTGTGCGTTCAGGATGATGGCATTGGTTTGGCAGAGGAAATCAGTGTCACCAATACAGATACCTTGGGTTTGCAATTGGTAACTGCCTTAGTTCAACAAATAGGTGGAGAGTTTGCCTTAGATCGCTCGGGGGGAACCAGGTTTTCAATCTCATTTGATGGTGCAGTTTAGGCGATGAAGCCCCCCAACCCCCCAATCCCTTCGACACGCTCAGGACAAGTCTGGGGGGAGATGCCCAATAATTCCCCCCAACGCCATAGGCGCGCGAAGGATCTAGATCATTGCTTCGAGGGATTCCCTTCGACATG
Organism: uncultured Anaerolineales bacterium; assembly: GCA_964622645.1. Taxonomy (GTDB): domain Bacteria; phylum Chloroflexota; class Anaerolineae; order Anaerolineales; family UBA11858; genus NIOZ-UU35. The sequence continues at coordinate 7,735 of CAZUSV010000170.1, forward strand.
CTATGGGCATGCTTCACACCTGCAGTGCTCACGCTGTCCTGATCCCCCGCCAAAGGCGTGCCTCCGGCGCGCTACTAAGTAACAAACCTCGATGTCACTGCGAGGAGCCGCCTGCGGTTGGCGCGCGACGTGGCGGTCTCCCGCTGTGATGAATGAGATTGCCACAATCCGCGGCGGCTCCCTTTGGGATCGCAATGACACAATATAGTTTCATTCTGGACTTTGTGCATGAGCTGCGCCTATCGCGCTGTGGAGTCCCTTTCAGGGATAGCAACACCGGAGGTGCGCACAGCGATAACAGGCAAAAACAAGGAATTATCAATTTTGTCGGGACTTCTATCACAACTTGAGACAACATAATTATTCGAATACAATTAGAGCGGACCTTTCCGGCTCTCCAGGATTCGCCGGGGTAGCTCCCAGATTTGGGGGTATGCAGCGTGCGGAGCACGCTGCATACCCCCAAATCTGGACATTGCCACGGGAATTCCTAGGCGCCCACCTTTCTATACTTAGGGGATCTCTAAAAGTTGTACAACTGTCATGACGATTATAGGATTGAATCCGTTCGCATATACCCTGAGCATTTATTTCATCGCCATACTGACCTTAGTTTGGGGGATAGGCATGATCTGGTTGCATCGTAATCTTCCGGGATGGCGAACGGCGTTGTTCCTTTTTCCATTATCAACGCTTTGGGCGATTGCAATCGCAAATGGATATTCAAGCCCTTTGTTGGAAACTAAACTTCTTTGGCTGAGGCTGGAATGGTTTTGCTGGTCTATCGTCCCAACAGTTTGGTTTGTCTACGGTCTGCTTTACAACGAGTGGATCCAAAAGTTGCAATGGTGGCATTTTTTTCTAATAAGCATCACCCCGATTGTTGTGTATGTGCTCTTTTTGACCAATGCGCGTCATGGAATCATATACGAAAAAATATGGTTAGATATAGACGGTTCGATCCCCGATCTTAGGATGTCATTCGGCCCAGGTATCTGGGTGTACATGATATATTCCTATTCTCTTTTGGCAATCGGGTTTATCACGATTATCTACAAGCTCATCGTATCAAAACGATTTTCCATCTGGCGAGCAAGCCTTTTATTTGTGATTGTTATTGCGCCGTGGATTTTGGTTTTGTTTGATATGCAATATGATCTCAAGGGATTCCATAATCGCAATATTACTGCGCTTGCCTTGGTGATTACAAATCCAGTGCTCATATGGTCGGCTTCTCGGAGGCAGTTAGGTGGCATCACCTTGCATTCCCTTGATCGTGTATTCGAATCGTTGAACACAGCTGTCTTCTTATTAGACAACAACGATCGAGTGTTAGACTTAAATCGTGCGGGAGAGCAGCTTGTCAAAATTGCCCCCACCCAACCCAAAGAGAAAAAATTGGGTGAAATCTTCGATTTGGCTGCTGGCGACTTGGATCTTTCCACGGATGCTGAAAACATCTCCCAACATATTTCTTTGAACTGTAACGGAGTGAGCAGAACATTTCAGGCCAATATATCTCTCATTAAGAATTGGCTGGGGCAAGTCACGAACAAGGTGCTGGTGCTCAGTGATATCACCGAACATGCGCGTCTGTACGAGCGAGCTCAAGAAGAAATTGACGAGCGCATGAAAGCAGAGCAAGCCATAAAGGAATCCCTGCAAGAAAAAGAGATCCTGCTCAAAGAGATCCACCACCGGGTCAAAAATAACCTCCAGATAATTTCCAGCATGCTGAATTTGCAGTCAGATCAGGCAGATAATCAGGTCATTACTGCATTTGTCTCTGCCAGTCAGAGTCGCATCAGTTCGATGGCGTTGATCCATGAAATGCTCTATCAATCTGAAAATCTGGCGCAAGTCAAGTTTGATGATTATGTTCGAAAATTGGTGGCGCATTTTCGAGAAACAGCCTACTCACCCCATAAATCGATCAGGTTCGAGATTGATGTTGAGGAAATCCAGCTGGATATTGATACAGCCATTCAATGTGGATTGATCTTGAATGAACTGGTATCTAATTCAGTCGTACATGCATTCTCAGAAGTGGAAAAAGGGATCATTAAAATCGATTTTCATAGAGTTCACAATGATTATGCACTACGCGTTCAGGATGATGGCATTGGTTTAGCAGAGGACTTCAGTGTTGCCAATACAGATACCTTGGGTTTGCAATTGGTGACTGCCTTAGTTCAACAGTTAGGTGGAGAGGTTTCGTTAGATCGCTCAGGAGGAACCACGATTTTAATCTCATTTGATGGTGCAGTTTAAGCGATGCACGTTTTGGGGAAAGCGTTGCGAAGCATCTCCGCAGAGACTCTTCGGTCGCACACCTTTGGCGTCGGCGGCTCCCCTTCGGGGATCAGATTGACAAGATAAACCAGGCCTCTAGGAATCCCCGTGGTAATGTCCAGATTTGGGGGTATGGGGCATGCGGAGCAAGCCCCATACCCCCAAATCCAGGGCTTTCTTAAATTCTTAAGATGTCATTGCGAGGAGCCGCTTTTTGGCGACGAAGCAATCTCCCACTCTGCGAGGAGATTGCCACACTCCGCTGGGCTGCGTTCGCAATGACACATGAAACGCGACTTTAAGAAAGCCCTGCCCCAAATCTGGAAGCTACCCCGGCGAATCCTAAAGATATGTTTATCGTTTCATATTCAACGTAGAACCTTAAACATCTCGTTTCAATAACTGATTTGCTAACTCGGCCAGTGCACCCTCGGCTCCCCCCAGTGGGTCCGCATCTTCGAGGTCTTGCAGGGCACGTGCGGTCAAGCGTTCGGCTTCGTCTCTTGTGAATGAGCGACCGCCTTCGCTTTCGAGCTGTGCTGCGATCTGAGGAACTTCTTCCTGGGTGATCGGGCCTTGACGCCAACGCTGCGCAAATGCTTCATTTCTCTCTAATCCATACAATACCGGTAGCGATTTCTTCCCCTCAACAAGATCGCTGGCTACCGACTTGCCGGTAAGCTCAGCGTCCCCCCAGATGCCCAAGTAATCGTCCAGGGCCTGGAAAGCCAGACCCAAATTTCGTCCAAAGCTCTTGTATGCCAGGCGGGTCTGATCACCGACATCTGCAACCAGCGCGCCCAGTTCAGTGCAGGCTGCCAGAAGTGCAGCGGTCTTTCCATTGATCATAGGCCAGTAATCGTCAATTGCCAAATCAGTTCTATCTTCATAAGAGATATCCAGGTATTGACCTTGGGTGAGATGTAAACAGGTTTGTTGAAGCAATTGCGTTGCGCCTAAAGCGATGGCTGGCGTAGTTGTTTCCTCTAAACGCATAACAGCCAAATGTGCCAGGGTGAACATGGTATCCCCTGTGTTGATAGCCTGGGCAATCCCCCATAGCTTCCATACCGTGGGACGGCCACGGCGAAGTGGGCTGTTGTCTTCAATATCATCATGGATCAGGGAGAAGTTATGCACCAGTTCGACAGCCGCGGCCGCGGGCAGAGCCTTTGTCCATTCACCTCCTGCAGAGGCAGCCGAGAGCAGCACTAGCAGTGGGCGGACACGTTTGCCGCGCGCTTTGGCCCCCGCGCCTTCTCCTGCCCAACCCATGGCATAGGTCAGCATCTCATTAAGACCCTGGTAATGAGGGTCATCGGCAATGCCAATGGCCTGCTTGAGTTCGGTTTCTATCGCCGGCAAGTATGCGTCAATAAATTGTTGAAGAGACATGTTCTTAATTATTTCGACAATGTCACCTTTCAGACGAGAAACCCGTAACCCCATATTTTCGGACGTTCTCGAGAAGGTGACATTGTCATGATTAATTAGCTTGTTCTATTTAAGATAACTTCACCCAGCTCTTCTAAATTTCCAACCCCTGCAGCGAACATGGTGACCTGGATCTCGCGTGTGACTTCTTGAATTGCTAACACAGTATCTTCCAACGATCGAGTGGCAGCTTTCAGGAAGGGTCCGGCCATACCCCCCAGGGTAGCACCCAGGGCGATGCATTTAGCAATATCGAGACCAGTCCGCAAACCGCCCGAAGCAATAATTGGAATTTCAGGGGCGATCTGATAAACGTTCTGAATGGACAGTGCCGTTGGGATGCCCCAATTGACGAAGGCGGCTGCCAGACGGGCCTGGCTCTCATTTTGGGCGCGGTGCATTTCGACCTGAGACCAGGAAGTGCCACCTGCACCAGCCACATCGATCCCTGAGATCCCAGCCTCGAATAAACCCCAGGCTGCATCTGTTGAAATGCCCCAGCCGACTTCCTTGGCGATTACTGGTACGGAAAGATGTCTGCAAACCCTTTCGATTTTATCTAATAATCCAGCAAAGTTTGTGTCCCCTTCAGGCTGGACAGCTTCTTGCAAAGAGTTTAGATGAAGGATCAGGGCATCGGCCTCGATCATGTCCACAGCGCGTTGACAGTGTTCTACAGCATAGCCATAATTGAGTTGAATAGCCCCTAAATTGGCGAATAGCAAGATATCTGGGGCAATCTCTCTGACCTTGAAGGAATCAGCTAGTTCAGGATGCTCCAGGGCCGCGCGCTGCGAGCCTACACCCATGGCGATGCCAGTCTCTTGAGCCGCCTGCGCTAATGTGCGGTTGATTGCACCAGCATCATCAGTCCCTCCTGTCATCGATGAAATCAGAAGGGGCGCTTTCAGCGATCGACTGAAAAGAGACTGGTTGAGGTCGATTGCTTCCAAATCTAGTTCTGGTAAGGCTTGATGAACAAAATGATAGCGTTCCAAGCCTGTGGTCAGGCCGGAACGCACATCCTCATCTAGATTTATCCGTATGTGATCTGCCTTTCGGGTGCTCGTTGGCGTAACTTTTGGCATTAATCAGTGTTCCTTAGATGTGAGGCTATCTTACCAGCCTGATTCTGGGCTGTCAACTTGGCTTGACAGGAGCAAGAACCGGGCTGTAAAATTGCCCAAATTTGTCGAGAAATAGTCAATAAAAAGGAAATTGGCTTTTATAATCTAAGGAGGATCTCCCATGAACGAAGAAGTACTTGAGAAAGTAAAAGGAATTATTGCTGAGTTGTTGGA
>CAZUSV010000171.1:0-5041 GCA_964622645.1 uncultured Anaerolineales bacterium
TTACGAAAACCCTTGTCAACCTTTTCTCCCCCTAACTTCCGGGAATTGCTGAAGAATTATGAATATCCCCTACATGTAAAAACGCTGCGACCTGCCCGAGAGGTTTGTGAGCGCTGTCATAATCCCGACAAGTTTTCTGATGATAGCCAGCGAGTGGTTTATCATTTTGGTTCTGACATTGAGAACACATTGGAGCGGACCTACCTGGTCATGAAGACGGGTGGTGGTACTGTACGTGAAGGTTTGGGGGACGGAATTCACTGGCATATCAAAAACAAAGTTCTCTTTTATGCCACCGATGAGAGCGAGCAAAACATCCCCTATATCAAGGTTTTCGATGAGGAATATAGTGCGGTTTACGAATACGTCGATGTCAGCACGGATTTTAACCCTTTTAGAGTCGAAGAGTCTGATCTGAAAGAGATGGACTGCATTACCTGCCACAATCGCATCTCACATTCTTTTCCCGATCCTGAAGAAGCTGTCGATAGCGCATTATCTCGGGGCATAATTTCCAGCAAGATCCCTGAAATTCGGCGCAAAGCTGTTGAAGTATTACGTGCTACCTATGAATCGAAAGAAAAGGCGCTGAGGGATTTCAACCTCTTGCGGAATTACTATCGTGACAACCATGCAGATTTCCAGAAGGATCATGTCGATGAGATTGATCAGGCCATCAAAGTGATCAAAGAAATTTACCAGCAGACCGTTTTTCCTGATCAGCTGGTGGACTGGAATACCCATCATGATAACTTAGGGCATGTAAGCGATCCGGGTTGTTTCCGCTGCCATGATGGCAAGCACCTCGATGTTGCCGGCTATGCCATTCGTCTGGAATGTAATCTTTGCCATGCCATCCCAGTGATCACTAGTCCCGAAGATCCCGTAACCCAGATTCTGATTAGCCATGAACAGCAGCCCCAAAGCCACCACAATCCAAATTGGATTGCCTTGCATCGCTATGTTTATGACGAGAACGACGAGAATGAATACTGCAGTGAATGCCACGATGTGACCAATTTTGGCGAAGCGGACAACTCCTCATTTTGCTCGAATTCTGCCTGTCACCACCAAACCTGGGAGAACGTACAGTTGGATTACCTGGATAATGGGAATGTATTCGAAAAGATCGTTCAGCAGTTGTCGCACTATCCAACGACATTAGATCCCATCGCGGCCTGGGTGGAAGAGCCAGACCTGGATGAGATCCACAGAGAGGAAGAAGAAATGGTGTGCGAGGATTGTCATACGGAATGGCCGCCTATAGGCCCACCGCATAATGATATTTGCATCGAATGTCATGGCGAGAGTGTAGAAGGGGTTGAAGAATTGACTGCGAAATATGAGCCTAATCCGCATGACTCGCATTATGGAGAAGAGTACCCATGTTCTTCTTGTCACCCCAATTTTGGTTCTTCAGAGCCGATTGAGTCGTGTGGTTTCTGCCATGCGTTGGAAGAAATCACATTAATCGAGGAAACGTCATCCCAATAGGAGATAGAAATGTTTGGACTTGGTCCTACAGAATTGATCATCATCCTCATTATCGTTCTAGTCTTGTTTGGCGTGGGACGCGTCAGCAAGATCGGCGGCGAGTTAGGATCCGCCATCAGAGAATTCCGCAAGGGCGTCTCGCACGAAGATGAGAAGGAAGCCGAAGAATCAACACAAGAGGCTGCAGGTTAGATGACAGTCACTTTGCGTAGCACTAACAAGTGAAGCGCAGGAAGATAAGAGACTGTCATATCGAGGTTTATTGTAAATGACCACGGAAGATCAAACCAACTCCCAAGAGGGCATCAACCAAAAGCGCCAGGCTTTTTGGGCGCACATGGAGGAGCTTCGCCGGCGATTGTTAAAAGCGGTGATTGTGTTAATTAGCGGTTCAGGGGTTGGTTTAATCTTTGTCAAGCGTGCCTTGGAATTTTTTCTACTTCCTATGGGCGAGAATCGTCCTGTTGCCCTTCACCCGACCGAGTCGATCGTAGTGTATTTCCGCATTGCTCTGATGATGGGGTTGGTATTTGCCATGCCAGTGATGGTCTACCAGGTGCTGGCATTTTTCCTGCCCGCACTGACTCGCAGCGAACGTAAGATCCTTTTGTCGTCGGTATTTGGTATTGGGATATTCTTTGCCCTGGGCGTTGTATTCGCAGGCGGCGTGATGCTGCCCCTGGCGATTGGCTATTTGCAGGGTTTTATGGATGAGCTGGTTCAACCCACCTATTCCATCGATGGATATATTTCGTTCGTTACAACGGTGATGGTTAGCAGCGGCGTAGTTTTCGAAACACCCCTATTGCTGGCGCTGCTTGCCCGGATGGGGTTGGTGACATCCAAACAGTTAGCCAAGGGTAGGCGCTTTGCGTTGGTGGCGATTGCCATTATCGCTGCAGTGATCACGCCGACACCCGATATGTTCAATATGCTCCTGGTGATGGCGCCCTTGCTTGTACTCTATGAGCTGGGCATCGTGATGGCCTGGTTTGCGGGGCGCGCCCGTCAGAGAGCACTGGAAGAAGTTGAGCTGGTGGTCTGAGGTGCTGATATGAGATTTTTTAGTTTAGGCGCTGGCGAACTTATTTTGATCCTGGTATTTGCCATTTTGGCGGTTGGGCCCAAAGAGACCATCCGTCTAGCTGGGCAGGCACGCGATGTGATCGGCACTGTTCAAAGGGCATTCAATGAGTTGTCTGGTGAAGTGTCCCGTATGGCGTCTGATGTTGTCAGTTCGATCGACGAGACGGACAAGAAAAACTAACATCTTAGGCATTAACGAAAATGGAGGCAAATATATGAAAAAATTCCTATTAACCGCATTTTTGCTCTCGGCGACTGTCATCCTGGTTGCCTGTGGAGGGGGTGGGGGTAGCGATGAGATCATCATGGATGAGCCAGTTCCCAATGGTGCTGAAGATGCCTTTTTGGTCGAGCTTGAGTTTTCGGCCGAGGAGATCATCCCTAATCAGATCACTGTCCCTGCTGGAGAGAAGATTTACTTCGTTGTCTACAACAGCGATACTGAAGAAGGCGACATGAACGAAGATCACAACCTGGTTGGTCCTGATCTAGGATTGCGCGAAATCCTGGTTGTTCCTGGCCAAACCGTGCGCCGTATCTGGGATGGCTATGACGTCCCAGGCACCTACAAAGTTGGCTGCACGATTCACCCTTGGATCACCATGGAGATTACTGTCGAGGAATAAGCTCATCTGCAATTACTCAGGCTAAAGAGAGATACTGAAAAAAGGGTCTGCGTGGGGGTGCGCAGCACACCCATGCAGACCCTTTTTTCAGTGACTATCTCTCGATAGCCGAGTAGTGACCAATATTGAAGCCATAAAAAAGGAGGTTCAAATAAAAAAAATACCCCGGGGACACATCCCCCAAAATGTGCACGATTTCAACAGGATCTTTATCAATTGAACTTCGATCGCGGTACCTCAACCCCCGGATGGGAAGGTTTAAGAGCGAAGCCGGTGTGATTTGTGCAAACCACCCAAATCAAGTCCGGCGCTGTCCCGCAACTGTAAAGTTAGACTGATAGTTGATTAGTCGAATAGTCAGATTGTCAAAAACCAAGGTTCTATCGGACTATCAGACTTACGACTATCAGACTACCCAAGCCAGGCCGCCCGCCCGATCGACGTTTCCACAAGCCTCGGTGAAAGGAGGTGGAAACTCCTATAATCAGAAAGGAGAATGTAAGATGCCTGAAAACCTAACCCGTAGAGAGTTTATCAAAGATCTCGGAAAGTTAGGCGCAGCCGCTGCGCTGGTACCCATGGTCGCCGCTGGCGAATCCATGGAGACCAAGCCGTTTGATCTGGGCCGACCCGGCTGGATCAAAGAGCTGGATGAGCCCCTGTCGGAAGTTGATTGGGCACAGGTTGCCCGCTATAACGAACGCCATACCACTCGACGTGGATTCGGGCTGTATGTTGAACAGGATCGCATCGATCAGTTGAACACCCTCAGGGATGAATTCCTTCAGGATTCGCTCGAGAATGATGTCCCTGGCTACACCCTCAAGGATCGCGCCTTGCAGCGCGCCGCTCGCGGTGGTGGCGCCTCACGTAAATTCTTCCAAGACCCGGAAAAGGTTCAAACTGCAGATACCTGGGGTGTACCCAAATGGACGGGCACACCGGAAGAGGCATCCCAACTGGTCTCTGCTGCCATGCGCCATATGGGCGCTGCCACAGTGGGTTTCGTGGAATTGCAAACCGAGACCACTGAGAAGTTCATCTACTCCGTCGATCCGGACGGCAAGGAACTGCGCATCGAAGATGTAGAGATGCCGGAAGAGACCGAAGAGTACCGCGTCATCCCCAAGAAAGCGCGTTACGCCATCGTCTACACCGTGCAGATGTCCGAAGAGACCATGGCCCGCTGCCCAACCGTCTTGGGTTCACTGACCACCAGCCTGACCTACACCCGCTCGCAGAATATCCAGGAGCGCACGCAGCTCTTCCTGAACGGACTGGGCTACATGGGTCTGGCTGAATCCAGCACCAACGCCTTGGGTATTTCCCCGGCGCTGGGAGTCTACGCTGGATTGGGCGAGCTGTCTCGCTACAACCGCCTGCTGACCCCCGAATACGGCCCCATGGTGCGCGTCTTCAAGGTTCTCACCGACCTGCCGCTGGCCCCCACCAAGCCCATCGATGCCGGGCTGTACAAGTTCTGCCACAAGTGCAAGAAGTGCGCCGAGGCCTGCCCCGGTAAAGCGATAAGCTTCGATGATGATCCCACTTGGGAGACCAAGGGCGGCTGGAACAACCCTGGTCACCGTGCATGGTTCGAGGATTCCGTACTGTGCCGCTTCTACCAGCGCACCTATACTGGCACCAACTGTGGTCTATGCTTCAGCGCCTGCCCCTTCGCTACCAAGAATCTGGCCAGCTTCAACCGCGTGCGCAACTGGATGGCGGCTTCTATGCCAGCCTTCGACGCAACCTTCAAGTCCATGGACGACTTGCTCTATACCAATATCCCCTTGGAGTTCGGCAAGCCCCAGAAGGACTGCGAAGAGTGGTGG
>CAZUSV010000171.1:5155-12620 GCA_964622645.1 uncultured Anaerolineales bacterium
AAGCTAGAAAGGAGCGCATCAAATGTTTTGGTTAATTGTTGGATTAGTGCTGGGTGCGGTCATTTTCTGGGTCGCCACCGGCGGTTTCGTCAAACTAACCTGGTACGAATGGGTGCTGGGCATCCTGGGGATCATCCTGATCCTCTTCGCCATCCAGAACTACGGCGCATCTCAGGTCGAACTGGAACCCAAAGCCGGCAACCTTCTGTTGCTGATCTTTGGCCTTCCTGGTTTGATCTTCGCGGCGGTTGCTGGAGTGTTGGTCTTCCTGCGAGGTAAGAAGGAAGCCGCCTAACCGAGTAACCACTCGTTATCAGTGGAGCCTGGGGGGGATGAGTTCTATGGTGGAGCATCATCCCCTCCAGACCATCGGTAATTATACTAGAGACCTCAGGGGTTTCACTGCAGTATTTTTGTCCACAATAATCTCAGATCTCAGCGGGTTTTCCTCATAAGATGTTCAATCCTGAAAACCCCTGGGGTCTAAAGTTGGAGCGATATAATGCCCTTTTACGAGTACCGTTGTACCGATTGCCAGAACCAATTTGAGTTGATGCGCAGCATCACACAACGTGATATGTCCGCAGAGTGCCCGGATTGTGGCAGCGAGCAGAGCTCGCGCACGATCACAGTGCCCATGGCTTTCTCCATGTCTGCCGACGGCACTGTTAGCGCCATGGCGGGCAGCTCTCCCTGCGGCGGCTGCGTGGCCACTTCGTGTTCAGGCTGCTCAAAATAGGAATTTGATTTATCACGAATAGAAACGAATAGCTCGAATTTCAGAATAAAATGAAATAAATCGGTAATTTGTACTGGCTAGAAACATCGTAAACAATGTCCCTTGTACCCATTTTCATGAGGAAACCAGGAATTCAGGAATAAAAAGAAAAAAATCCACGCCTAACGGCGTTCCTGCCCATGAAACGAAAGGCAAGCCCATGAATAAGCTGCGCTGGTTGTTGCTCTCTCTCATCGTTCTGGGTCTTTTCACCCTGATGATGATCCACCCCAACGTCATCGGTCAGGCAAGCGTAGGGGGCACACGCGAGATTACCATTCAGGCACGGTCATTTGAATACACTCCTCGCCAGATCTACGTCCAGAAGGGTGAGACAGTGCGCCTGACGCTGATTGCCAATGACGTCACCCACGGCCTGATTTTGGAAAACTACGCTGTAGAACTCGAGGCCGCGCCCCGGCAAGATCCACCACCAACGGTGGAATTCGTCGCCGACAAAGCAGGGCTGCACCATTTCCGCTGTACGGTGGTTTGTGGGCCGCTGCACCCCTTTATGGTGGGCGAATTGATCGTCGAACCCTACCAGAAATTGCCCATCGCCTGGGGATTGACCCTGGTGGTAGCTTTCGTCTCCGTGGCTGCAGTGCAGCGCTGGGGTCATGATCCCATCAAGGACCCAGTGGGAGGCTGGGTTTTCGAGCTAACCCGTTTCAGCTGGATCCGTTCGGCGCTCAAATCGCGCTGGTTCCAATTTGCTTTGTTTGTCCCCAATCTTTTCTTCTTCGCCGTGATCATGGCGGCAGCGTTCTTCGGCTCACCGGTGGGCAATGCCAATTTCGCCATCGTCTATGTGTGGATTGTCTGGTGGGCGGCCCTGAAATTTTTCTTCATCCCCATCGGCGGGCGTTTATGGTGCACCATGTGCCCTTTGCCTGCGCCCGGCGATTGGCTGGACCATCGTTCCTTTGTTGCCAAAGGCCGTGAGCGTGCCGTATCGATTGCCCGTAAGATGTGGCCCAAGAGTCTGCGCAACCTGTGGCCTCAGAACCTGGGTTTCCTGGGTGTGTGCCTGTTCAGCGCCTTTATCATCACCCGGCCCATTTGGACTGGTGTTGTACTCTCTCTCTTCATCATCGGCGCGGCAGTGACCTCAGTAGTCTACGGGCGACGCATCTTCTGCCGCTACCTGTGCCCGGTGAGTGGCTTTACCGGCATGTACTCTATGGTTGCGCCCATTGAGATTCGCATCAAGGACGCCCAGATCTGCAAGGAGCATACCGAGAAGACCTGCATCACGGGTGACGCGCACGGCTACGGCTGCCCCTGGCTGAACTATCCCGGCGGTCTTGAGCGCAACGCCTTTTGCGGAATGTGCACGGAATGCTTCAAGAGCTGCCCCCACGACAACATGGCCTTGAACATCCGCCCCTTTGGCAGAGACCTGTTTGTGATCAAAGGTCGCGGCGTGGATGAGATCTACAACGCTTTTATTATGCTGGCCTGCGCGCTGATCTATATCGCCGTCTACCTGGGTCCCTGGGGAGTGCTCAAGGATATGGCCAATATGGCTACCGTGCCCCAGTATTTGCTTTATGCCTTGCTCTTTATTTTGACGAACCTGGTGATCATGCCGGGACTCTATTATATCGCTGTATGGCTGGGGAAGGGCTGGGCTGAGGGAGGGCTGGTTCCTGCACGAGAGGCCTTTGCTTTTGTCCCCGAACTGTGGCGCGGGTTCATGGCCTTTGTCCGGCGCCAACCTGCTCCGAAGAAGGCTGGCGGCGGTTCCAATGTGACCCTGGTAGGGATGGGCCTTCCGCCGCTTAGACGCCTGTTCACCGACTATGGCTATGCCATCGTGCCTATCGGTCTGGCGGGATGGATCGCCTTTACCATCGCTTTTGCTTTGGTGGATATCTCCTATGCCATTCCATTATTGTCTGATCCCATGGGTTGGGGATGGGATCTCTTCGGTACTGCCGATTATGGCTGGGTGATGTATGCACCGCACCTGATCCCATACCTGCAGATCCCGATCATGCTGGGTGGGCTGAGTATCTCGATATATACTGTTTATCGTATTGCCATCAACCACACCCCGGAGAAGAAATTGATCTTAAAAACGCTGACTCCCATCATAGTCTACCTCGTAGCGGTTACAGTGATCTTTTTCTGGTTGGTGCTTTAAGAATCAAACGCGCCGTCTGTAAATAATCCCATCAAGAAGCTAAACTTCTCAAAGAAGTTTAGCTTCTAAATCGGGAAGCTGTGACTAGACGCTTGCCAAGGGTAGTCGCCCATCCGATAAGGACGTGTGTTGAAGACGGCCAACGAGGTTGGCCTGGCTACCCCAAATACGATAGTGTGTGCGAGTATAATTAGCTTCGTCACAATTTAATTACACTGCTTTAGGAGGCATCCATGAAAAAAATAAACGTCTTTGGCGTTGTCATTGCAGTGCTAGGGATATTGATCATCCTGACGCCAATCGTTTTCCCGGTTTGTGAGGGGCTGCTGGAGCTTGTCAATGGCAAGAAAGTCCCCATGCGCTGCTTTTGGACGGCACGTGCGGAGTGGATCATTGGCGCCATGGTGGTGATCTCGGGCTTGTTGGTTACCTTCGCTAAGACGGATGAAGCACGCAAGCGCCTGAACAACCAGGTCACTTTCCTGGGGCTGGCGACCATCCTTACTCCATTGTTCATCATCCCCACCTGCATGAATCCAGATATGTCCTGCAACATCGGCACCAAACCGGCCTTGATCATCCTGGGTGTGGTGGTTACAGGGTTGGGGCTGTATGGTAGCTTCTTCCCGCGGCTCAAGCCCGAATCATAATGAAATTTATGGACACGGATAGACACGGATTTGACCGATATTAGCAATATCTTTCATCCGTGTTGATCCGAGAAATTCGTGTCCAATTCAATATGAAAGACATCAACCTCTTCAACCTGGCATTGCAAAACCTGCGTCGCAAGCCCTATCGTAGCGTGGCCATCGGACTGTGTGTCGCAGTAATGATCGGCTCGTTATTCGCCGCCACCATCATCCTGCGCGGGGTGCAGACCAGCCTCTCGGTTGGGCAAGCACGCCTGGGTGCAGACCTGGTGGTCGTCCCCACCGGGTACGAGGCCCCGGCCCAGGAAGCCTTTATCACCGGTCAGCCGACCACCTTCTATATGTCCAGTCTGATAGAAAATCAAATTGCTGATCTACCTGGTGTGGCGCAGACCTCCTCCCAGGTATTCGTCCAAACATTGACCAATGCATCGTGTTGCATTGGGGAGTTCTTCCTGGTGGGTTTCGACCCTCGGACGGACTTCACCATCTCCCCTTGGTTGGTAACTCATTTAGATGGCCAACCCCTGGGGTCTCTGGACATCATCGCTGGTGATCGCATTTTGCTTCGAGAAGGCGATGGCGCTACTTTTTATGGCACTAACTTCCGGGTTGCAGGTGTCCTCGAACGCACCGGCATGGGTATCGACCGCACTATTTACGTACCCATTGAAGGCTTGCGTCAAATGATCGCCGACTCGGCTGAACTGGCCGAGGAAACCCTGACCATCGCTCCCGATGAAATCTCCTCAGTGATGGTCAGTATTGAGCAGGGAGCTGATGTGATCGATGTCGCTGAGGCCATCGAGGGCAGCTTATCCGATGTGAATGTCTTCACCGCCTCGCAACTCAACCAGGCTGTTGCCCGCCAATTGCAGGGGGTGATGAGCATCACCTTCGGGGTCACAGCGACCCTTTGGTTGATGTCCTTACTCCTGGTAGGCCTGATCTTTTCGCTAATCGTCAATGAGCGCCAGCGCGAGCTCGGTATTCTGCGTGCCATGGGCGCACGCGGAAAAGCGATTTTTCAGTTGGTGATTAGCGAGGCCGGCATGTTAACTGGGATGGGTGGTTTGATCGGCCTGGTCGTCTCAGGCGTCTTGCTGATGAGTTTCTCACGCCTGATCCAACTGCGTTTGAGAATCCCTTATTTACTTCCTGGATTACTTGAGATCATCGGCGTGGAAGTGGGCTTATTAGCGCTAGCCTTGTTAACGGGGACTTTGGCATCCCTTCATCCAGCGCTCTCGATCAGCCGCAAGGAACCTTATGCGGCCATCCGTCAGGGGGAGTGAATGATGATTCGATATATTATTCAATACTTACTGCAGAGAACGCTGAGTTCGCAGAGAAAAACAAATCAACTTCTGCGCTCTTTGCGCGCTTGGCGGTTCAATACTAGTTGTTTATGAAACAAGCGAGCAAAAATAATTCAATGAATATCCGCGTGAGTTCAGCTTTGGTTGAACTGTGGGGCGTGAGTAAACACTACCAACAAGGCTCGGAAGTTGTTAAGGCGGTTGATGATGTTTCTTTGCAGGTGCAGGCTGGCGATTTTGTCAGTATCACTGGCCGCTCCGGATCTGGAAAGACCACTTTGCTCAGCTTAATTGGCGGGTTGACCAGCCCCACGAGCGGGGAAATCAAAGTGTTTGGAGAATCGCTGGGGAGCCTGGACGATGTCGCTATTTCGACCTTGCGAGCTGACCGCGTCGGTTTTGTCTTCCAGTTTTCAAGTTTGATTCCCACCCTTTCGGCCCTGGATAACGTCCGGCTGCCGGGCATCTTTGCCTCCACTTTGGTGGAGCGGTCATATGCTGCCGAATTACTCGACTGGGTGGGTTTATCCGACAAACGCAATAATTATCCTGCGGAACTCTCCGGGGGGCAGCAGGCGCGCGTATCACTGGCGCGCGCCCTGGCTAACCGCCCTGATCTGCTCCTGGCGGATGAGCCCACGGGCAACCTGGATGTGGAAACGGAGTGGGAGATCTTGTCACTGCTGCGAGATCTGAACCTGAACCAAAATACGACCATTTTACTGGTGACTCACAATCCTGAACTGGCCCAATACGGCAACCGCCACCTGGTGATGCACAGCGGAGGGGTAAGCGAGAGTTATGAGTGGCTGCAGGAGCAGGAGATTGCGCATGACTGATTCATTGTCATTGCGAGCGCCAGCGAAGCAATCTCCTCCACTTCCTGGTGGAAATGACTTCGTCCGCTTTGGCTACGCTCAAGATCCTCGCTATGACACAAATCTCTCTGGTTTGGTTATCTTGCTCATAATTTGTTTCCTGCTCTCTGCCTGCCAACCAAAGGGTCGCCGACTTTGGCGCTTCGAGGCCGGGAATGCCGTTGTCGCCGCGCCGGCCATTGGTCCAGATGGAACGATCTATGTGGGCGCGCATGACTCCTTCTTCTATGCGCTCACGCCCAAGGGTAAGGTCAAGTGGAAGTTCGAAGCCGGGAATTGGGTGCACGGTTCAGCAGCCATCGCCCCTGATGGCACTCTCTATATGACCTCTTTCGACCGAAAATTGTACGCCCTCACCCCCGATGGCGATCTGCTGTGGACCTACGAAGCGTTGAAGAAGATCGAATCCTCACCCGCCCTGGGACCTGACGGTACGATCTATTTCGGCGCCGATGACAACTATCTCTATGCCATCCATCCCAGCGGTGAATTGAAATGGCAGTTGGATATCAATGGTTGGGTGGTGTCCTGCCCGGCAATTTCTGAGGATGGTGTGATCTATGTTGGCTCGGAAGATAGCGGGCTTTATGCGGTCGACCCCAGCGGCGAGGTACTCTGGCGTTTTGAAACCGAAGGTCCAGTTTACTCATCCCCGGCTATTGCAGATGATGGATCGATCTATGTGGGCTCAAGCGACTACGCTCTATATGCAATCAACGCTGATGGCACCGAAAAGTGGCATGTGGATACCGGGGCCGAAGTGTATTCATCGCCGGCGATAGGTCCCGATGGTACCGTCTACGTCGGCTCGATGGATTATCACCTTTATGCAGTCCAATCAGATGGTACTCTGGCCTGGAAATTCGACACCCGTGATTGGGTGATCTCGTCGCCAGCGGTGGGCGCTGACGGCACTATCTATTTCGGATCCTATAATCAGGATATCTACGCCTTATCTCCCCAGGGGGACGTGTTGTGGAAATATAAGACCGACAAATACGTTACTGGCTCGGCCAATATTTCTCCTGATGGCATCTTGTATATTGGCTCGGATGATGATTATTTGTATGCGCTGCAAACAGACAGCCCAGGTTTGGCTGACTCAACATGGCCCAGGTTTCGCAGTGATTTGCTAAACAGTGGCCTTGTGTTTGGCGAGGATTGATGGAGGTAATTTATGAATAAGAAGCTTGTCGAGGGTATCAGCGGTTTCATTGTTCTTCTCTCGATTTTTGGGACGGTGGTAGGCATCTTTATCTATGAGGGTGTATTGGAATCGAATCGAGATTGCATCACCATTCATATGCGCACCTATGAGAACGGCAATCCCAAACCCAATACTGTCTACTTAACAAAAGGGGAGCCTGCCTGTCTGAGATTCACCGCCGACGATACTACCCATGGAGTCAACATCCCTGACTTCAACATTTATAGCGAGTCCATCCAGCCTGGCAAATGGACCTATATTCATTTCACGCCAGAGGAAAGCGGCACATTCAGTTTCGTCTGCTATATCGTATGCAGCCCGATGCACTCTAGAGTAAGAGGAAAGTTAGTCGTCCAAGATTGAACACATCTTCCTCCTTTTGAATGGGGATGAGGTCCCAAAGAGTGGCCTCATCCCCACGCCTTATCAGTAGCTTGACAATGCTAAATTTCTGACGAGAAGTCCCAAAAAATGGGGCGCG
>CAZUSV010000172.1:0-2336 GCA_964622645.1 uncultured Anaerolineales bacterium
ACATTCTGCTACTACATCATTTTGCCATTTTGTCCCGCCTTACGTTTATAACCGCCAATTGTAAGAGTGGGTAGGGAAATGTCCATTATTATTATCTCCTTATTCAAATAATCTTGACAATACAAAATATGTGCATAATATCGGCAAAATATAGCACATATTGTGATTTTGTAAAGGTTGTTCAAAATTAGAATTAGATTAATAATTTCCCCTAGACTTAAGGGTTGATACAATTCTCTTCTGCCTAACATCACCAACAAGATATAATGGAAGCCGTCTATATCTTTACATAATATTGACAAAATATCAACAATACACTACAATAAAGCAGTAAATATACGACTGGAGCTTATTTTGAAAAATTCTCGATTACTACCTGTATTTTTAGTTGTTTTTGTGGATCTCTTAGGATTTGGGTTGATCCTGCCCCTATTGCCCTACTACGCCGACGCCTATGGGGCAACGCCATTGGTTGTC
The DNA here is from genome assembly GCA_964622645.1 of uncultured Anaerolineales bacterium. Taxonomy (GTDB): domain Bacteria; phylum Chloroflexota; class Anaerolineae; order Anaerolineales; family UBA11858; genus NIOZ-UU35. Next base: position 478 of record CAZUSV010000172.1, read on the forward strand.
GGCTTGTTGACGGCGTCGTATGCCGCCGCACAGTTGCTTGGCGCGCCTTTGCTAGGTCGCCTATCCGATCGTTTTGGCCGCCGCCCAATTTTGTTGATAAGCATCTTCGGTACCTTCGTGGGCTTCCTGCTATTAGGCGTAGCCGAACCTTTTGGCGTAAGACTGGCCAACTGGGTTGGCCTGGCTGCCTCAGCCAACGCTTGTATCATCGCTACACTCTTCATCTCGCGTGTGACCGACGGGCTGACTGGTGGCAATATCAGTGTGGCTCAGGCCTATATCACCGATGTTACTACTGAGAAGAACCGCGCCCAGGGTTTGGGAATGATCGGAGCTGCTTTTGGGTTGGGCTTCATCATCGGGCCAGCGACTGGCGGTGTGTTGAGCACCTGGGGCTACTCTGTGCCAGCCTTTGCGGCAGCAGGATTAGCACTGATCAACCTTGTGGCGGTCTATTTTATGCTGCCCGAATCGCTTACGTCAGAAAAACGCGCTGAGATGGCAGCGCGGGAAGCCGAACGACCTTCCTTCTCGCTGAACGCATTATGGCAGGCGCTCAACCGGTCGCGCGTGGGTCCCTTATTGCACATCCGTTTTTTCTTTGGGCTGGCTTTTTCTACTTTCCAAACTATTTTTGCGCTTTACGCCCAGTATCGGCTGGGCCTGGATGCACGGGCAACTGGCTTCATTTTGACCTATGTTGGCATGCTTTCGGTCATCGTACAAGGCTTCGCCGTGGGCAGGCTGAACCAGCGCTTCAAAGAGAATCAACTGATACTGGCCTCTTCGCTGATCATGGCCGCCAGCCTGCTGGCCTGGGCCTTTACGCCCAACGTGGTCACACTCTTGATTGTGATGGCGCCGCTGGCTTTCGCCGGGGGGACACTCAACACCATCCTGAACAGTGCCCTCACCAAAGTAGTCTACCCTGAAGAGGTGGGCGGCACCCTGGGATTAAGTACTTCCTTGGAAAGCCTGACCCGCGTGATTGCGCCGTCTCTGGGCGGCTTCCTGCTAGGCCAGGTCGGCACCTGGTCGCCTGGACTGCTGGCGGCGTTGATCATGGGCTGGGTTAGCGGGTTCGCATGGCGGCGACTATTTGTCAATCCAGATCCACCTTTACCAACAAGATCAGCTTCGGTATCTGGCAAAGCCAGCATATAAGAATAGACAACAGAATCACGAGGATAACAGCCTAGATTCCACATCAGAATTTGTGAGAAAAAAAATGACCCAAGCAATACAAATATTCCAAGGATACTTCGAACGCATCGACCTGCGCATCACCCGCTGGATGGCGCGCTACAGCCTGAGCATCTTGCGTTTTGGGCTGGGCGTGATCTTCGTCTGGTTCGGGGCACTGAAACTTTTTCCAGGCTTGAGCCCGGCAGAGGAACTGGTGCGCAACACGATCTATTTCTTCGACCCAGACTTCTTCCTGCCTGTACTGGCGATCTGGGAAATGCTGATCGGGGTTGGATTCCTGATTGGCTTGTTTACCAATAAATTCCAACGCATTACTATTTTGCTGCTCTTCCTGCAGATGCCTGGCACCGCTTTGCCGCTGGTCATTCTGCCCGAGGTATGTTGGACAAGTTTCCCCTTCGGCCTGACTCTCGAAGGGCAGTACATCATCAAGAATCTAGCCATCATTGGATCAGCACTTGTCATAGGTGCTACCGTGCGCGGTGGACGGGTGAGTTCTGAGCCAACCAATCCATAATCCAATGGTTCGAAAACGCACTTTGATGATAACTTTGTTGTCGTCTGTCTGGGAATCGCCGGGGTAGCTCCCAGATTTGGGGGTGTGGGGCGTGCGGAGCACCCCCCCCACCCCCCAAAAATGCCAAAAACAACGG
>CAZUSV010000172.1:2346-12489 GCA_964622645.1 uncultured Anaerolineales bacterium
TTTTTTGGGTTTGGGGGGGGTCCGGGGGGGGGCCCCCCCCCGTTGGGGGGGGGGGGGGGGGGGGCCCCCCCCCCCACACCCCCAAATCTGGACATTACCACGGGAATTCCTAGAGACCCTTGCTGTCTAATGTAAGTAAACAAAGTGCGTAGCACCTGATAACAAAGATACAGGAGAAAAAAATGTCTATTTTACGAATTGCACTCATTGCTGGTCTGGTCGCTGGCGGCTTAGGGCTACTGTGGAGAATTGCCCCCGCCCGCAGCAGATTATTGATTACGCGCAATGATCTCCATTTTCCGGTCGTTTCCGGGTTCAATCTGGATCGCCAGGAATTTGAGTTTCCGCGCGATTTTGGCGGCGAACTCAACCTGGTGATCGTACCTTTCCAGCAATGGCAGCAGCGGGTGGTCAATACCTGGATCCCCACTGCACAGGAGATCGAAGCCTCATTCCCCGGATTCATCTATTATGAGCTGCCTACGATCTATGAGATGCCGGTTATCTCGCGCACTTTCATCAACGAAGGCATGCGCGCTGGCATCCCCGACCAGACCGCCCGCGAGCGCACTATTACACTCTATCTGGATAAGGACAGTTTCAAATCCGCGCTGGATATTCGCAGTGAAGATGATATCTATCTGTTCCTGGTCGACCGAGACGGTAACATTCTGTGGCAGACGGTCGGTGAATACACTCCCGAGAAGGCCAACGAGCTTCTCGAAGTAATCAAGTCACAACGCTAATTTCTTAGACAATGTCAACTTCGCAAGAACTTCCGAAAATAGGGGGGGTACGGGGGGGCTCCGCACCCCTTACCCCCCCTATTTTCGGGCTTCTCGTTTGAACGGTGACATTTTCAAGTTACTTAGAACCAATTAGAAAATTGCTATGGCCGGTCTGACCACAGGTCTGCCGTTATCGAGACCAAGCCGCACTATGCATACCTCAGCAACACGGTCACACCAGAAGCGGGCCTTCGGACAACCGGTTCAAGCATTTTCAGAATGGTATTTATGAGCGAGTTTTCGATGGCTAAATCATTCAGCAATGGTTTTATCAAACTGGAGAACCTGCACAAACAGTTTCAGGAGGGCGGGCAGAAGCGGGAAATCTTGCAAGGCACGAGTGCCAACTTCGAACGCGGCGAATTTACCGCCATCCTTGGAAAGAGTGGTAGCGGGAAGAGCACGCTGTTGAACATAATCAGCGGCATCGACCGGCCTGATCTGGGCGCCATAACCATCAATGGGCAAACACTTACCCAACTGGATGAGAATCAACGCACACTCTTTCGTCGCCAGAATATCGGTTTCGTATTCCAGTTCTTCAATCTCATCCCTACCCTTACTGTCATCGAAAATGTCAGCTTACCCCTGGAATTGCTAGGCGTGCAGTTGAACGAAGCCAGGCAACAAGCCAGCCATATCCTGGCGGAGGTAGGTCTGGCCGATCGCTTGAACACGTACCCTGAAAGATTATCCGGGGGTGAGCAGCAGCGCGTGGCCATTGCCCGCGCCCTGGTGCATGACCCCCCGGTGGTGTTGGCCGATGAGCCCACCGGCAACCTGGACGAGGAAACCGGCGAGCAAGTTTTGACCTTGCTGGACAAGCTTACCCGTCAGGCCGGCAAAAACTTGATCATGGTCACCCACAGCAGAGAGAACGCCGTCTACGCTGACCGAGTTTTCGAGTTGCAGGCCGGCAATCTTATTGAAGTGAAATAGCCAATACACTATTTGAACATAGAAAGAATACAAACCGCAGAGACGCAGAGAGCACAGAGTTTCAATCTGATGAGAGAGAGAAACAAGATGTATACAAATCACCCTCCAATCGCATTTCTTAGAACAATTCTCTGCGATCTCCTCGTCTCTGCGGTAAACATATTTTCCAGTCAATTTTTCCGTAGGCCAAACAGGTGAATCATACATTTTTTCTCCCCCGCTCGTTATTGAATATCGGCTGGCGCTACCTTGTGCGCCATCTATGGCAGAGCGCACTGATGGTGATCGGTATCAGCCTGGGGGTTGCGGTGGTGGTGGGGATCGATATGGCCAACCAAAGCGCCAGCCGGGCTTTCGATCTCAGCACAGAAGCAGTGACCGGTCGCGCTACCCACTATATTTCCGCTGGTTCACAAGGGATCGAAGAAAGTATATATACCAGCATTCGGAGAACTGGTTTAGATTTCCCTTCTGCACCGATCATCTCAGATTATGTTATTGCTCCTCAAATGGATGGGATCACCTTGCAGCTTTTGGGGATCGATCCCTTCACCGATGATCCCTTTCGAAACTACTTGGGCGATACTCAGGGTGTGGCTAGCAATTCCTTGACTCCATTCTTAGCACAATCTAACAGCGTATTGATATCGGAAAACCTGGCCGAACGTTATGCCCTGGGATTGGGAGATGAGTTTGAGATCGTCTATGCAGGCACTAATCTATTGGTAAATGTGGCTGGATTGCTCCAGTCCGGTGATAGTCTGGGGGGCAAAGCCCTGGATGGCATGCTGCTGATGGATATAGCAACCGCCCAGGAATTATCCGGCCGCTTGGGCTATATCGACCGCATCGATTTGATCCTGCCTCCCAACGATCAGGTCAGTCTTGATGCCGTTCAGAACCTGCTGCCTGAGGGCATCCTGGTTCTGCCTGTGGAGGCCCGCAGTGGTGCCGTCGAGCAGATGACGGCCGCCTTTCGCCTCAATCTAACGGCGCTAAGCCTGCTGGCGATGGTGGTAGCCCTGTTCTTGATCTATAACACGATGACCTTCTCGGTGGTCCAACGCCGACCCTTGTTCGGCACCTTACGTAGCCTGGGTGTCACCCGCCGCGAAGTGTTTCTGATGGTCGTTGGGGAAGCACTCACCATCGGTTTTTTGGGCGCGGGTTTGGGCATCATCCTCGGCATCCTGATGGGGCGCGGCGCCGTCGGATTGGTATCTCAGACCATCAACGACCTCTTCTTTGTCAGCACAGTACGGGATGTACCCATCCCCATCGGTAGCCTGATCAAAGGAGGTTTACTGGGCATCATTGCCACGGGCGCGACTGCTGCCTTCCCCGCCTGGGAAGCGGCCAGCGTCCCGCCGCGTACTGCGCTTTCACGCGCCAACCTGGAATCAAAAGCCAAACGAGTGGTTGGTTGGTTAGGACTGGCGGGTGTGCTAGTGATTATGGCAGGCATTGCTATCTTGGCAATTCCCACAAAAAACCTGGTTATCAGCTTCGCCGGAACTGGTGCGGCAATGATCGGGTTTGCGCTGCTGACCCCCATCACTACTAACTGGATGATGTTCGCCGGAGCACCTCTCACCAGCCGCTTTTTGGGTGTGCTAGGACGCATGGCGCCACGCGAAGTGGTCAATTCCATCAGCCGCACTTCGGTGGCAGTGGCCGCACTGATGGTGGCGATCTCCGTGACCATCGGCGTCAGCCTGATGGTGGGCAGTTTCCGCACTACGGTCGAAACCTGGATGAAACAAATCTTACACGGCGATGTGTATATCTCCGTTCCCGGTGCCACATTCAGCCAACAACTCAAGGCCATAAACACTGGAGTGATCGCAGCTCTAGAAGATCTACCAGAGGTAGCGCGCGTCGATCTGCTTCAAGACGCAACGGTTGACTCACCTAACGGGCCCATCCGCATTTCAGCCAACAACAATCCTGACGATGACATATCTCAACTCTTACGCGCCAGCGATTATCCAGTCAGTGAGATTTGGCAGGTTGTCCAGGATGGAGGTGTCCTGGTCTCCGAACCGCTGGCTAACCGTTTTGATTTGCCCTCACAAGGTGGCGAATTATCTCTTTACACCCCACGAGGGTTGAAAAGCTTCCCTATTGCCGGGATCTATTACGATTACGCTTCCACCCAGGGAACTGCGATCATGTCTTTGGAGGTGTACCGCCAGATTTGGGACGATGAGCGCATCTCGGCTGCTGCGTTGATCTTACAACCCGGTGTGGATGCTCGCTCCCTGGCAGATTCTCTCGAGATCGAGTTGGCGGCAACCCAAAGCTTGCTGGTGCGTGCTAACCAAGATTTGCGCGCTACCACGCTAGAAATTTTCGACCGCACCTTTGCCATCACCGGCGCATTACAATTAATGACCACGGTTGTGGCCTTTATCGGAGTTCTCAGCGCAATGATGTCTTTGCAACTGGACAAGCAGCGCCAGTTGGGCATTTTGAAAGCCATTGGACTGACCGCCCGCCAGCTTTGGCAACTGATCACGCTTGAAACCGGTCTGATGGGGGCGGTGGCTGGATTGCTGGCCATGCCCACCGGCTATATATTGGCGCTGATCCTGGTGTACATCATCAACCGGCGTTCTTTTGGCTGGACGCTACAAATGCACATCCCCCTTGAACCGTTTCTCCAGGCTTTTGTGATCGCGGTATTGGCCGCGGTGCTGGCTGGGCTGTATCCGGCCTATCGCATCATCCAGCGCAATACGGCCGAGGCAATTCGCTTTGATTGAGGTGGGGTGCATCTTAATATGTACCCCACCTTTACAAAAGGACACTATTCATGAAACCCCTGTATTGGGTCTCGATTCTCCTGCTAGGACTCCTTGCTCTGGGTTTGGGGCTATCACGGCTTGGTTCGTCAGAGGCTCAAATCCCTTCAGCCAGCTTCTTGGCTGAGATCGAAGAACCCACCGGATTTGAGCGCGCCGAAGGCTCGCGGGAATGGAGCTTCCCTCGGGATTTTGGGCCGCATCCCGACTACCAGACTGAATGGTGGTATTACACTGGCAATCTGCAAAGTGAAACCGGGGGACGATTTGGTTACCAGTTGACATTTTTCCGGCGGGCATTGCTTCCGGAGGCCGAGCGCCAGGAACGCACTTCGAACTGGGCTACCGATCAGGTTTACATGGCCCACTTCGCGCTGACCGATATCTCGGCTGAAGAGCACTATGCTTTCGAGCGCTTTACGCGCGGCACGGCGGGTTTGGCTGGTGCACAGGCAGACCCCTACCAGGTCTGGCTGGAAAATTGGGAAGTCGAACAAATGGCAAATGGCGAATACCAAATGCGCGCCGAGCAAAATGGTGTAGGGATCCAATTACGCTTGAAAGACCTCAAAGGTCCGATTTTCCATGGGGATCAGGGCTACAGTCAGAAAGGCCCCGATCAGGGCAACGCGTCCTACTATTTCAGCCAGACACGGCTGGAATCTGAAGGCCTCATCGAAGTTGATGGCGAGGCATACCCGGTCGCAGGCTTGAGTTGGATGGATCACGAGTTCAGCACCAGCGCCCTTTCGGATGGCCAGGTCGGTTGGGACTGGTTCTCGATCCAGTTAGATAATGATAGTGAATTAATGGTTTTCCAAATCCGCCGAGCAGATGGGAGCATCGATCCTTTCTCCAGTGGGACCTGGATCAGCCCTGGAGGCAAGACCATGCACTTAGAACAGGAGCAATTCGAAATCCAGGTTTTGGATTCCTGGCTAAGTACTACCAGCGGTGGGGAATACCCCGCGGCCTGGAAACTGGTCATCCCCTCCCTACAATTAAATCTTGATATCGAACCTTATCTGCTCGATCAAGAAATGGATGTCTCCTATGCCTATTGGGAAGGAGCAGTGCATGTCAGCGGCACCGCCCAGGGCCAGATGGTCTCTGGGGATGGCTATGTCGAAATGACAGGCTACGCCGCTTCGATGGAAGGCGAGTTTTAATTTCTGAAAATTGGAATAGCAGGGGTACTCTGCACCCCTGCTATTCCAATTTTCAGGCAAATCCGTTCCGTGTCTGAGAAGTAAAAATATCATATCAACAGGAGTATAAAGATGAACAAATTCTATCAAATCAGCAAGATCACGATCCTTATCGCTGCATTCCTATCTTTCTTGTTTTCCGTCTACTTATGGTTTAGTGGAGCAAAAGATCAAGGGGTCTTTGTGGCAATTTGGGTTCCTTCGATTCTATCTTTGGGAGCCTTTGTGTTCACTGCCTGGAGAATATCATGACGGATGTCACCATTTTCATATTTGGTTTAGTAGCCACAATCATGGCCATAGGGCCGCTGTTCATTGCGCTGATGTTGGATCTGAGTTCTAAGGATAAAGAGCAATAATAGCTCAATTCGATTATCGAAAGTCTTTAGACAGTTTCTAGCTTGACAATGTCAACTTTCAGACGAGAAGCCCGAAAATAGGGGTTACGGGTGTGTGGAGCACCCCCGTAACCCCTATTTTCGGAAGTTCTCGCGAAGTTGCTTTGTCGATCTACTAGGATAGTTTGAGATTGTCAAAATTGTCCGCATTTAATAGGTAAATAATGAGTGTAACCGTTTGGGTCTTAGGAGACCAGTTATTACTTGAGCATCCTGCCCTGTCGTTGGCTAAGGATCAGCTTAGCAATGGCAAGATCAACATCTTGATGATCGAGAGTGAAAGGCGCGCCAGGCGGCTTCCCTACCAGCGTAAGAAATTAGTGCTGCTCTTTAGTGCCATGCGGCACTATGCCCAAAAAATGCGCGCTGCTGGTTTCGCAGTCGACTACCGGATATCGCCAACCACGACGGCTGCCATTCATGAACACCTGCAGGAGCACCAACCCCAAGCGATCTTGACGATGGCCGCCAGCGAATTGCGCGGCAGGAAGTATCAACAAAGCCTGGAAGATTTGCTCGATATCCCCCTTACGATCCTGCCAAACACGCAGTTTCTAACTGGTCGCTTCAATCCCATTCCCAAACCAACACTTTCCAAGCGGTATGTACAGGAGCAGTTCTATCGCAAAATGCGCCAGCATTTCGACTTGATGATGCAGCCCGATGGAACGCCAATGGGCGGAAAGTGGAACTTCGATAAAAGCAACCGCCGCAGCTTACCTAAGGACGCACAGCCCCCTGAACCGATCATATTTGAACCAGATGCAATTACACTGGAAGTGATGCATGAAGTTGATCAAAAATATCAGGGGGTAGGTCAGGTAGCGGGATTTGATCTAGCTGTTACGCATGAACAAGCCTGGCTGGCTGCTGAGGATTTTTTCGATCGTCGTCTACCTGATTTTGGTGCTTATGAAGACGCCATGAGCAGTGCTCACGATACGGTCTTTCATTCCAGACTTTCGCCGTACTTGAACCTGGGTTTGCTTGATCCACTTGCTTTAGCAAGAGAAGCACAGAACCGTTACCTCGAAGGCCAAGCGCCGATCAACTCTGTTGAAGGCTTCATCCGCCAGTTGGTTGGCTGGCGGGAATTCATCTACTGGCAGTATTGGCGCCTGATGCCTGAACTCATTGACTGCAATTTCTGGCAAGCTGATCGCACGCTGCCAGAGATGTTTTGGAATGGCGACACCAGGATGAACTGCCTACAGCATGTGATTCAAAGAGCTTTGCAGAACGGGTACACGCATCACATCGAACGCCTGATGATCATTTCGAATTTCTGCCTGCTTGCAGGGGTGGATCCTGTTGCAGTCAATGATTGGTTTCTAAGCGCCTATGTCGATGCCTATGAATGGGTCATGTCCCCAAACGTGCTCGGTATGGGGCTGTACGCCGATGGCGGTTTGATTGCCACCAAACCCTATATTGCCTCGGCAAACTATATCCACAAAATGAGCGATTACTGCCGCACCTGCGCCTTCGACCACAAACTGCGTATCGGCGAGAATGCATGTCCATTTAACTACCTGTACTGGAACTTCATTTTGCAACATGAAAATACGTTGCGAGCCAACCCCAGGATGTCAAGAAGCCTGTTGGGTCTCAAGCATTTAGATGAGCAGCAACGTCGTCAGGTCCAAAACTCAGCCAGCCAATTTCTGGCTTCACTAAAGTAGCATCGAATACACCGGCGAGATTCGGTACAAAGTCTTCAGGGCAATCGCATTTGGTAGATTTGCTCTCTGTGGATTGACAAACGGGTAGTGAGAAAAGTCGAACCTATCCACAGAAATTGAAGGGGCAATGGTTTGGATATGTCTATCCAAACTGAGCAAAGCTATTTCTAAATGCGATTGCCCTGACAAAATCTTTGCAATACATTGACAAATTGGAGGGAGTTTGTTATGATATTGGGCAGAAAAACATGATATGGCTAAATTTCGAGTTATATCAATAAATGGAGCATAAAAAATGAAAACCGCAATGATTTGGGGTGCAGCTGGTGGTATTGGCCAATCTATTTTGAAATTACTCAAAAGCGAGGGCTGGAACAATATCGCAATTGCTAGAGATACTGGCGATATCGACTCTCTGGCAACCCATGCCTTCGATGCCAGCCTGGACAACCCTGCCGTTGTTGAACAAACTGCCTTTTTGATCTCACAAGAAGTTGATTCAGTTGATCTCTGGATCTATGCTGCCGGAGATATTCTCTCTGCAAAAGCAGACCAAATGACACCGGATGAATGGCAAGGGATCATTTCAGCTAACCTGAGTGGCGCATTTTACACATTTCACTACAGCCTGCCCTTATTGAGTGAAAATGCGCATATCGTCTTCTTGGGCGCAGTCAGCGAACGTTTACGCCTACCGGGATTTTCGGCGTATGCTGCCGCCAAAGCTGGTTTGGAGGCTTTTGCAACAGCCCTCGGTAAGGAGCAACGCAAGCGGCGCATCACTGTAGTGCGGCCCGGGGCCGTTGCCACATCATTATGGGATAAAGTACCTCTGCGATTACCCGCAGATGCTGCCTCACCTGAAAAAGTGGCCCAAAGGATCTTCGAGGCCTATCAAGAAGGTCACAAAGGACAACTCGACTTGGTGTAAGTGATGATAAGCCCGTCAGAGAAAACACTCATCCTCGGAGCCGGAATCAGTGGTTTGATCACCGGGAATATACTAAATCGAGCTGGGCAGGATGTCACCATCCTGGAGAAGGCGCGCGGCGTCGGAGGGCGCATGGCCACCCGCCGTTTCAAGGAAGGTGTATTCGATCACGGAGCACAGTTCTTTACAGTGCGCCAGACATTATTCCAACGTTGGGTAGATTTTTGGATACAAAAAGGGGCAGCTCAAGAGTGGACGCACAACTTTGCCACCCTGGACAAAGTCCCTCAAGAGGTTGGGCATGCCAGATACCGGGGGATGAGCGGAATGACATCCATAGCCAAAGAAATCGCCCAAGGGTTGAACATCCACCTGCAAACGCGGGTCGAGTCGGTTTCCAAAAATGGTGATACATGGATTGTTCAAACGGACGCTGGCGAGAAATTTCACGCCAACCACCTCATCCTAACTGCGCCCGTGCCTCAATCGCTAAGATTACTCGAGGCCGGAGGAGTGTCGCTGCCCGAGATTGAAAATGAGCGGCTCCAGGTCATTAAATACCATCCCTGTATTGCCCTGTTAGTGTTACTGGATGGTCCGAGCGCCATTCCTGCCCCTGGCGGAATGAAACTCGAACGCGGCCCAATCGCTTGGATCGCAGACAATACTCAAAAAGGCATCTCGTCAAAAGCAACGGCTGTTACCATCCATGCCAGCGCTGATTACAGCCACCAAAATTACGATAGCAACCACGATCAGATCGGCGAACAACTCCTTCTGGCCGCCAAACCCTGGCTCGGAGAGCATGTTCGGGATTGGCAAATTCATAAATGGCGCTACAGCCAACCAAAACTGGTTTATCCAGAGCGCTTCATGGAAATTCCAAGATTGCCAGACTTGTATTTTGCTGGTGATGCATTTGGTGGTCCCAGAGTCGAAGGTGCCGCCCTCTCGGGAATAGCGCTTGGTGGTCATCTATGCAAGAAGACAATTTTCATGGAAAATTGATTGAGAACACATTCTATACTTAGAACCTCCGAAAATTCGCTTGAACCGGTCTCCCGACCGTGTTCGGCTCGGTCTGGAGACCGGCCTTAGCAATTTTCGGATAGATACTTAATCATTTCCATAGCTAAAAAACCTATGGAGATATTTACATGGATCAAAAATATATCTCAGAATCACCCTCTACCGAGTCCGTTTGGGATTACCCGCGCCCTCCCGCAGTTGAAGATGTTCCGCAACGGATCAGAGTCATCTTCAATGGCGAATTGGTCGTCGAATCGCAGAATGCCAAACGAGTGCTGGAAACCAGCCACCCTCCAGTCTATTATATTCCCCTAGCAGTTTGTCGGAGAGACAAGTACTTTTAGAACATGAATAGCCCTACAGG
>CAZUSV010000173.1:0-12328 GCA_964622645.1 uncultured Anaerolineales bacterium
TGGCGCCCGGAGAAGGCTACCCGGTCATCAATATCCGCATCTTCGAACCCAAACCGGTCAGCCTGGAACAGCTCTTAGCCTGGAAGGTAGCCCCGCCCCAGATCCTGGATGCGCTTGTCGGCTGGGTATCTGCTGAATATCGTCTGTTGATTTCAGGTTCTACGGCCACCGGCAAGACCACGGTGATCTCAGCGATTTCCAACGGCATCCCCCGGTCGGCACGCGTGGTCAAAATCGAAGATCCCGAGGAAATCTGGATCGACCACCCGCATGTGGTCAGTTTGGAAGCCAGGCCGGGCCAAATCGGCTCGGACACACCGGGTGTGACAGTCAAAGATCTGGTGGATAGCGCTTTGCGGATGTCCCCCCGCTGGTTGATCGTCGGCGAGGTGCGTACCGGTGATGTGGCCAACACCCTCTTCCGGGCACAGATGTCCGATCACCCCGGCCTATCCACCTTCCATGCTACCGATCCCTATCACGCCGTGCATCGCATGGCGCTGATCATGTTCGCCGATGAAGGCATCCGCATGGCTGCGGCCAAGTCGAACTTCGCCCAAGCCATCGACCTGGTAGCGCAGATTGGCTGGTTAGCGGGCCGCAGGCAGATTGTCGGCATTTGGGCAGTGCGCAAGGAACTCCAAGGTGGGGATGTGGCCATGGAAGATGTCTATCTGGCCGAGGGGTACCGCATGAAAGAAGATTCCGGACGCATCGCCGACATTAAGAGAATCCTTGAAGCCTCTGAAGCCAACCCTAGCCAAACATCGCTCCAGGCGAACGACCACCTGGCAGCTGAAGCAGCTGCCGAAGGTAAATTGAGACTATGAACGACCTGTTATGGATCGATACTGCGCTAAAACTGGTTACCGCGCTTGCTGCAGGCGCGGGGGTATATACCATCTTCTCGCTGCTGGTCAACCGCATCAGCACCAATAGCCAGGCGGAGAGCTTGCGAGCTTACTACCGTCAACGCGGGATTGCCAGCCTGGATGACCCATCCACAGCCAATCCTGGGATAGTGCAGATCAATGAAGCCAGCAAAACCCGCCTAGCTTTCCTACGCATCGGGTTGGATGTATCCGGCAAAGAAGACCTGGCCACCTACGGGCTGATGGCCCTGGTTGGGGTACCCGGCATGTTCGCCTTCCACGCTTTCCATCTAGGTTGGTTGATCGCCATCGCCGGGGGCGTGGTATTGGGCTATGCCATCACCAACGGCTTCATCAACGCTCAGTGGGAAAAGGTGCGCCTGGAAATCGAAAAAGAGATTCCTACCTTTCTGCGCAACCTATCAGGCATTCTCAAAGCCGAACCCAATATCCTGGAAGCGTTGTCCAGTGCCCAAGAAGCCCTGGATCCCGAAAAGCCCCTGGCTGCCTGGGTAGAGACCTTCATCACCCGCGTACAGCGCCAGGGAAACGTAGCTTTCGACAAATTATTACCTGAAGCTAACAGCATTTCACCATCCTTGGCGTTGGTGGTCTTCGAAGTACAGCGCATGGGTGAAACCGGTGGTGCGGGCTATACAGCCGCCTTTCATGAAACCGCCAGGAATCTGAATGAAATTCTGGACGTAAAGGGGCAGGCTTCGGCGGTGGCATCAGGTAAAAAGAATATCGCCCTGGTGATCATCGCTGCAGCCATCTTCGGGTTGGGCTATATCCTGAGTGCACCAGTGGGGACGGCTGTCTACCTGGAAAACCCGCTCTTCAAGATCGGCCTGGTGCTGGCCATTGCCTGGGGCGCTTATGGCTGGTCCTACATCCAGCAGATGATCCGGGAGGCGACCACATGATCGCACGGCTTCTCGATATGCTGGCTGTGGTGATTTTCTTGTTGATCATGACCGTGCCTGCCATCCTATGTGCCTTGCTCGATACCTCGGCAGGCCGAATTGGCATATGGTTTTAGAACGTCTGGAAAGGATAGCAGTGCTATGGATACCTTATCAAATTATGGCTTGATATCTGTGATTGTTGGCGCATCGGCGTTTGCCGCCCACCGTCTGGTGAAACTGATCATCAAGGTGTTGCAACCCAATCCCGTAGTGGACTACCTTGGTACAGCAAGGAAAAACCAGGGAGCAAACCAGTCTTCCTTCAGCGATCGAGCCGGGGCAGCCATCGCTGCGCAGCTGCCCATGTCGTTGACATCCTGGCAGATGAACCTGCGCTGGGCCCAGCGCGGCGGGGAATACCAGGGACGCACGGTGGAGCAGCTCATTTTCATCTCGGTATTGGCGGGTGGATTTGGGATCTTGTTTCCACTCTTGATCCCGGCACCCGTATCCTGGGGCGTCCCGCTGATCCTGCTGGTATTGCCCTATTTCCGGCTGCGCTCAGCGGCCAGGAAGATGCGCGTGCGAGCCGAGCAATCGGTACCTGAAATGGCCGCTCTGATATCGGCGGAAACGGCAGCGGGGGTATCTCCTGAGGAAGCTTTAATGCAAGCGTCCAAGATGCCCGGCCCGTTAGCCGGTCTGGTTCGTGAAGCCTCCGCCCAGGCTGCCTACTTGGGAATTCCGGTATTCTCGCATGAAAAGCGAAAAGGCTCCTTACGCGAAGCCTTTGAAGAGAGCGGCATCAGCGCGTTGCGCGCTTTTGGGGTGCAGTTGGATGTGGCTGCCAGTAAAGGTGTGGATGTCGCCCAACGCATGAGTGAGATTTCTTCTTCATTGGCAGCAGAATATCGCCAGCACCTGCTGCGAAAAGCGGAAAAGCTGGATACCGGCATGACCGTAGCGGTAGCGATCTTCTATTTCATACCCATGATGGCGCTGATCTTGGTGCCGCTATTGATCGAAGCCGTCAATGCGATTTAGCGATGGCTGCTCCACTCCCCCCGCTGGCCCAACGTCTGGCTGCACAGTTAGCTGATGAAATCTCCAGGGTGAAAGAACCCTACCGCTCGAATTTGCGCACCTGGATCAATAATCTTGCTGGCCAGGAGATTAACGATCTGCCTTTCGACCTGGCGGTCTGGCTCGCCGGGCTTGGAGGACCCTTGATGCTCGAGCAATATGCGCTGATTCGCAAGCTCTGCAAAGAAGCCAAACGCTATTTCGGTTTGAGTGAAAAACGGAAACGAAGCCGGTGAATTGGAAACAATTTGTTATCGCCTTATGTATGTTTTCCCTGATTTGGTTGCCCAAGGCCAATGTGCAGGCGACTGTATACCAGCGATCATATACAGACCCCCTCCCAGAACATCCAACGATGAAGCTCTTGGACCAGGCACCCAAAGGGGGAGTCCACTACGATCCAATATTTCAAAGCTGGGTTTTTTACGGCGTGCCCATAGAGCGCGTGCGCTATGAGATACCCGGTGCTGGGATTGACCTAGTACAGTTATTGTTTATGAGCCGGGAAAGTGTTCCATATAAGGTTTGGGCTGCCGTAGGCCTGGATTGGGGGGCGAATTACTTAGCGCTGGGGCCCTGGCAGACCGCCAAACAGGCACATGCGATCGATTTGCATGAAACATTGTTGAAAGTTTATATCAGTGAGACCAAGGGCACACTGCAACCACAGGTAAATGAAAGCGGCATGCAGTGGACGAACTGCCCACCGGGATCGCCATGTGAATTCGGCAAGCTTCTCGATACTATGCATCACGACCTGTCGAATCTATTTATCGACTACGAAATGGCGCCTGGATGGTATCCCTGGGGCTTCTTGTTCTGGAACCTTGAGATCGTCGAAACAAAACCACAATATCCAGTAAATAGTTATTCATGGAGAGTAGAGTGAGATGACCATCGATCTGAGAAATATCAAAGGGTATTTGACACCTAAATATATTGCATTAGGGTTAGGCGCACTGGCTGTGTTGGTTGTGTTCGGTCTGGCTACGTTGAGCATTGTCATCCGCCCAAGCGAGACAATTGCACAAGCGCTCCCAACAGAATTGGCTACCGCATCGCCCCCAACCCCAACCCAAAGGCCGACGCCCAAACCCACACTGGCGCCACCTGCACCAACCCCACTGAGCATCCACCATGTCTCTTGGACCAACCGGGAAACAGGTATATATCTGCGGGATGCGCCAGGCGACGCGCTGATCCTGGATGCTATTCCTAACGGCGAGGAAGTCAGTGGGTTGGGCGCGCAGACCACCTTTGGTGGCATGGAATGGATGGAAGCCAGCTACCTGGGACAATCGGGGTGGATTGCCACGTCCTACCTGTTTGAAATTGAAGGTGATTACGAGCGCATTGGAAAGGAAGGCCGGTGGCTCTTCCGTGATCTGAACGGAGCTGTTGATATATATCTGTGGTTTGGAACCCCCTTCCAAGTAATCCAGACTGCAACAGATGAAGATGGCATGGTCTGGCAGGAAATCCGCCTGCCCGGTGGTTCCACTGGCTGGATGAAGGTGAAGTAACCGTGGGTTGGTAAGTGATACCTGATGAGTGATCTACTGGTTGTTCCCATTGTTTTGTGGTTAGCCATCTGTGCAACCCAAGATTACAGGAATGGCGAGGTGAGTAACTGGTTGACTTTCCCCCCATTGGGATTGTCACTAGCTGCACGCCTGGTTGGTTGGCTGACGACACCTTGGTGGACGATTGTTTTGGTGTGGGCGTCGACGCTCTTCTTATGGTATTGGGATAAACTCGGTGGGGCGGACGCCAAAGCCTGGCTGACGTTCTCGTTGCTTGGTGATGAATTTCTGTGGGGTGCGTTCATCGGGCTGATGATCTGGTATGCAGCCGTGTTCTGGGCACTAACACATTGTGGTATTGAAGAAAGGCGTCGCTTTCCCGGCTTCCCAGGCTATCTATTTGGGGTAGGAAACTTAGTTTTGATCTTGACAGGTTTTGGACTATGAGTGCCTGCAAACGAAATGGAGATTTTATTGTTCTTGCCACAGGATTTTGGTGGGGATGACCTTGGAATAGTTCATTCTGGCTTTCGCTGGGATCACAAGACTGCACGCCAACTACGTGAGCGAGGCGTGATTCTGTGCATAGCAATTCCTGGCTCCTCAAGCTGCCAATCTGCTAGAGAAATAAATTGAAAACGTTCATATCGGCGAATTCGGCGTTTCTACCGTAACCAGCGAAAGGCTTGGTGGGATAGTGCAGGTGGGAATAACTGTGCGAAACTTCGGTGTTGTCTATGGCGGAATCGCTTCTAACGGCTCCCCCTCCCCAGAGGCATATACGCTTAGCAAAGCACAGGAAGTTTTCTCGTCAGGGCAGACCAAGCTATAGCCATCATCATACTGCAATCTTGAGGATGTGACCATTTGCCAAATGATCACACCGGTGCTGTCAGCCTCTACTAATGCAGCCACGAGCCACTCTCGAAGCAAATCTGAATAGTTTTCCCGTGTATTGATAATCCCAAATTCGCCCAAATATGCCACTTTACCTGCCTGCCTGGCAAGTTCTTCATGAGTCTTGATCCAGAGGACTACATCGCTGCTATCGTTGAACCCCCATTTGTCCGGGTAAAGGTGATAACTGACCAAATCAACCGATTCCAGGGACACCAGTCGGTGATAGCTAGCTCCCTCGACACCTCTCACGGCATACGAATTTGTCAATCCTTCATACAAATTCGGGTCATCGTCAAAGCCTTCACCTCCGTCTGCGACCAGGTGATGCGGATCATGCGTTTTGATAAACGCCGCCATTTCTTCAGTCCAGTTGAGTAATACCATCGGGTCGACACCGGGATTGCGAAGTTCATTTCCAAGTTCCCAGGCCAGGATCGTTGAATCCTCGCGATATGGAATACCGGTAACTGTATTGGTGCGATTGAGCAGCATAGCAACGTAATCCTGGTAGAAACCAATGATTTTCTCATTGGTGTAGAAATCCTGATGCGAAGCTTTGCAAGCGCACCAATCGAGGTAGGCACCAACACCACCATAGGCTTCCCAATTGTTGGTCAAATAAAGAATGACACGGATGTTGCGTGCTTTGGCCTCTGCGATTACCTGATCCAATGCGACGAGACTTTCTTCAGAGTATTCCCCAGGGCTTAGTTGGATCGCAGCTGGATCAGCAGCCGAATCATGTGCGTTGAAACCAATTGTACGCACGACGGACATTCCCATAGCTGCCATCTGGTCGAGTGTCACTTGAACTTCAGCCAAGTTTCCGTAAATTATCTCTGGCTGCAAGAAATAAGCATTATTTCCAACAAATCGAAACTCAGTTTCACCAAGCCACAACTTCCCGTCGCGCTGCGTGACATATTCTTCCTCACGGATAGGAAGTAAGGTTGCAGTCGACTCAGTCGATTTATGTTCAAATTCCGCTACGGTCAGTGTAGGAACCAGAGCCATCTGCGAGGCAGATAAGGATATCATGGTAGCTTCGAGATCATCTATTATAGTAGTGGATAGTGACGAGCTTCGCGAGTTTCCAGCATAGGCAGTGAACAAGAGACTACACGCAAACGCAAGAAAGGCAAACCTTTTGAAGGAAATGTAATGATCGTCCATGGGCAACCTCCCGAAATCATATCCAAGTATGACATACAATTGTTGGGATAATGTTGGGAAGTCGGTGTGGAACAGAGGGAATCCCCTACAGGATCAGTAACCCACCCACTCATCAACCAAGATCTCGTAAGCCCCAGGGGCCGTTTCGCTGCTGCCAACTTTTAAGCCCATTTCCCGTACGTCACGAAGACCGCCGAGGTCAGAGAGCTGCACTGTTATAGGATTCCATGCCCCTGGTGTCAGCTCATAGTCCTCCGTCGATCGCCATTCATATTTTGTAAACACTTTAAGAAAGACTTGAAGAGTGAAATCATTAGCATCTACCGGAACGTACACTCTAAACTCCAGCCTGTCACAGCTCGAAAAATCTACCCCATTTGGAAATTTCACACTCGCGCCTATTTCCTGCCAGCCCCCCGGCTGCGTCCACTCACCTACAAGTTGCAGATGAGCCTGCTTCCCACTCAGCGAAACATCTACAGCGTTGACCGTTGGGTTCTGAACATAGATACCATCAAGATCGGAAAGATTCCATCCCACAAAATCCTCGGATCGGAAATAAGTGATAACACAATCCGATGGGTTAATGCCGCATGTAATTGTCATCATCATAATTCCAACCAATAGGCAACCCAAACGCAGCGCTGAAAGTATTCTGTTTTTCACAACACACCTCACATCTGAATCGAGACTTCCAAAGTCTAGGAGACTTCGGAAGTCTCTCGTCAACAGTTGCCACATCTCCCAAATTCATAAGGCAGACTTTTAGCTTATTACGGTAGTATCCGAACATTGTCAAAGTAAACCGCTGCAGTGCGAGGCTTGATGTCAGAGAAGATTAGCAAAGCAATCCGGCGCCCTTCCTCCCGATTTATGATCGGCAACGTAAAGTCCTCGAAATCATTTCTTGCGGCTTTGAAGTCCATGGCATTCAAATCGAATTCTAAGTCCAGGTTCAACCCATCGTCCAGGGGAAGCGGTTTTGACTCGTGCCATTCCCACTCCTCACCAGAACTCACTGCCAGGGCTAACTGTAACCCACTCATGCGGGTTGTAATGTCAACAACCAATGTCGAACAGGTGCTCAAGTCAAGCGGAGCATTTGGAAACTCGATCTGATAAATGGCTTTGTCTTCCCGGATGTTGAAATCAGCCTGTAGCGAATATTCTCCATCAGTGGCGTGTTCTTTAACCGCCGTAACCGAGGTTGCTTCACTGTATTCGGCTGCAGACCACTTATCTGAACTTCCCTCGAAGGACCAAACGATCGGGCACTGTAGTAATAATTTTATATTGTCAAAATAGATAGGGCCTGCATATGTTGTGGCGCTGGTTCCCACTTTGATGCCAAACTCTCGCACAGAGTTTAACTCGCCTAAATCACTGACCAGATCGCTTAGTGGCATACGAACCGTAATCCAAATGCCATTGGGCTCAATCATTGTCTCGGCATAGTAGTAAGTGAACTCGGGACCAACTTTTATATACGGTTGAACTCTAACATCTTTGTACCCTGGAACATCCTCCATGAAAAAGTCGAAGCTAATTTCAACATAATCTGACCAATTTGACTTCGCTTCGGGAATCTGAACCCCTACAGTTACCGATTGCCATGTTTGTCCCCCGAACTCAGTCATAAGCATAAGCGAAGAGCCATCATTAGGCCCTGGGGTTTCCTTGACTATTATTTCAAAGACCTCCGTTTTATCAGTCTCAGTGACACGCCAATCTCCAATGCCATCCTCAAAATCTGCCCCAAAGGGCGTAAACTCATCACCTTGATTATGCAGCATTTCAGATGTTACTGGGGTATCGGTCGCAGAGATTTGGGCGCGTGTCGGTGTTTGCATGTCAGATGTGACGACCGTGCTTTGAAGCTTGGCAAGTTCTATCTTCTGGGTTGCGGTAAGAACAAATTCAGTCGTCCGGGCGGTACCAGCGCCCCCATCACAGGCCATCGCGGGCAACCCCAACACAATCAACAAAATATTTGAAACTAGTGTTATTCGCGTATTCATTTTCAACCTCCTTATGGTTAGAATTTCACACTCAATATACTAGACCTTTGTTGGGAAATTGTTGGGAAAGGTAGGGGAAATTACTATTCCCGGCTGGTCGGGAAAGTCACTGTAAATGTAGTTCCTTCACCCAGTTGGGAATTCACTTCTATACAACCTCTATGCTCGTCAACGATCTTCTTGACCACATACAAGCCAATTCCTCTGCCTTGCTGTCGATCTCCAGTAAACTCAGACTTGAAGATGTTAGACCTATCACCTTCAGCGATCCCTTTGCCATTATCTTTTACCAACAGACGAACCACCTCACGATCCTGGTCGGCTTCCAAAACGATCCGGATCGTCCCATTCGTCGTGAACTTAATCGCATTGTGCACCAGGTTGTAGAGCATCTGACGCAGGGCATCCTCGTCGGCGCTGATAAGCGGTAATTCCTGATCGTGCGGATAATTTCGCTGCCATGATAGAGTGTTGTCTTTCTCCTGTGCACGCAATTGGAATTGAGTAGTAACTTCTTCGGTAATGGTCTCCAAATTAATGGGTCGGAAATCAAGATCAAGATAATAACGGTCTGCTTCTATATCAGACCATTGCCACCACTTTTCAAGGGCTCGTCTTAATCGCCAGTGTAGGCTGGAAATTTTGTGCAGGTCATTTCTGATGTAAGGACCGAATTCACCCGACAGGCTGTTTGCATGGTCTTCAGCTACATGAAGATTATCCTCGAAAGGTCGGTATATTTTGCTGATCTCGTGGCTCATTGTTTTGACTAACTCATGGAATTGTCGTTGAGCCTGCTCCTTGATCCTATTTGGACTCGGTGTTTTGGGCTGTGGCTCAGGCTGAGGAACCAAGCGCATTGCTGCCAGCCAACCAGCAGCGAAGCCGCTAATCAGCAGACTAATCCCTATCAGTATTGCACCCCAACTCGTTATTTTGCCGGCGTTATCAAGGAGTGACCATAGGATTACGCTTGTGATCAACGCTATTCCAAGAAAAAGCCCCCCCCAAGTGAACCAATTCCGTCGCGGTTTCATCTCAATCGCACCTATAGACAATCCAATAAACGATAGCCTTCGCTTCTAACATTTTCTATATCAGCATAAGGCTTCAGCTTTCCGCGCAATCGGGTAACACAACCTCGCAAGGCGCGATCGGGTTCTTCGGCATCCTCGAAAAATTCCCACAAATCCTCTCGAATGACGATCTTTCCTTTATTCTTAACCAACTTGATAAGTACGTTGAACTCTTTAGGTTCAAGGTGTCTTGTCTCCCATCCGTCGTTTTGTCGAACCCAAATCTCATGAGTGTCGGTGTCAACTATTATTGTCTCGCAGACAACCATCCTTGCCGCAATCTCAGGCCATCCCTCTTGCAGGCGCTGTTTAATACGAGCCAATAACGCTCGGGGTGGGATGTCATTGGTCACAAAATCTATACCTTGCCTTCCTATTTCAAACCCACGTTCCTCTACGATTTCTCTTAACGGTCCTTTCATATACTTGCCAGTCATCAGAACGATCACTGTCTCTTCATCGTAAATCCGGATCGATTCCAAGATCTTAAGCCCCCCAAACTCTGCATTCGGCCCCAGGTGAACATCCAAC
Source organism: uncultured Anaerolineales bacterium (assembly GCA_964622645.1). Lineage (GTDB taxonomy): Bacteria > Chloroflexota > Anaerolineae > Anaerolineales > UBA11858 > NIOZ-UU35. Next base: position 10,085 of record CAZUSV010000173.1, read on the forward strand.
AAAACAAGGTGGGGTTGAAATCTCTCATATTCCACCCATGCGCTTTCTTCGTTCTCTGCCGTTACAACACTGTAACTTTGCATTTCTAGTACTTCTTTAAGAGAATCGAGTTGTCCTTCGTCGTTATCGTCTACGACTAGGATTTTAAAGCGATATTCACCAGATTTATTCGACATGGCACCCTCCCTCGATTATTGCGACCACCCTTGTTATCTATTACTATTTCAATATTTAATAAGTTTTAATATTGATAAAATGATTGTAACATATTAACCCAAACCTAATTTCAGTAAATACCGCACAAGGGAAAATATTCGCATCAATCTTCAGCAATCTGATTCAGGATTTACAGATATTAGGATAAATGAGGAGAGTAGACCAGTACCTGTATTGTTGGAACCAGATTAGGATCTAAAACATCATGGTAAATATCTTCAATTGGCAGAGGCATACGAGCTTGAATACGCTCAAATGCATAGGGTATCACCAGGTAACTACACCACAGCCACACCAAGGTAGGCTGTGGCCGCTCAACAAAGGGGTAGTCTAGACTGTGGGCAATCATCTACATGGCAGCTTGTACTTCCAGCCCTAAGGTTGGCCTGCGTTCTCGCTTGCGTTTCTAAAAGGACAACTTCCAGTTGATCAACCTCAGGATGCATTTGCGGTGCAGTCTAGTTGCTGCTTCCATTTCATCTAACAAACGACTGTGTTCTTTGCAGTTCTTGGCTTGCCAATAGCTCACTCGCTTCTTGTGTTAATATTTCCGCCTTAGGTGAAGTGTCATGCGTTCCTCAAGTTTTCCATCGTTCCCTCTGTAGCATTTTCTTTTGAGAGAACGATCATACCTCGGGAACCTTTTCTTTATTAGAACGCGTGATCTTGACAGCGGGCAGAAACATTTTATAATCCCTTATGTAGCGTTCATTCTGAGGGGCACTTTGTTAAGTGCCTGCGGTCAGGATGGCGCTTTTTTTGTTTAATTGTTTGCATGTTCTTTTCGGAGGCTCCTGATGAAAACCTACTTGTTGTTATGTAAATTCTTGGATGATGAACGCGGCGACCTGGTGGACCAGTCCCTGATCTGGGTTCTCATCGCCATCGCGGCTATCGCTGCCCTGACAACCTTGGGTGGCAAGATCGTCGATACGCTGACCACTATTGCCGGTTCGTTATAGCGCGAGGTCTGAGATGATTGCCAAGCGCTTTATCCGTGACAAACGCGGTGACCTGGTCGAAGCAGCAATGACCTTGCCGCTGATGCTGCTGGTCACATTGGGCCTGGTCAATCTGGCACTGGCCGGGATCGCCGGTTTACACGCCAACAATGCCGCCAACTACGGTGCCCGGCGCGGTTCGGTCGCGCAGCAAAATCCCGCTTCTCAAGCTGCCAGCGCGGCCTGGGAAAAACTCGCCGCCGTTCATATTGGTGAATACGGCGTTTCCACCTCAGCCCCAGGTGGACGTGGCGGAACGGTGCAGGTGGTTGTTACCTACCGGGTGCCCAATTATTTTGCCAACCTGGCCGCTTTCTTTGGTGGCGGGACATCGCCATATATTGACGGCCAATCGGTAAGCACCTTCCGACAAGAGGGCTGGTGATGGCCAAGGCACAAACGTTGGGAAAACCCTCTGAGGCCGGTCAAAGCCTGTTGTGGACCACCTTCGTGTTCATGTTTGTCCTGGTCCCGCTGCTGATATTGGTCGTGGATGGCATTCAGTTTTGGCGCATCCGCAACCAGCTTCAGGTGGCCACCGATGCGGCGTGTGAAGAGGCCGCCTATGTAGGCGCAGATCGGCGCGCCTATCGTGATAGCGGCGCGGTGCGCTTTGGCAATACCGGTCAGGCCAAGGCGGATGCCACCAACACCTTCTATGTCACGTTGCACAACGCTGACGCCTTGCAGTACAACCCATCGATCCAGATCCGGTTTGACTCCGGCTTCCCCAGTGCGATATGCAACGCTACTGCTTCCGTGCAGCCGTTGATTTCAGCGTTAGCCCCTTCGATATCGATCCAGACCGAATCGGAATCGGAGATACGCTTTAGTAGATAGCCCAGATTGTCATGGCGTAGCCAGGTCGGACACTCACAAGGCCGGGTGTCCGACCTGGCACACAGACAGCGGATCCCCAAATCGTTTCTATCCGATTAGAACGAGGAGGGTCGTATGTCGAACAAAATGACAACCTGGATGATGATGACGATATTTCGCGTTGTCCTGGCTATCGTCCTGGGCTGGA
>CAZUSV010000174.1:0-2330 GCA_964622645.1 uncultured Anaerolineales bacterium
CACCCATAAAGAAAATCTGATTGATGCTGGTCATGCGACCACGAATATAGTCTGGGGTTTGCAGTTGCCGGATGGTGTTGCGGATGACCATGCTAACCATATCAGAGGCTCCCATCATCGCCAGCGAAAAGAAAGATAAAGCATATGAGCGGGAGATTCCAAAAACTAAGGTCCAAACACCATAGGAAACTACTGCCATTAACAGGATGGCACCCTGACGGCGGATCGTGCTGATCTGTGAAATAATCACCGAAGTCAGCGCTGCACCTGTGGATTGCGCTGCAGATAGCCAGCCATAACCAATCTCGCTGACACCCAGGATATCCCTGGCGAAGATCGGCAGCAGGGCATTGGCAGAGGAAAAGAATGTGGCAAAGAAATCCAGGATCATACTGGAAAGAATGATCGGATGGTTGATGATGAACTCTATCCCTTCACGAATAGCTGACAAATTTCCTTTTGAGCCGCCCCGTTGAAGGGTGATTTGTTGCTCGACAGGTCCCATCAAAATAAGAGCTAGGAACAAAGCTATATAGGAAATTGCGTTGATCGAATAAACCCATGTTTGACCCAAATATCCGATAACCAGACCGCTGAGTGCCGGACCGAAAATAGACCCGGCGGTAAAAGCCATAGATTGCATACTGAAGGCATTGGCAAGGTCATGTGCTGGTACCAGGTTCGGCGTGAGCGATTGCCGGGCAGGCAGGCCAAAGGAATGGGCTGTCGCATCCATCACCGTCAGCATGTAGATATGCCAGAGAGCAATCTGACTGGTGAATGTAAGCCAACCAAGCATCAGTGCGACACCCATACGCACCGACTGGGTGATATATAAAACCCGCCGGCGATCGAAGGTATCGGCGGTTAGGCCACCAAATAGAGAGAAGATAACGATAGGGACGATGCGTGCTGCGCCGATCGCTCCCAGGGCGATGGGCTGGTCGCTGAGAACTCGGATATGCCATAGCAAGGCCCAAAACTGCATTTGACCACCTGCAGCGGAAACTAATAAACCACCCCACAACAATCGAAAGCGACGATGACGCATTGACGGGGGAATTTTTAGGATCATGCTTTTCGGTTATCAGATCTTATTCTGAAGGAATATCTTTGCCCATATAGGCCCTTAATTCCGGCCATCTGTATCCCACCCAACCTACGGAGAAAATGCAAGCGACACCACCCAGGGCTACTGCTAAAGGAACGCCAATTAATCCTCCAAGGAATCCTGATTTGACATCTCCGAGATAAGGTCCACCCATGAAGAAGATCTGGTTGACACTGATCATGCGCCCACGCAATTTATCTGGGGTGTGCAGTTGGCGGATGGCACTGCGGATGATAGAGCTAACTGAATCTCCCGCTCCGGCCAACATCAGTGCAATAAGGGAAAGTAAATAGATTCGCGAAAAACCAAACATCACTGCTGATAAGCCAATCAAGGTAACTGAACCGAGAACCAATTTCCCTTGATGGCGGATAACCTTGACCTGGGAGAGAACCAATCCCGCCAACGCGGCACCGATCATCGGCGCGGAGGTGAGCAAGCCATAAGCAAACTCTTCTACTTCGAGTACCTGGCGGGCAAAATATGGCAAAAGGGAATCTGCCCGGGTGAGCAGCGTAGCAAAAAAATCTAGTAGCATTCCTGATAGGATCAAGGGGTGCTGGAAAGTGAAACGAATACCCTCTCGGATAGCGCCCCAATCCACTCCAGCGCTTGTTCTTTCGAGCAGCTTTTGTCCAACCGGTCCTATCAAGATCAGAGCGATAGGCATTGATGCAAAAAGACCAGCGGCGATCAGGTAGGAGACATACTCCCCAAACAGGTTGATCATGATGCCATTGAGAATCGGCCCAAAGATGCCGCCAACCTGGAATGCGATCATTTCCATGCTCAAGGCATTGGGCAAAACTGATTCGGGCACCAGGTTGGGGGTCAAAGAATAGCGTGCGGGTAGATCGATGACGAAAGCAGTGGCATGGATTATCAGCAATGCATAGATATGCCAAAGTTGGATTCTCTGGGTTAGTGTCAACAGGCCTAATAACAAAGCTGTGCTTCCCATGATGCTTTGCATCACAAAAACGACTTTTCGGCGGCTGAAGCGGTCGGCGATGACTCCAGCGAAGAGGGAGACGAAGATGGTTGGTGCAAGCCGGATCAGGCCAATGCTACCTAAGGCAAAGGGGCTATCTGTAAAGCCACTGATTTGCCAGGGTACTGTCCACATCAGGAATTGATTGCCAGTCCAGGCAAGCAGCAAGCCTATCCAGAAGAGGGCAAAGCGGCGATGGCGCAGTGCAGGGGGAATGTGCATAACGTT
>CAZUSV010000174.1:2430-12318 GCA_964622645.1 uncultured Anaerolineales bacterium
TTGAACGTTTTTATGTCCCCCAATCCCTTAGATAGAGGAAATCATAGCCCACGGTACGGTTGGTTAGTTTGGCTATGGGCGGTAAGATGCGCTTGAAATGGTTGCGCCGTACGCGTTCGATGACTTGGTGGACGAACTCCCCCATGAAACCCGCTTCGATACACTCTTCAGGGCTATAACGTTCGTCAACGAGAAGGTAAAGCAATTTGTCGACTTCTGCATAGGTGAAGCCGAGTTCGTCTTCATCGGTTTGACCTGCCCATAAATCTGCAGAGGGGGGTTTGTCGATGATCTCAGTCGGGATGCCCAATTCTCTCGAGAGTTGGCACACCTGAGTTTTGTAAAGATCTCCAATTGGATTGATGGCACAAGCTGAGTCTCCATAAAGGGTGCTGTACCCCAGCAGGATCTCGGTTTTGTTACCTGTGCCGACCACTAAGCCTTTGAAAGCTTCGGATTGGTCGTATAGGATGATCATGCGGGCGCGCGCCATAACATTGCCGCGGCGGATATCGTTCGTGTCGGGAAAGCGTTCGAACAATGGGTCGACCATTTCTGTGATGGATACGGTGAGGGATTGCACACCCGTATTATCGATCACCAGTTGAGCGTGTTCTAAGGAGTCCACCGAAGATGACTTGTAGGGCATGCGCATAGCCAGGACATTCTCTGGACCGAGGGCATTGGCTGCCAACAGACAGCTCAAGGCAGAGTCGACTCCACCAGAGAGGCCGACTACGGCGCGCTCGAAGCCAGTGCGGGTGATCTCGCTTTTGATGAATCCGGTCAGGATTTTGTGGGCTAAATCAACATTAACGGAAAGATCAATCATCGTTGGGTGCCTCCCTTTTCACCGACAATGCGCATCATTTCACGTTGAACTAAGGCTGTGCGTTCATCTCGCAAGAGAGGCAGCCGGGCGCGGGTGCGGTGAAGTTGGTCCAAGTCGATTTCGACGGTGACCAGCGCCTCTTCATGGTAGGGGCCCTTTACCATGAGCACCCCATTAGGATCGTAAACAGTCGAGCCCCCCCAAAAGTGCAGGCCGTCTTCGAAGCCGACGCGGTTGGCGTGAACGGTGAAGCAGGTGAACAGGCTGGCATAGGCCTGGTTGATATGCTCGACCCAACGGGCAGATTCCAATTTGGGTTCGGCGGACAACCCTCGGCCCGGGGAGGCTGAGGTGAAGATCAAGATATCGGCGCCATCAAGCCACAGCAGATAGGGCGGCGAGGCGTGCCAGAAGTCCTCGCAGATGGCGATGCCCATTCTGCATATCGGCGTATCGAAGGCCTGGATGCTGTCCCCCCAGGCAAAGAAGCGCCCTTCATCGAAGAGGGCATAGGTAGGAAGGTACACTTTATGGTGCACATGCAGGACTTCACCCTGGGAGAGATATGCCCCAGCGATAAAAAATCGGTGGCGGTTGTCTTCATCGACAAAACCGACCACCATGTCCATGTTTTTGCTGGCTTCCAGTAGCGGTCCAAATATGGGGTCATCTGGGGTTGGGCGATGGGCGACGGCAGACGCCAAATCTTGCAGGGCGTAGCCAGTCAGCGAGAGTTCGGGGAAGATGAGTAGATCAGCACCGGTGGCTTTAGCTTCCTTCACATAGTTGAGGTGCTTTGCGAGATTGGCTTCTACATCTCCTAGTCGAGTGTTGATTTGTGCAAGAGCGAGGGTTTGTTTCATAGGGATGGTTAGGTAGTTTGTTAGTAGTTGGTTGGTTGTGTGGTTGGATAGGGAATAAGGATGAGGATTGCTCCAGTGATGGCTAAGATAAACAATCCAAAAGATGCCCAGGTATCCAGGCCGAGGTTTCGCCATTGGGGAACGGGATCAACCCTGAAAGTTGCAGCCCACAATAAGGTCAGGGCGATACATCCTACTTCGAGGGCAGCAGCCAACCCCGGGGCTGACAACCAGTTACGTTCGGGTATTTGATCCACTCCCCAGGCGATGAGCAATGTCAGCGAGGCACCAACCAGTTGAAGTGGCCAGCGGGCAGCGAATTCCCCCCATTCATCTCGAGCAGGGACTCCCCACCAGGCCTGTACTTCAGGACCATACAGGCAACCGTTTATCCAGCACCCCAACCAGGCACTGATCATCAGGGTGGTCAGCAAAGGAAGCAGGGCGTCGGACAAGGCCCCAAAATGGGTTTTGGTAATCATCGCAAAGAGTGCTAATGAGATAAATCCACCTACAATGGCAGCGTGTCCGGATATACCCCCCAACCAGATTTGTGGTATTTCATTCGGTTGAGCCTGGAAATAATTCCAGTGGATAACCACATAGATCCCTCGCCCCAGGATTGCTGCTCCCAATAGCGACCAGATACCCGCTGTGAAATGTGCTTGAAGAGCTACCTTTGGTGCATCCTTTGCCATCAAAAACAACCCTATTGTGACTCCGATGGCAATCAAAAGAGAGAAGGTGTAAACTGGCACTCTACCGGGCAAGTAGAAGGCAATATCCATGTCGAAATGATACCATGCCATGTGTCGTAATTTCCTTCCAGGAAATTGGCTAATTGGCTGAGTATGCGCAAAAGTGTCGGTGGCCTTAGCAAATATCTTCCGAGGTTTGTCATTCCGATGAGCCCTGCGTTCTTTGCAGGGTGAAGAGGAATCCCTGATAAGTTATTCCTTGGTCGCAAAGAGACGCTCCCGCGGAATGACAACAATGTTGTGGGGAAGCGCTCAGAGCAGTTTTCTCTATACCTTACCGACATTTTTGCGGTACACTCAAATTGGCTCTCTTGGAATTGCCTGGGTAGCTCCTATACCCCAATTCTAAACAATTCCACGGGATTTCCTGAAGACCGGAAAATTTTCATTAAGCATATTACCCTGATAAATTGGGGGGCAATGGCTTCCTTGTGTGGCTTAATAGTTTTGATTATTGAAGTATAATGAAAAGCAGGCAAGTTGGCATGTATGCAAGTGGTAGATAGAAATACAAGAAAATCTAATATCCAATATCCAATCTCTATTTTCAGCTCATGAACCCACTAACGATCCAAAGTGTAGAATCTATCGAAGACCGGCGTGCGTTTGTGAGTCTGCCGTGGCGAGTGTATCAGGATGACCCCCATTGGGTGCCACCTCTCATCTCGGAGCGATTGCACTTCATTGATCCCGATCAGCATCCATTCTTTGAACATGCTGAGGTGGAGTTTTTCCTTGCCAAGCGTCCTTCGTCTTCCCAAAGGAGATCAGGGCAGGATGAAGTGGTCGGCACCATTGCAGCTTTTACCAATCACCGCCATAATGAATTTCAAGATGAGAATATCGGATTCTTTGGATTCTTCGAGGTGCTCGATGACCCCGAGGCTGCCGGCCTGCTCTTAGAGACTGCTGAAAATTGGGCCCGGGAGCGAGGCCATGAGGCTATTCGCGGCCCGGCGCAGTACTCCACGAACGAAGAATGTGGTTTGCTGGTAGACGGCTTTGATGACCCGCCGCGCATTTTGATGACCTACAACCCCCCTCGCTATGTGGATTATATCGAAGGGACTGGGTACCAGAAGGCTATGGATTTGTGGGCTTGGTCTGTTGCCACAGATATATACGAAAAAGGAGATAAACTTCCTGAGAAATTGGTACGAGTTGTGGAAAAAGTAAAGGCTCGCAGCGATATCAATATCCGCAAGATCGATATGCGACATTACGATGCCGAAGTCGAGATCGTAAAAAAGCTCTATAACACGTCATGGGCGCGCAATTGGGGCTTTGTACCGATGACGGATGCTGAGATTAATGCCCTGGGTGCTGAGTTGAAGCCAATTATCGACCCTGACTTCGTTTTCATCGCTGAAGTCGCTGGAGAAGCGGTAGGTTTCAGCCTGACCTTACCGGACCTCAACAGCCCGCTGAGATTGGCATATCCCCAGCCTGGAATCCCCGATTGGTGGACGTTGGTCAAGATGGCCTGGCATTGGAAAGTACGCCGGCGCTATGATTGGGTGCGCGTTTTTGCATTGGGTGTACTGCCCGAATATCGTGCCCGCGGCGTCGATGCCTTGTTTTATTACGAATCCGCTCGAGAGGCATTGAAAAAGGGCATCCGATTTGCCGAAATGAGTTGGCTGCTAGAAAATAACGACAAGATGAACCGCCCTATCGAACTTATGGGTGCGGAGGTTTATAAGACGTACCGATTCTACGAAAAGGCTCTTTGAAAGGAGGAGGTAACAACTTTATGGCTGATTTCTTACTCAACCCCAATTTGGCTTATCTATTACTGGTAGGCGGGTTTTCGATGGCTCTGTTGGCCATCTTGACACCAGGCACCGGCTTTCTGGAGATCGGCGCTATCTTTGCTTTGCTGCTGGCCGGATGGGGTGTCTATAACCTGCCCATCAATTACTGGGCCTTGATCATCCTGGTATTGGGGGTGGTGCCCTTTATATTCGCGGTGCGCAAATCCCGGCGGATGGTTTTCCTGGCGATATCGATCCTGGCTTTGATCGTTGGTTCTGTGTTCTTATTCCGCGGGGAGATATGGTGGAAGCCGGTCGTCAATCCGGTATTGGCCAGTGTTGTCTCCCTTCTTGCCGGAGGATTCTTCTGGATTGTTGTGCAGAAAACTTTGGAAGCAGGTGATGAACCTCTGGCCCATGATCTGGGTCCGCTGATTGGTGCCGTGGGTGAAGCGAAATCAGATATTCACCATGAAGGTTCCGCGCAAGTACGCGGTGAGTTGTGGTCAGCATTTAGCGAAAACCCGATTTCAGAAGGAGCGCTTGTCCGAGTTGTCAAGCGTGAAGGTTTCATGTTGCAGGTAGAAGAAACCAAATAGTACTCAGCCTGATTGAAAATCACCCTAAACTAGGGGAATCCATTTATTGGCTGAACAATCAAATAAACTATTCAGAACTGGAGGTAAAAATGTTATATTCTGTTCTCGCTCAAGATATAGTCGCCGCAGGTGGGTTCATCACATGCCTGGTTGGTGGCGTAATAATTATCGCACTGGTGTTATTAGCCAGCGCTATCAAGATCGTTCCCGAATATCAGCGCTTAGTAGTCTTTCGCCTGGGACGTTGTGTTGGTGCCAAGGGACCGGGTATTGTCTTCCTGATCCCTGTAATTGATCGCGGTGTGCGCGCTGACCTGCGTGAACAGGTGCGCGAAATCCCCCATCAGACTGCCATCACGTCTGATAATGCCAGTATCTCGATTGACTTTATCTGGTACTACAAGATCCTCGATGCTGTCGAAAGTGTCTTGCAGGTTGGGAATTTCGAGTCCGCTGCTCAGGGTATGGCCACGACAACCTTGCGTGCGGTGATCGGTGGAATCCAGCTCGATGAGGTGCTGGTGGAACGTGAGCACATCAACAGCATGTTGCGCACTCGTCTGGATGAGGTGACTGAACGCTGGGGTGTTAAAGTCACCAATGTGGAAATTCGCGAGATCATCCCGCCCAGGGAGATCCAGGATGCCATGAACCGCCAGATGACCGCCGAGCGTGTGCGCCGAGCCCTGGTAACTGAATCTACAGGTGAACGTGACGCGGCGGTGAATGTCGCAGAAGGCCAGAAACAGGCTGCCATCCTCGAAGCGGAAGGATTAAAACGAGCCGCAATATTGGATGCTGAAGGCGCCAAGGAAGCTCAACTGCTGCAAGCTGAAGGTTACGCTTCTGCGCTGGAGAAGATCTTCGAGAAGGCTAAGGCCGTCGACCAAAAGACCATGACCTTGCAGTATTTCGAAACGTTGAAGGATTTGGGTGCCTCCGAAGCGACCAAGTATGTCTTCCCGATGGAGTTCACTAGTATGATCAGTGATTTCATCAAAGGACAAAAGGAGTAATCACGCTAAAAGGAGACCGCGCGTTCCTAAAAAATTAATTGAGGTGGGGCGCACTTAGGTATTAAAGTCGTGGATACACTCCACATAAGTGCGCCCCACCTTTGATCAAAACTATGAGTTTTAGTGAAACCAGTATGCCAGGTAGCTTGGTGGAGATTCTCCCAGCTACCTGGCGAGATTTAAAAGAACTGCGCCATCTAGAACGGGTCTGCTTCAAACAAGATGCCTGGCCTCTATTAGATTTGATCGGAGTGTTATCTTTTCCGGGAATCGTTCGTCTCAAAGCGGTTGTTAATGACAAGATGGTGGGATTCATCGCTGGTGAGATACGCAATCCCCAAGATTTGGCGTGGATTGCCACCTTTGGGGTTTTACCTGCTTTCAGGCGACAGGGGATTGGTAGTGCTTTATTAGAGGCTTGCGAGCAGGAGCTAAGCGTGGAGCGGGTGCGTTTGAGTGTCCGTGTGGGAAACAAAACTGCCATCCGGCTTTATAAGAGCTTTGGTTATCAGCAAGTTGGTACCTGGCCAAAGTACTATCGTGGGGGAATCGACGCCGTCGTCTTGGAGAAACATTTTTACAGATAGGCTATAATAGTAGCCCATGCGTCTAGAAGAATTACCCGATCCAATCTTCATCGCTCGCCCTAAATCTCTGGCGCGCCTGGTTGAAGAGTTATCATGTGAGCCGATCATTGCTGTAGACACAGAAGCCAATGGTTTATATGCCTACCGTGAAAGAGTTTGTCTAATTCAGTTTTCAACGCCAAAAGCAGATTACCTGGTTGATTCGATAGCCCTTGATGATCTTTCGCCCCTTGCCGAAATTTTCGAAAATCCAGATATTGAGAAAGTTTTCCACGCCTCTGAGTACGACCTGATCATCTTGCACCAGGATTTTGGTTTTTCGGTAGCGCGGTTGTTCGACACGATGATCGCTGCTCGTATTTTAGGGTGGAACGCCGTGGGTTTGGGATCCATTCTCGAAGATCGCTTTGGCATTCCCGTAAACAAGAAATATCAGCGCGCAAATTGGGGGCAGCGACCGATACCCAAAGAAATGATGAAATATGCCCAGATTGATACCCATTTCTTGCTACCTTTGCGAGATCAGATGAAAGCTGAACTCAAAGAAATTGGTCGCTGGCCTCTAGCCGTAGAGGATTTCCGCCGTTGCACTAAGGTAGATTCATTGAACCACCGCAATGGAAATGGGAAATGCTTCCGCATCAAGGGGGCCCATGATCTTCACCCTCAGCAAGCAGCTGTACTCAAGGAGTTATGTAAGTTCCGAGATCGAAAGGCTCGCTCTCTAGATCGCCCTCTATTCAAGGTGATCAGCGACAAGGCGCTATTACAAATTGCAGAAGCCGGGCCAAAAACGCTCAAAGAGCTTGAACGTGTCAGAGGGATTTCCAAACGCCAGGTAAACTGGCTTGGTGATGATATTTTGGCATCCGTGCGCCGAGGGCTTAATGCGCAACCGATTGAGCCAGTCCGTAAACCACGCCCAAGCACTCAATATCTTGAGCGCGTTGAGTTGTTGCGCAAATGGCGAATCCGAAAGGGGCGCGTTTTTGGCGTAAAATCTGACGTTGTTTTACCCAAAGATCTGCTCTTCAAATTGGCCGAACAGAATCCCGGGACTAAAGCCGAACTGATTCCTATTCTGGAGAGCGTTCCCTGGCGATTGGGGAAATATGGGGATGAAATACTTGATCTGTTAGTATCGTCTGAAAAATAAACCCAAGGAGGCTCAATATGAAGATCCACTTTCACGGCGCGGCCCGTACAGTTACGGGGTCACAGCATCTATTAGAGATCAATGGTCACAAACTGCTTTTAGAATGTGGTTTATTTCAAGGTAGACGCAAAGATACTTACGAGCGTAACCGCCATTTTCATTTTGATCCTGCTGGAATCGACGCAGTAATCCTCTCTCACGCGCATATTGATCACAGTGGGAACCTGCCGCATCTATCCAAAGATGGCTACGATGGGCCCATTTATGCCACCAAAGCGACCGCGCACCTGGGGACGATTATGCTGATGGACTCTGGCCATATCCATGAATCAGATGCGGCCTATATCAACAAAAAACGCGCCAGGCGTGGTGAACCTTTGGTTGAGCCTCTGTACACTCAGGTCGACGCGGCTATGGTTGCCCAGTGTTTCGTCGGTACGCCCTACGAGAAAGAGTTCGAACCGATTCCCGGCGTTGTAGCAAGGTTTGTAGAAGCGGGGCATATCCTGGGCTCTGCGGCTGTTGTGCTAGATATCGAAGAAAATGGTCGTAAGTTCCGCCTGTGGTTTTCCGGCGACATTGGGCGAAGGGATATGCCTCTCTTGCGCGATCCGGTTTTACCCAGTGATGCGGATTATCTGTTAATGGAATGCACCTATGGGGATAAAGTTCACCGCGATCCTCAGGCCGCTTTTGATGAGTTCCATGAAGTGGTACACAAGACCGTCAGCCGCGGCGGCAAAGTGATCATCCCTGCCTTTGCAGTCGGTCGAACGCAAGAATTGGTGTACGCTCTTCATCAGATGATCGACAGTGGGGAAATTCCTCGCATACCTGTCTTTGTGGACAGCCCGCTGGCGATCAACGCTTCGGAGATCTTCAGCGCCCATCCAGAAGTTTTCGACGAAGAGACCAAAGAATTTATGCGCAATGATCAACACCATGCGGCTTTGGGGTTTGACTTGTTATCTTATACCCGCTCGGTGGAAGAGTCGAAAGCCATCAATGATGTCAAAGGGCCTGCTGTGATCATCTCTGCATCCGGTATGGCAGAGGTGGGACGGATTCTGCATCACTTGAAGAATAACATCGAGAACCCGCGCAACTCGATCTTGATCGTTTCCTGGCAGGCGCCTCATACCCTGGGGCGGCGTCTGGCAGATCGAGAAGAGCAAGTCAAGATCTTTGGAAAAGTTTATACCCGTCGAGCTGAAGTCGCCACGATTGGCGGACTCTCTGCACACGGTGGCCAGAAGATGCTGGTTGAATATGCGGAAGCGGTCAAGGATCAAGTTCAGAAAGTGTTCCTGGTGCATGGGGAAGAACGCGGCGCGACCCCCTTGATGGAGAAGCTCAAAGGAATAGGCATTCCAGAGGTGTACTTCCCCGACACACATTCGTCCGTTGATATTTAGTGGCTATATTGGAAAAATAACTACGCGAGATACACGCTGGAGTACATGGGGGTGGTGCCCCTCCACCACCCCCATGTACTCCAGCGGAACCTCTTGGTGGGTCTTCCAATGTGGATCCGTATAATGTAAGAATATCTCCTGTTAGGCGATCTAGAAACGGCATAATTATGTACAACCTATCTCCTGCAAGTTCGCGTGAGGTTTAGCGTTTTCAAGGAAAATAAATATGAGCGATTGGAATACACGAATTATCGAAGAATTTCGAGCAAATCAGGGCAAAGTGGGTGGACATTTCGAAAATATGACCCTGCTCTTGCTGCATACTACTGGAGCCAAGAGTGGCAAGGCACGCATCAATCCAGTAGTGTATATGGAAAACGGTGACGATTTTGTGATCATTGCCTCCAAAGGGGGGGCGCCGACTCATCCCGATTGGTACCATAATCTTGTGGCTAATCCCGAGGTCAGCGTAGAAGTTGGGGTAGAAAAGTTCCCAGTGCGGGCTACGGTTGCCGAGGAACCGGAGCGGACAGAGCTTTACCAGAAAATGGCGACTCGATACCCTTTTTTTGCTGAGTATCAGCGGAAGACTGAGCGCATCATCCCCGTAGTCACTCTGGAGCGCATTTGAATCATAGCTCTATAAGAATCGCCGGGGTAGCTCCCAGATTTTGGGGTATGGGGCGTGCTCCGCACGCCCCATACCCCAAAATCTGAACATTACCACGGGAATTCCTAGAGACCCTGAAGCATTCCTGTTTACCCCTCTGGTCTGTCCTGGTATAATGCTGGACGCTTCGGAGAGGTGCCAGAGTGGACGATTGGGGCGGTCTCGAAAACCGCTGTAGCCTTACCGGCTACCGAGGGTTCGAATCCCTCCCTCTCCGCTGAGAATTCTATGAACCGGG
>CAZUSV010000175.1:0-12236 GCA_964622645.1 uncultured Anaerolineales bacterium
CATATATGCCGCACGGACCTCTCTTCTTTGGCTTTTTTCAGTGGACCCATTCGTGATCTATCACTACGCAGGCCATTCCTGAGTTTTTACAATGGATCTCATCTTCTCCTGATCGACCAGCTTCCCATGGCTGATGACATGGGCTGGCGCTGCGTGGTTACGCAGGGCTTCCAACACATTGGGCTCGTCCAACACAACGATATTTGCCGGCGCGCCGACCTTGAGCTCGAAATCTTGCAAGCCAATGCACTGGGCGGCCCTGGTGGTGACCATATCATAGAGGGTTTCCATGTCGGTGCGGGTGGTCATCCACAGCAGGTGCGATACCAGGAAAGCCACTTCGAGCATGTTGTTGCGGCCATATGGGTAGTAGGCATCGGAGATATCGTCCATCCCCAGGCATACCAGGACACCTTCCTCGAGCAGCTCACGAACCCGGGCATGTAGCGGGCCGGTGTGCGGGTCGCTGACCACGCCCATCTGGGCCTGCTTGAGTAGGGCGGCCAATTTCTGTAAATAGGGCTTGGGATACATGGACATGGCCCGGGCGTGATGGGCCAACGAGCGGCCATGCCAGCCGCGCTGGATGGTTTCCAGGGCCATCAATTCCAGCGAGCGCAGCCCGGGATCACCGGCATCATCGACCAACATTGAGACTGGCTTGTCAAACTCTTCGGCAATGTCATAACAGACTTTGACATGCTCGGCGATATCGGCATCGGTGAACTCGATCCAGGGGATGCCGCCAACCACATCGGCGCCCAGTTCCATGGCCTGGCGGACGAGATCCGCCGCTCCGGGCTCACGCACGATGCCATCTTGGGCAAAAGCCACCACCTGGATATCGACGATATCCTTGAATTCCTGGCGCGCCCGGATCAGCGCTTTTGCACCAATCAGCTTGGCTTTGCTGTCCACATCGGCAAAGGCGCGTATGTGCGTGCCGCCGTAGATCGCCGAGAGGGCCACCGCCTTGCGCACATTCTTGATGATCCAGGACTCGTCGTAGGATTCCTTGACCCTTGCGGCCAACTCGATGGCGGTCATGGCCTTGCCCATATCAGCGCCGTGGTAATCCTGCATAGCCAACTCATCCATCATCGGCAGGGTGTAGACCTTGCACAGGTGCAGATGTGTGTTGACGAAAGCCTCGGTGACCAGATTGCCCTGAGCATCGATCACAGTTTGGGCCTGGTCGGATAGACTCTCATCCAGGGTAGCAATTTTTCCGTCTGCTACGCCAATGTCATAGCGTGCATCAGGTTGGCCGCGGAATTGGCAGTTTTTGATTAGAATGTCGAATTGGTTGGTCATAGTTTCCTTTCCTTACCCTCACCCCAGCCCTCTCCCAGGGGGAGAGGGAGTCATCAGCCTATTTGTCCCCTCTCCCCACGGGAGAGGGTTAGGGTGAGGGGTAATTATTCGCGATGATACGGCTTTAACAGCGCCGCCGGGTAAGATGCCTGTCTACCAGCGATCACCAGGGCGATGATGGTGACGATATAGGGCAGCGCCAGGAAGGTTTCATAGGGGATAGGCAACTGCAAGCCCATGGCCTGCAAACGCAACTGCAAGGCATAGGTACCGCCAAAGATCAATGAACCCAGCATGACCTTGGATGGGTTCCAATTCCCAAAGATTACCAGGGCAATGGCCACCCAGCCGCGTCCGGCAATGATGCCATGCGTGAAGGCACCCAGTTGCGCCAGCGACAAGAAGGCTCCGCCCATAGCCATCAGTCCTCCGCCCGCGCCCAGGACAATGTAGCGGATGCGGAAGACATTGATCCCGGCTGCATCGGCCGCTTCGGGATTCTCACCCACAGCACGCACTTTCAGGCCAAAACTGGTGCGATACATCACCCACCAGGAGACCGGCACGATTACCAAAAAGGCGATGTAGGTGAGCAAATATTGATCCAGGATTGTGCCCAAAACGGGGATATTCTCCAGGGGGGTCAACTGCTCGAAAGGCGGGATGGAGGGGGGCGTGGCGCGCCCACCATAATTCAGGCGGAAAGCATACAGCGCCAGTCCACTGGCCAACAAGGTGATCCCCAGACCAGAGACGTGCTGATTGACGCCCAAAGAGACGGTAAAGAAGGCCATCAACAAGCCCAATAAAGTGCCGATCACGACAGCCATGAGTAAACCAGTCCACAGCGACCCGGTGATATCAGCTACATAGAAACCCACAAAAGCCCCAAGGAACATAGTCCCTTCAATGCCCAGGTTTAGCACCCCGGCACGTTCCGAGAATGTCTCACCGATGGCTGCCAACAAGATCGGCGTGGCGACCCGCAAAGTGGCCGCAGTTAATGTGGCAATAAACATCGCTACGACCATCATACCCTCCGAATTCGATAGCGTTGCAAAAGAAACATACCCAGGATCACCAGCAACATGGTCGCCTGAGTGACCTCGCCAAGATAGACCGGTACGCCCAATGCCCGGCTGACCGTTTGAGCGCCAGTTTCCACCAGGCCAAAGAACAAAGCCGAGATCCCCACGCCCAGGGCACTAAGACCCCCCATGGTGGCGATGATGATGCCCGTGTAGCCATAGCCAGGAGAAAGCTCACCGATCAGGTGATATTGGATGCCAGCGACTTCGACATACCCGGCGATCCCGGCGATGCCACCGCTGATCAGGGCGGCGATCAGGGTGGTGCGTTCCACAGGGATGCCAGCGAAGCGGGCGCCCTCCTTCCCCAGGCCGACTGCCCTGAGCTTGAGCCCAAAGCTGGTCCTGGTCAGCAGGAACCAGACCACGGCCACAGCGAGAAGCGCCAGCACAAAGCCAAAGTGCAAGCGCGAACGCGCCACCAATTGCGGCAAGCGCGCCGTCTCGGCGATCTCCGGGGATTGGGGCCAACCCGATTGGGGATCGCGCCAGGGGCCATTGAGGATGGCGCTGATGATGAACAGGATGATCGAATTGGTCAGCAAAGTAGTCACGACTTCATCGACCTTCAGATATACACGTAACAACGCCGGTATCAAAGCCCATAACATCCCGGCGATGAACCCGCCGAGCAACATGATTAGGATCGCTATGGGAATAGAAACCCCATGAAGAACAGTACCCAGCCAGGCCGCAGCCAGAGCGCCGGCGTACAACTGCCCTTCCGCACCGATATTGTAATATCCGGCCACAAAGGCCACCGTCACCGCAATCCCTGTCAATATCAGGGGGGTAGACTTCACCAGCACTTCCAGGAAACTCACCCTGCCGGAGAGCGGATCAATCAAGAAGTAATAATAGGCTTCAAAGGGATTGGCCTTCCCCCAGATGATCAGCCCAGAGGTCAAGATAAAGGTCAACACCAGGGTGATGATGGGGATCAACCCCCGAAACCACAGTGGTGCGCCTGTTTTTTCGAGTCTAATTTTGGGGAAGGACATCTTTGTTTTCCTTTAGCACACCAGACATCATCAGGCCCAAGCGCTCGATATCAGCTTCCCCAACAGGAAGCACACCGACGATTTCCCCTTCGTACATCACTGCAATACGGTCTGACAATGCCATGATTTCGTCTAAATCTTCGGAGATCAACAATACGGCCGCGCCACGCTCACGCTGCTCCAACAACTGATTGTGGACATATTCTGTGGCACCTACATCCAGTCCGCGTGTAGGCTGAGGAGCTATTAGAACATCTGGGTGATTGGCCAGCACTCGGGCCAGCAGTAATTTTTGCAAGTTGCCGCCCGAGAGGGTGCGCGCCCGATCCGTCGGGCGGGCTTTGATCTGGAACTGCTCGATTAGCTCATCGGCATAGTCCCGGATGGATTTGTTGTCGAGCACACCCCGAGATGTGAAACGACCCAAATGCTCCATCACCATATTATCGGCAACGGTCAGCTCACCTACAACGCCGGCGTGTCGATCTTCAGGAATTCGGCCTACGCCAGCGGCCGTCATCTCTGAGGGTGAAGCCCCGCCCATCTCATGGCCGTGTACCTGGATACCCCCGCTGGTTGGCGTTCTGGTCCCGCACAGGGTTTCGGCCAACTCTTTCTGGCCATTGCCACCCACCCCGGCAATCCCTAGAATTTCACCGGCGTTGACGGTCAGGGAGACATTCAAGAGGGCCTTCAGGCCGCGGTCATCAGCGGCGCACAAATCCTGGACTTCGAGCACGGGTTGGTCAGCAACCGCCTCGCCCTGGCGAGAGACTCCAAAAGTCTCCCGTCCAACCATCATCTTGGCCAACTCGGTGGGGTTGGTCGAAGACGTGTCGATGGTGGAAATCGCCTTTCCATCGCGCAGCACGGTGACGCGGTCGCTGATGGCCATGACTTCATTCAATTTGTGAGAAATGAAAATGATCGAGATACCCTGCTGGCGAAGGTTTCGAAGGATATCGAATAAGGCATCGACCTCTTGAGGGATAAGGACTGCGGTAGGCTCATCCAGGATGAGCAGGCGTGCTTCTCGAAAGAGGGCCTTGAGAATCTCGACTCTCTGTTTCTGGCCTACCGAAAGATGGCGAACAATTGCAGCTGGATCGATTTCGATGCCGAACTTTTCTGCTGAGTTAGCGACTTCTGCCTGGATAGCTTTCATATCCAGGCTCAGGCTTTGGCGATAGCCCATGACCACATTCTCTGCCACACTAAATGGCGGAACCAGGGCGAAGTGCTGCGTCACCATGCCAATGCCCAATTCAATGGCGTCCTTCGGCGAGTCAATGCGCACTGGCTGACCATCCACGATGACTTCGCCACTATCCTCCTGGTACAGGCCAAAAAGGATGCGCATCAAAGTGGTCTTACCGGCGCCGTTTTCTCCTAAGAGGGCATGAATCTCGCCACTCTGGAGTTTAAAATCTACATGGTCGCTGGCAATGACATCGCCAAACTGTTTGGTGATCTGGCGCATTTCTACTATGTGCATAATACCTTCCTTGCAATCTGATAGCAATTAATGTATGCATAAGATTTTTTACCACGAAGCACACGAAGAAACACGAAGGAAACAAAGAAGTCTGTTGGCTCTCTAGGAATCATCAGGGTAGCTCCCAGATTTGGGGGGATGGGGATGTGGGGTGCACTTCCCCAAATGTGCACCCCACATCCCCATCCCCAAAATCTGGACATTACCACAGGAATTCCCAGAGACCCCCAATGTTTCTTCGAGATCCTTTGTGTCCTTCGTGGTAAAGTTCTTGTTTTTCTAGGCAAGAAGGAACACGGTTCCTGCGAGGAACCGTGTTCCTTACGCAATAAAATTAGTTTGACCCAGCAGGGGTAGCTTCGTCGATGTTGACGCGGAAGAGGCCGTCGAGGATCTCTTGATTGCGCTGGGCAACCAGATCAAGGATGTCCGCAGGGATCTTCGACTCGAGGCCATGATATTCGGCCAGCGAAGCGCCGCCTTTGGCCATCATGCTGAAGTCCTTGAGGTCCTGGGAGGTGAAGGAACCGGCCACAACCTGCTCGATGACGTAATCTACTGTGGGCTCCATGTTCCAGACCGGGCTGGAGAGCACGTGCTCAGGACCCAGCTCATTCTGATCACTCATGTTGCCGAAGGCGAAGAGGTCGTTCTCGACTGCCGCTTCGATGACTCCAAAGCGCTCGGCGAAGAGCACATCGGCACCGGCATCGACCTGGGAGAGAGCGGCCTCTTTGGCAGCGGCAGGGTCGAACCAGCTATTGATGAAGGTCACCAGCACGGTGGCATCGGGATTGACTTCCTTGACACCCTGGATGAAGGCATTGACGATGCGGTTGACCTCGGGGACAGGATGCCCACCAACCACGCCGATCACGCCACTCTCAGAGACGCCACCAGCAATCAGTCCGCACAGATAGGCTGGCTCGTGGATCCAGTTATCGAACACGGAGAAGTTATCACCGGAAGGGCTGAACCCAGAACCGAAGGCGAAGGCGATCTCAGGGTAGTCTGCGGCCACCCGGCGCACGGCTTCCTCGTTGCCGAAGGCGTCACCGAAGACGATTTTGGGTTTGCTTTCTTCGGCAACCTCCCGCAGAACGCGCTCCATATCACCAGCGTAGCCGATGTCATCGGTATACTCGTAAACAATACGGCCTTCGCTCTCGGCTTTCTTCAGCGCTTCATGAATGACACCGTCCCAGGGTTCTTCGATTGCAGTCGCAAAGGCGGCGAAAACTGTCGGCACACCGGCTTCTTCGGCTTCAGGTGCAGCTGCAGGAGCGCAACTGGCGACTACCAGCACCAATACTGAAACTAGCAAAAACAGGGCAAAACGCTTGATAGACATATCATCCTCCTGAAATTAACATCTAGATGAAACTGATGTGAGCAAGCAAGTTGATCTATTCCAAAAATTCTGGGGGTGCCACCTCCTATCGCGGACCAGTCCTCCTATCCGCAAGCTAATTCGATAGTGTCACATTCGCGAGAACTCCCGAAAATAGGGGGTTACAGGGGTGCTCCGCACCCCTGTAACCCCCTATTTTCGGTCTTCTCGTCTGAAAGTTGACATTATCAAGATACTTACCGAGGTCTGTTCAAGAAATTAAACCATAACTTCATCAGGCAACCGCATGGTCTCGTTGGCCTTGACGATCTCATCGGGAACATCGAAGTTGAGGTCGGCACCGACCATCTGGCGAACATAATCCTTGATGGACACATCCCAGTATTTCTTGGTGACGTAATACACGCGGGCGCCGCCCAGTTCGTGCTGAACATCAGGCCAGGGGTAGCTGGGCTGTGCCATGCCCACGCCCCAACGCTTCCAGCCGTTGTAGCTTTCGTAGGTAGCCCACCATTCTTCGTTGCCTAACATCTCGAAGCCGAAGTATGCTTTGGCGTAGTACATGATAGCGCCTATGCGCAGACCACGCATCAAGGCCATGGTATGCAGGCTGATATTGATCTCTTTGCTCATCAGGCGACCGTTGGCAAACCCGGCCCACTCACCATCCAGGATACCCACCAACACGTAGGGATCCTTGAGGCGCTTGCGATACCAGCCCACGATTTCGGCATACACACGCGCCCCAACGACGTCGTAGAAGTCGTGCGGGGATTGCATCACTTTCATGACATAATCCATCATCAGGGGGGCTTCATCCAGACGGGCTTCGCGTATGTAGAGGGTACGGCCGTCTTTCAATTCGATGGTCGCACCGGGCCAGGGAACCAGGTCCATGGGCGGGGCTTGCAAGATCGGTTCGATCTCTTCGACATCAAAAGTGACCTGGGGTCGAGATACTTCACATGGGGGATCAAGACGCATAATATTTCTCCTTTTGGTTGTAAAATGTATTTGTTCAAGATTTACCACGGAGACACAGAGTCCACAGAGAGATTCATTATTTTAAATCTCCGTGCTCTCAGTGTCTCCGTGGTGAAAACAAATGAAATCCTGTGTATGGTTTTATTATTTCTTGTAATAGTCAGAAGTATATTGAACAGATCAGCCCCCTAACCTTGGGGGGAACTGAAGTGTGATTCTCCCCCCCAGAATGGGGGGGGCGGGGGGGCTGATGTGAAATAAACTTCCATTTGATGATTTGCTCAAGCTACTGTTGACCAATTTAGTTCTTATGATTTCTCCAACAAAGCCGCACTGAGTTTATCCAAACTTTCCACGTGGCTAGGGTCAACTGCATCACCGTATTTGGTTTTTGGCATGGTGGCTTTCTTGGCCATCAGCTCTGCGTAGCGATCGTCATCGACGAAGGCTACACAGCGACCAATACTGGCCTCACCATCCACGAAACGCCAGGGAAAGAAGCCGATCCTGGCGCGCTGATTGAGCAGCAGGTCGATGTCGCCGCCCAGGCACTCGGCGTGGATGATGCCATAGGGGAACATCTCGATGTGCATCAACTGGTATTTGCTGTCGTCGAAGAACTCTGCCAACGGCATCCCAAATTTCTTCTGGAAAACTTTTTCTGCCTCCTTGGCCTGGCGAGGCATCCAGTTGCGGACGATGGTATTCATAGGGTGATCAGCGCTACCGCAATCGACGCCGATCCAGCGCAGTTTCTTGGCCTTAGCCCACTCGGCGAATTCGCGGTCCGGGCCCGGGTGCTTGACCATATAGCGGATCTCGTCGGCGGTATCATGATCCCAACCGAAATGGTGGTATCCGGTATGGATGATGAGGATATCGCCCTCTTTGACCTCGACGCGCTCTTCGACCATGGCGCTGGTGTAGACGTCATAGTCTCCAGCCACATCGCTGAGATCGACGATCACGCCTTCATTGACCAGGAAATCCATATCCAGTTCGGCCATATCTTTGCCGGGGGTGTAAAAATGGATCTCTCCATCCAGGTGTGTACCAAGGTGATTGGAGTGGGTGAGCAGTTGCCCATTAGCGCCATTGGGGGCCAGACGTTTGAAGTATTTCACCTGCAAGGGTTCGTAGGTCGGCCAGGGGGGCGTGCCGACGCCTAAAGGAATCGTAAGATCGATTACTTTCATTCAACTATCTCCTTGTAAAAGTTGTTGGACTTTACTGAACTTATATCATACCAGATAACAATGCCAAAACGACACCACCGGCAATCACACTCCCTAATTGGCCGGCGGTATTGGCTCCCATGGCATGCATCAACAAAAAATTCTCGATATCGTATTCCTGGCCTACCCGTTGAACGACGCGTGCTGACATGGGGAAGGCGCTAATACCAGCTGCACCAATCAGAGGATTGAATTTACCTCGCGACAGAATATAGAGCAATTTCCCAAACAGCACACCTCCCGCCATATCCAGTACGAATGCAAATAATCCTAGAGCCAGGATATAGAACGTTTCGACACGGATGAACGCCTCACCGGTCATCGTCGAGCCTATCGCCAGGCCCAGGAATATGGTGGTCACATTGGCAATCTCGTTTTGGGCAGCAGCGCTCAAGCGATCGACTACTCCCGACTCGCGCATCAGGTTTCCAAACATAATCGTGGCAATCAATGGCGATGCCACAGGGGCAATCAGGGAAACAAAGATCGTCACAACGATGGGAAAAAGGACTCGTGTAGTTTTAGAAACTTCCCTCTCAGAATAAGGCATACGAACTTTGCGTTCTGCATCGGTTGTCAAAAGACGCATGATCGGTGGCTGAATAATTGGCACCAGAGACATGTAGCTATAGGCAACTACCGTGATAGGCGCCAGCATATCTGGCGCTAATCTCCCAGCTACAAAGATGGCTGTGGGGCCATCCATCGTGCCGATGACGCTGATAGAGCCAGCCTGTTTTAAATCGAAACCAAGAGCCAGCGCTAATAATAAGGTACCAAAAATCCCAATATGCCCGGCCGCCCCCAATAAAGCCATCTTAGGATTCTCCAGCAAAGGCCCAAAATCGGTCATCGCCCCCAAACCGATAAAGAGCAGTAGAGGGAAGATTTCAGTTTCGATCCCAATCCGATACAAAACACCCAAAAGACCATGTTCGCCAGAAATTCCTGTGAGAGGCAAATTGGTTATGATTGCGCCAAACCCAATAGGAAGCAGCAGCAGTGGTTCATAATCTTTGGCAATGGCCAGATAGATTAACACGCTCCCAACAACCATCATCACTATTTGTTGCCAAGTTAAGGTCAAAAGCGCCAAAAAAACTGTATCTGTTATATTGTCCATGAAGACCCTACTCGAAAGTGACCAGCACTGCTCCGTAATCCACAGATTGACCTTCACTTACCTCTACACTGGCAATGGCACCTTCACGAGATGCATAGATCACATTTTTCATCTTCATGGCCTCAAGCACACAAAGCTCGTCGCCAACACCGATATGCTGACCAGGTCGCACATTGACCTCTATGATATCTCCTGGCATTGGAGCTGTGACAGCATTTTCCACGGACGTAATTGCAGGAGTAGACTCTGATTTCAACGACACCGCGCTCGCCGGTGGTATCGAAACTCGCTTTATCGCTTTGATCTGTGGGAATTCAATTGGATCGCCGATCACAACTTCATAAGATTGGCCTTCGATTTTGGCAATTACAGGTGATGCAGAGATGTCCTCGATTTCAACGATAAATTCCTGGTCATTTACTTTGACCAGAACGTGTTGACTAGAATCGCTCATTGTAGCTCCTTAATTGACCTGCTTCTGCTCGAGGGAGACTCAAGTAAGGCTCCCAAATTACCGGCGTGTTTGCCCGCCTTTTTCATAGCTGCAACCGATACCGCAATGGCAGCCGCTCGGATTCTCATCTCCTCTTGATGATACAAAAGTTCGACCTGTACTTTATCTGGTTCAACTCGGTCCGAGGGCTTCACTTTGAACAGATCTCTTAATGCCACCATTACCAATAACAGCACACCCAATGATGCAAAAAGGATTAGAATGCCCACCGCACTGAGTTGTAATCCCTGCGCTAATTGACTCATAGACAAACTCCTACAACGGGATATTGCCGTGCTTCTTGGGGCGCGAAGAGACTTGTTTGTCCTTGAGCAACTCCAAGGCTGCAATCAGGCGCGGCCTGGTCTCAGATGGAATCAAGATTTCATCGATGTGACCGCTGGCAGCAGAAGTATAAGGCTTGGAGAATTTCTCTTTGAACTCGGCAATGATCTCCTGACGCGCCTGCTCTGGATTCTCCTCACTCTTGAGCTGCTTCGAATAGAGGATGTTGACCGCCCCATCCGCACCCATGACTGCAACCTCGGCTGTCGGCCAGGCAAAGACCAGATCTGTACGGATATATTTGCTGCTCATGACGATATATGCACCCCCGTAGGCTTTGCGGGTGATTACAGCGATCTTGGGCACTGTGGCCTCAGAATATGCATAGACGATCTTCGCGCCGTGGCGGATGATGCCACCGTGCTCCTGCTTGACCCCTGGCATGAAGCCGGGCGTATCGACGAACGTGAAGATGGGGAAATTGAAGGCATCGCAGAAGCGGATGAACCGGGCGATCTTATCGGAGGCATCGATATCCAAAACGCCCGCCACCGCAAGAGGCTGATTGGCAATGATCCCCACTGCTCGGCCATGTAAGCGGGCGAACCCCACTACCGCATTGGGTGCAAAATGCTCGTGGACGGGCAAAAAACTCCCCAGATCAAAAACCTTTTCGATGAGTTCTTGGACATCGTATGGCTCTCCTGGGTCTGTGGGGACGATCGTATCGAGGCTTTTATCCTGTCTCCAGGGGTCGTCCTCGGGGGTGATCCCCGGTGGAGACTCGGTATTGTTCCCTGGCAGATAACTAACCAGGCTGCGGGTGATCGCCAAAGCATCCGCTTCATCCTGGGCTGCAAAATGGGCTACACCACTAACTGTGCTGTGAACGCTGGTACCACCCAGGGATTCCAGATCCACTTTTTCGCGTGTGACAGTCTCGATCACCTTTGGCCCGGTGATGAACATATGGCTGGTATCCTGTGTCATGATGACGAAATCTGTCAAACCTGGGGAATAAACCGAGCCACCCGCGCAGGGTCCCAACATCACACTGATCTGAGGAATGACACCACTGGCTTGGGTATTGCGCCAGAATAATTCCGAGAAAGCAGCCAGGCTGTAGACACCTTCCTGAATGCGCGCACCAACCGAATCCATCAGCCCAATCACCGGAACCCCTGAATCCATAGCCAGATCCAGAATCTTGGCAACCTTCTGCCCGTGAACTTCAGAGAAGGAGCCCCCCAAAACCGTAAAGTCCTGGGCATACACACAAACCATACGACCATCGATCTTTCCAAAGCCAACCACCACACTATCCCCAGAATAGCGTTTTTCATCCATTCCGAAATCGCTGTGACGGTGGGTCCAGTAGGCATCGACCTCGTGGAAGCTGCCTTCATCAAGCAACTGGAGAATTCTCTGGCGAGCAGATTGCTTACCCTTGGCATGTTGGGCGTCAATTCGTTTTTCACCCCCACCTTGACTGATTCTTTGACGCGTTTCTTTTAGTTCCGCTATTAGAGATTGATGCTCTTCTGTCAAGATAACCTCCCCAACGTTTCATTATTAAAAGTCATTTGGCATTCCCTTCAAATTGTTTTGAGATAATGCCAGCTTATTTTATTCTTCAATTGTCAGACATGTCAAATTACAAATATCACTTTTAAGTGAATCCAGAGATAATCTCCTCTAGAAAAAACTATAAAAACCTTTCATCACCGGACACTTTTTATATAGGAGCGCAGACGAACCGTGTTCCTTTCAAAAAATGTACCTCTATGCACTTCATTTGCTTGAAAATCACATATGACTCTACTGAAAAAACTACGTGAGCAGGATACCGTGCGGCATATATGGGGGT
>CAZUSV010000176.1:0-9201 GCA_964622645.1 uncultured Anaerolineales bacterium
TCACGGGGTCTCGGGGAAACGCCGTGGGACTATCCAGATTTAGGGGTGAGTGGGGTGCGGAGCACCCCACTCACCCCTAGATCTGATGGATCACTCCGGAAATTCCTAGAGAACCAATTGTTTCTTATGTGACGATCGAGAGCAGTGTGATCTAATTGGATCGACAGGACCTTCTAAAAGTCGAAACGAAAAAGCGAATTTGCTGCTGTGAACGCCAAGACCGCAAAGAAAAGCGTTGAAAATCTTTGCGAATTCTGTGGCAAGTATCAGCCCTGGCGCGACTTTAAGCCGTGATTTGACCGAAATATGGAGTAGAAAATCACATTTCCCCTGGATAATTCACTTGATGAGTTAGAACTCGTCAAGTGGTGTGGCAATTACGAACAGCCGACCCCAGGTCAGGTTGCTGCCTTTGGCGATGCAGGTTTGAAATGTAACGTGGTGTTCCCCAGTATACACAAAGTTAAAGAGTTGTGTCGAAGTTAACTTCTGGCTATTCTCTAGATCGATGAAGTCGCTGTAAGGGCTGTCTGGTTGTTGTTGCACACGCAATGCCAGGACATCAGGAACGTAAACACCCCAGACTGGCGTCACCATTACGAACTGAGGCTAGAAAATCCCCATAATTTGGTATTGGCGATGTTGATTCTTCTATTACCCCTGTCTGACCTGTACCTGGAATCGCTTGAATTTGGGTTGTAGAAAAAGTCAGGATGAAAACGAAAATGAAAAATAAGCTGACCGATCGAATAATTTGAGATGGTTTCTTTGTGACCATGTTTGCTCCGCTACCGATAACTTGTTTTCTGGGAGCTCAATAAGCTTTAAATTCGCAGTGCAGAATGTTTACAGTGAGGGAGTGTTGTTGTATTTATACTAAATAAGATAATATTAATCTAATTATACTCTGATTGCGTGTTTAGCACAGCCCAGCGCCCTTGCTGGGAGGGCAATCGCATATGCTTTGATCGCTCAGTTTGGATAGACATATCCAAACGATTGCCCTTCAATTTCTGTGGATAGGTTCGACTTTTCTCACTACAGGTTTGTCAATCCACAGAGAGCTAATCTGCCAAATGCGATTGCCCTGCTCTTGCCGGGCGTATTTCAGTTTGGGGGTGAAATTTCAATAAGAACGCAGATATTGTAGTGGTCAGGAATAGCATGAACAAATCTCTTATCACGAATTTCTGCGAATTTAACGAATGACACGAATTTTGTGCTGGTCAGGAACACCTTGAACTCCTGTCATTGCGAACGGAGCCTGCGGAGTGTGGCAATCTCCCCGCAATGCAAGAGACTGCCACGCTCCGTAAACTCCGCTCGCAGTGACACTTGAATAGATATGTGTTCAAAATGATGTTGACCACTACCGAATGACACGAATTTTTACTTGAAAAATGTCAGAAACATTCGTGCAATTCGGATCATTCGCTGTTTGCCCCCCTACCCCCCCAATTCTGGGGGGAACTATAGTAATTCTCCCCTCAGGCTTGCCCTGAGCTTGTCGAAGGGATTGGGGGGTTAGAGGGTTGTGGCCGGGAAAAATCAACGCTCATCCCTGCAGCAACACTCAAGGGGGAGACCACCAAAATCCGGCAGGTTTCCCAGCCGTTGCTGCGACCGATCTCCAATTCTTTACATTCGTCAATTATTCTTGACAGTTTAAATATTCCCATATATAATACGACAATTTCCATCTATTTTATAAACAAACTAGACATCTGATTTATCGATAAGCCGGTCATCTGAAGGAGTTCACAGCATGAAGAAAGCACTTCTACCCCTTTTTGGAGCGATTTTTATCGCCGTACTTTGGCTGGCACTGGGTGCCAGCCCCGCTCAAGCACAAATACCTTGCTTTGCATGGCCTCACTGTCCGGGAGGCGCCCCGCCATCAGCCGGGCCAGCAGCCGCGCCAGCTGGCGCGGCTGATCCAAATGTTGATGCTGCTCCCCCTGAGCCTGGATCCGATCCCCCGGGCCCGTCTGATATGGCTGTTGACCTGAGGCCCGGTGATCGGCTGGAAGCCGGCGGTAGGTCTGCGTATATCGTGTCTATTTGGCCTTATTCTTGTGAAGTGACTTTGGCAGCCGTGCGGGGTTCGGCAGCCAGTCTTACATTTAGTGAACAATGTGAAAGTGTTTATCTTCAATACGCATTCCCTTTACCAAAAGACACGCCTGCTGATCAGTGTATTTTTGAGTATACAACCAATGGAATGCTAACAACCGCGCACACGTTCCAGGCCAATGGAGTTGCCTATTTTTATATCGATGAAATAGGCACCATTCCAAACTTTGAAAACATCCAATTGATATGTAGCTGATGCGAGAGCATCAATCAATTTTTTCAACAACCCCGATACAATCAGCACCGCTATCGGGGTTGTTCGTGCTTGGCTTTCATGATTCACCCTTGTTGATTTTCAGGGCTCATTTTAGAATGGCCGTATGCCCAAAGACGACACAACCCCGGTCCGCCGCCAGTATCTCGATATCAAAAAACAGTATCCCGATGCGATCGTCTTTTTCCGCCTGGGAGATTTCTACGAAACCTTCGACGAAGACGCCCATACTATCTCCAAAGAACTGGATATCGTGCTCACTTCCCGCAATGTGGCTAAGGGGACGCGTGTGCCTATGGCCGGGATTCCCCATCATGCCGCCGAAAACTACCTCGGTCGTCTGATCAACAAGGGCTATCATGTGGCCATTTGCGAGCAGGTTGGGGATGAGCCAATCGACGGGCTGATGCCGCGCAATGTAGTGCGTGTAGTCACTCCAGGGACGGTGGTCGAGCCGGGACTGCTTCCTGGGGATGCCAATAACTACCTGGCCTGTGTTGTCGTTGATGACAAGCGCGCTGGGGTAGCCTATGTCGATATCACTACGGGAGAATTCGCTGCTACTGAGTTGAGCAGTGCTACTGTGGATATTCAAGAGCTCCTGCGGGCAGAGTTGGCGCGCCTTTCCCCGGTGGAGATCTTGTGCCCGGATACACACACCTTTTCTAACGGACTTCCCGGACATCTAACCCCCTGGCCATCCTGGCGTTTCGAAGGCTCGCGTTGTGAACAAGCCCTGCTGACGCAATTCAAGGCCGCTTCATTGGATGGCTTTGGCGTGCGCGGCCTACCCCTGGCGATGCGCGCCGCTGGCACGATCGTCCAGTATTTGGACGAAACCCAGCCAGCAGCCCTTAATCTGTTGACTGGTCTGAGTGCCTATCATCTGACCGAGTTCATGACTCTGGATGCTCCCACGCGCCGCAACCTGGAGCTCACTGAAACCATCCGCGGCCAGCGTGTCGAGGGCTCTTTGTTGGGTGTCCTGGACCGTACCGTCACGCCCATGGGCAAACGCCTGATGCGTCAATGGGTCAGCAAGCCCCTGCTGAATGTGGATCAAATTATCGGGCGACAGCAGGGGGTGGAATATTTCTTTGATGATGGACTTTCGCGAGCAGAGATGCGCGCCGCCTTCAAGCCGGTTGCCGATTTGGAGCGGCTGACCAACCGGGTGGTGGGAGGGACTGCCCAACCCAGAGATCTGCTTGCTCTTAGAGAGACTTTGCGATTGCTGCCTGGCTTGCGCAGCCTCTTTCCCACTGCTGAATCTGCACTTGATAGCATCCTGAAGGATTTCCATCTCTGTGCCAGGGAGTTAGACCTGCTCGAGAACGCCCTGGCCGATGAGCCCCCGGCGACATTAGGCACAACCGGCGTCATCCGGCAGGGTTTTGCCCAGGAACTGGATGGCATCTTAGAATCTTCTCGGCACGCCCGTGAGTGGATCAAGGATCTGGAGCCCCAGGAGCGGAAGCGTACGGGCATCTCGACCCTCAAGGTGGGCTACAACAAGGTCTTTGGCTACTATATCGAGGTCACCAAGGCCAACGCTGAAATGGTGCCAGAGGAATATATTCGTAAGCAGACGCTTGTGCGTGCTGAACGTTATATCACCCCCGAATTGAAAGAATACGAGAGCCTGGTGCTCAACGCCGAAGAGCAGATCAAAGAGATCGAACGGCGTTTGTTCCATGAAATTTGCGCTCGCCTGGCAGCAGTTGGGCATCGGCTGCTGGCTACGGCGCGCGCCATTGCTCGTTTGGATGTGCTGGCCACTTTAGCGGAAGTGGCTGCCCTGAACGGCTACGTGCGCCCGGAAGTGCTCTCGGAGGATGTCCTGGATATCCGCGAGGCGCGCCATCCGGTCGTGGAGCAATTAATGGTCTCCGGGAAACGCTTTGTGCCCAATGATATCGTCTACGAGGAGGGCGAGCGCTTACGCATCGTCACCGGCCCGAATATGTCGGGCAAAAGCACTTTATTAAGACAGGCGGCCTTGATCGCCCTGATGGCCCAAATGGGCAGCTTCGTCCCGGCCACCTCGGCGCGCATCGGCCTGGTGGACCGCATCTTCACCCGCATCGGCGCTCAGGACGAGATCCACGCCGGGCAGTCCACTTTCATGGTCGAGATGGTCGAGACCGCCAACATCTTGAACCATGCCACCCAACGCAGCCTGCTGATCCTGGACGAGATCGGCCGCGGCACCAGCACATATGACGGCGTCTCGATTGCCTGGGCCATCGTCGAATACCTGCACAACCACCCCAAACTGCGCTCCAAGACTCTCTTCGCCACCCACTATCACGAATTGACTCAGTTAGCCGAACTGCTGCCCGGCGTGCGCAATTACAATGTCGCCGTAAGTGAAGCCGATGGTGAGGTCGTGTTCCTGTACAAGATCGTGCCCGGCGGCGCCGACCGTTCTTATGGCATCCATGTGGCCCAGTTAGCCGGTTTGCCGCGTCCGGTCATCCAACGAGCCGATGAGATCTTGCGCCAGTTAGAAGCCACCTCAGGCAAGACGGTGGAAATCGACCCCAACGTGCCCCAGCAGTTGAACCTCTTCCCAGAGACAAATCCCTTGTTGGATGAGTTAGAAGGCTTGGATCTTAGCACCCTTTCGCCTATCGAAGCCTTGAATCGTCTATACGAATGGCAAAAGAAGTTCTTGAAGGATGAGGAGTGAGTTTGCTTACCCTTTTTAAGGGTTAATGTTACGCACTTTTGGAAGGTAAGGAATAATCTGTAGTTAACAACTTAGCAAGCTCCTCTTGTCACCAGGGGGATTGTTGATATATAGTACGTATACTGGTTGGTATCTACTCAGCCAAATGGGAAAGTTCCCGAAAAATGGGTGCGAGCGGGGGGTGTCACCCCCCGCTCGCACCCATTTTTCGGAGTAATCCGTTCCGTGTCTGAGTAGATATACTGGTTTTACATAATAAACAGCTTGGTTTTGCAGGAGGTAGCGCAATGAAAACCAAATCATCTTATTTCATCATTACTCTTATCGTACTCGTACTCGCCAGCCTGGCCTGTCAAACGGTTATGGGTGGAGCAGCTGAAGAAGAAGCTCCCCAAATCGAACCAGCCCAGGAGCAAGCTGAACCCTCTCAAGACGAGGTTTCTGACGAGGCTCCAGCCGAAGCTGCCCAAGATGCTCCCGATACCCAACTGGGGGATGAGATGCGCAGCGAAGAGGGTGGATTTTCTTTCCAAACTGTCCCTGGCTTCAAAACAGAAGAGTTCATCGGCCTGGCCAGCCTGGTCGCGCCAGATTCGGATGAAGTCAGCCTCATTCTGGTGGGAGGCACGAATGAAGATGGTGTCGATTTGGAAGGTCTCTATCAGGATTCTGTCGAGGGCATGGAAGGCGAGGACATCAATTTGTCTGATCGACGCGATGTCAGCGTAGACGGCGTCCCCGGCTATGCTGTGGATGTACATGGCTTTGATGGTGATGTAGAAATGGCTGGCCGCATTGTCGTCGTGGCAGTCACACCAACGCAAGAGTTCACCATGATGGGATCGGCTCCCAAGGCGCGCTGGGGAGATGAGCTCGAATCTTATTTTGAGGCTGTGTTGGCGACTGTGCAGTTCTTCGAGCCCGCCGAGGTCGAGTTCAGCTTCGAAGAGCTAGATGAGACTGCTGACGAAATCCGTCAATGGGCCAGCGCGGCCACGGCCAGCTCGCAATATGATACGCCAAACTGGGCTGCCATGCAGGCCACCGGCGAACCAGACACATTGATCGATTATTGTGGAACCGTGAATACGGCCTGGGCTTCTTCTGATGGGTATTCGGTAGAGTGGATCGAGCTGACTTACGATCAAGCGGTAATCCCCACCGAGATCAACATCATCCAAACCTCCGCCCCCAACCAGGTCGTCAAAGTGGAAGTGATCGACAGCGATGGCTCCTATGAGAGCGTTTATACAGGTGTGCCTGAAAAGATCATCGAAGGTTGTCCCTATGTTCTGACGGTTACCCCGAGCGTGGATTACGAGGTCAAGGGGGTCAAGATCACCATCGATCAGAGCGTGCTCGAATATCCCTGGAATGAGATCGATGCCGTAGAACTGGTTGGAAATCCTGCGGGCGCCGGGGAAGACCTCAGCGCCCCGCCATCGGCGACGGGGAATATCGAAGGCGTCCTGTGGCGCGCCGGGGGCGAAACGGGTTCGGATGAGGGACAAATGGGTGGCCTCGGCGGTATGGACATCGGCCCTGATGGTCGGCTCTACGTGGTGGATGATACCTTTGGTGTGCGTGTCTATAATGTGGATGAAGGCACTCTGGTAAATGTGATCAGTCACGAAGATATCTGGATGCCTTCAGATGTACAGCTTGCTCCAGATGCGACTATATACCTTGCCGATTGGGGCGCCAATGAAGTATTTGTTTTTTCGCCAAACGGCGAACTGATTTCCCGGTTCGGGGAGCAGGGCAACGGCCCAGGCCAGTTCGGAACCTTCAGCCCAGATTCCCTGGCGGTGGGTCCTGATGGTGAGCTGTATGTGTTGGATGAAAATTCCACCGATGCCGGAGAGGATTTCACCCGCATCCAGGTTTTCAGCGCTGACGGCACGTACCAGCGTGAATTCCGCATCGATTTCGAAGATCCGAGCATCGAGGAGATGGACTTTGGACCTGATGGGAACCTCTACCTCGTGGACTGGTTCGGAGATGTGTTGCTAAAATATTCTCCAGATGGCACATTCCTGGGCAAGGTCGGAGAAGATGCGCTGTACTTCGCCAGCCCTCAAGACGTAGCCATCGATAATTTTGGTTATTTCTACGTTGCCATCTGGTCGCCGGAAGGTGTGCTCAAGCTAGATCCCGACGGAGATGTCGTCGGTCAATTCGGCGCTGATGTCGAAGACGGTGAGAAGCCCTGGACGGAGGGCATGTTCTATTCGATTTCTGGCGTGGCTGTAGTTCCCGATGGTTTGCGCGTCTTCGCCGGCGATTGGTCTGGCAATTACGCCTATATCACTGCTTTCGAGTTCAAAAAAGAATAAGCTGGATTTTTGGGACACGGATCAAACGGATTTTCTTATAATTTTTTTCCGTGTTCATCCGCGTAATCCGTGTCCACTTGCATTTTTTACCCATACCCCTGTCCACTCTGGGAGGCGTGACCAGTTGTTGGAGCGTATTTTCTCAGATAGCTCGCGGCCAAAGAAGAACTCTGTTTTTTCGATAGCTTCCTCGACGCTTTTGAATTGGTAATCGGTCCCGATTTCTCGTCTCTTGAATCCCCATGTATCTTCGAGCCTTTCATAATACTCAGCCAGCCCTTGGTGGGGAGGTGCGGGTTCGAGGCTGCCTGTCCCCAGGGTCTCGATAATGATCAGGAACCCCTGGGGTTTGGATGCCCGGCTCATCTCGGAGATTACCTGGTCGACTCGTGTTCGCCAATCCCCAGCATACCAGTCTTGGAAATGGCCTAAAGCCCAACCTGCGATGACCATATCCGCCCAGTGGTCCTGGATGGGCAGGGCGTGCATATCTCCCTGTACTAAATCCCAACCGCCAGCAACCTTGGCGCGTTGCTGGACCTGTTCGGAGAGCATGGCTGCGTACAGGTCGAGCGCAATGGTTTGAGATGTTTGGCCGTGTAGCAGCAACGCAATACGACCACTGCCAGAACCCAGGTCAAGGAGGCGTTTATCTCTAAAATCTGCAAGCCTCTCTAATTCCCGTAAGAGATTCCCGTCGACGTCCTCGGCGGCGATCAACTGATGATATGCCTCCGCCTGGGTAGTGTAGATCGATCTGAAATGATCCATTGACTTTATCTGACCAGGAAGGAGATGTTTTCGACCAATTTTGTGTCTGCATAAACCCGGACAATATAGGCACCTTTAGGGTATTCTCCCAACCTGATGCTCTCCTGCCCTGCGGCCAAGTTGAAGGATTCGTCAAAAACGATTTCGCCATTTCTCTTCGTCCCGAAAATGCATAGCCGTAACTCAATATCAGCGCGGCTGGTGAGCGTGATGGCCAGCGACGCAGGACTTTCGAAGACGCGACCGACTTGATCGCCATTGTTTTCGACATACGAACCATCCAGGTTGACCAGCTGCATCTCTGAGAAGGTCTGGGTGAAAGCCTGGTGATCGGCTTCGGTTTCTTCGCCACATAGTTGCGATGGCTGAAAGGTATCGCATGCGGATAGAAGTCCCCCAAAAATGAGCATGAGCAGAACGATGCGCAGGTATTTCATTGAAACTCTCCTGTATCTATGTCTATTGTATCTACATAGCAGTGGAATGGATTGCCCCGAAGAATGAGTGCGGCTCATTTTTCGGGAACTTCCCTGTTTGGTTGAGTAGATGCGACTAAAAGAAAGCCGATTGACTTAAACTCAATACAACCTGAACAAGGTAAAAGTTCGACTAGATTCTATCGGAAGTATAGTTCACTGCAAAGTAAGTTCGTTCAAATTCTTGCTTAGGCCGGTCGGCCTAAGCAATGTATAAGAAAGCGTCTTAAAAAGTAAATTCTACCAACCAGACCCCAGGGATTTGTCCATCATTCAGTTCAAAAAGGTGTTTCGCAGGTTATTGTTTCAGTGGTAAAAGTATTCTTTTGGAAATCCCTGGGGTCTTTTCAGATAGTTTCTAAGTAAGCTGTTGAACAATTTTCCCAGAAACTCTTTGGGAATTATGTACAGTGTATCTACTACATAAGTTTCCGGGAAAATTCAAAGTTGTCAATAAAAAAATCACCGGATGTTTGCCGGTGACTTTCGAGTGGAGCGTAGTTTTTGGCGTAGCTACCTTGAAAATGTCATGCTATTGACAAGAAGCCCGAAAATAGGGGGTGGCAGGGGTGCGGAGCA